>NZIK01000073.1 GCA_002691625.1 Alteromonadaceae bacterium
CGTGCCTGGAATACATTCATTGCGGATGTTGAGCGAGTCAAAAATCTCTGTTGGAGAGAGTGGACAAATTTGGTCAATTAATTAATGCAATTGGTATAACTCCAATGACGTCCAGTCAGCAGAAAAATCCTCGGTGGTAATTTTTGCCAGTATGGACTTTTAAACAGGATTCGCGTGATGGCTGTCAGCACTGATTGGTAAGGACATCATGAGCGCGTCTTCCCTGCCATCCTTGGTAGGATAATAGCCTTTACGCCGCTCAAGTAATGCAAAGCCGCTATTTGAGTAAAGTGTGTGGGCGGCTACATTCGACTCGCGCACTTCCAGAAAACAGCCTGACGCATTCAGCTGTTTGCAGCGGTTAATCACAAAATCCAGCATCCGTTCGCCGGCTCCTTGTCCTCGCAATTCTGCGCTGATGGCAATATCCATCAGGGTTACTTCATCCAAGACTACCAGTAGGATGGCAAACCCGATAACCTGCCCGTCATTGAGCATCACCCAACATTCGTAAGGTGATGTGGTGCAATCCAGAAAAGTGGCCTCAGACCACGGCGCATACTGGGCTTCACAATGAATGGAATGGGCTGCTACAGCGAGAGACTCATCGGCCTGAGTAATGTTTAACTGTGATAAATCTAGCTCAGTGCGCACAATGCCCGCCAGAGCTGCTTTTTATGTTGATAGGTTAGTTTATCCGGTGCTACCGGCAACGTAATCGCCGTTTGCGAGACTGATACCGGAGCGCCCATTTTAACTGGAGGAACGGTTTCCATGGCCAGGCCCTGCACAGCGATAAGCAGATCGGCAAAAAATTGTGGCGCCTGCTGTGCTTTGATTTCCTGCAGTGCCGGAGGGGCTACCGGTTCATCAGCCTTTTTAGCCGTTTGAGATGGCGCAGGCTTAGCGGATACACTGTCTTTTATGCGTTGCAGATGCGAGCGAGCGGTATCCTGCGATACGGGTTCTGATTTCACTTTTTCTGCCACGTCAGGCACTTCACCGGCTGGTTCTGCCAGTTTTCCTTGCGGCTGCCAAACCGGAATTTGCATTTCTTGTAGTGCAGCAATTTGATAATCAGTTAACGCGAATGCCATGATAAGCGATGATTTTTCTGTGTAAGGAAATGAGTTACAGGAGTTTATCAGAACAAAGGGGAAAGTGGCAGGGGTGGAGGGACTCGAACCCCCAACCATCGGTTTTGGAGACCGCTGTTCTACCAATTCGAACTACACCCCTAGCGCGCTGTGAATTATACGTATGCGCCTTCAAAGGTAAAGTATTTTTACAATAAATGACTAAAATCGCGTTTAAGCGCGCAAATATTAAACGCAACGGCGAATTATTAGCCCGGATTCCTCTCGGCAGCCGCCGTCCACAAACGATTGGTAAAATCCACCACCGGTAAAAAAGCAGCCACGCTCCTTGCCACCAAGTCTGGCGATTTGCCTGCCTGGTGCGCATACTCGTCACATAACTGCTGTTGTTGTTCACCGTTAAGCTCATTAATAAGCACGCAGGCGGCAATATCAAAATAACGGTTACCGGTAGCCGCGTACTCCCAGTCGACCACTTTATTGCGTGACGCGCCTACCAGGTGTGCAAACGACAGATCGTTATGGCAAAAACAAAAGTCCTGGTAATGACTGAACTGGGAAATCACCGGCACAAGCTTATCTCTTTCAGCCGAGTAGCATCGTGCGGCTTTAGTGGGTAACTGTTCCAGGTAATGTTGCCAGCATGGCAAAAGGGCTAGGGTTGGCGCACTAATATCACTTTGATGGATGTTGGCCAGCGAATGCGCCAGTCGCTCAATATCCAGTGATTGTTGGTCTGGCGTATCGACCCACTCTTCAATCCAAATGCGTAATGCCGGATCATAAGCGGTAACCACCGGCGCCAGACCACAAACGGCCAGTTGCTGCTGCAATTTAGCGACAACAGTGTAGTTAACGGCACTGAACGTGGCCGGCCCCAGCAATTTTACCGCCCAGCTTTGCCCGCCGCTGCTTGCCCGGAATACACTGTTAGCCAGGCCCTGACGAACCGGCTCAAAAGATAATTGCGATGCGCCACAGGCCCCGGTAATAAAGTCGCTTAGTTGTTTGTCAGATACCTTTCTGACCATTCCTGTTTCCATTGGTTATATCCGTAAACTGAAAAGCCAACATACCCTAAAAACAGGCAGGCAGACAGAATTAATCCGCTTTGCCAGTACAGGAACACTGCGGCGGTATTGATGACAAACCAGTAGATCCAGTTTTGCAGTATTTTGTGCGCCACCATAAAGGTGGTCGCTACACTGAAAACATTAATAGCCGCATCAAGCCACAGGTACTCACTGTTAAACTGCGTTGCGGCTAATTTACCTAAGCCTACGGCCACTGCTGTTAAACCGAACACCGCCAGCACATGCCAGCTCAAAGATCGTGACTGCACTGATTTATCTTCGCCCGGTTTATGATGCCACTGCCAGTAGCCGTAAACCGCCATTACCATGTAAAACAGATTCAGCGCCGATTGAAACGGTAGCGCGACATGCCAGAACAACCAGGTGTAAATAGCAGTGCTGGTGAGGGCTGCCAGCCAGCACCAGGCACTTTGCCGGGCAGCGAGCAGCACATAGGCGATGGCCAGCACAACAGCCAGCCATTCTGCCAGTGAGGTCGCGACAATTTGTTCAACCAATTGAGAAAGGATCTGTTCCATTCTGCCCTACTTACTGCTCATGGCATCAAAATTAAGAAATTTAGCCACAAACACCGCCTGCCCGACTTCTTCATGGGTTCGCTGCATTTCTACGCCCAGCACTTGCATCACCTCGGTGTAGTCACCATGCACCTGGGTGCTGGTAGAACAGGTGATGACTGTAAGGTTGCTGTAACTATTCAGCCGTTCAATAAAGGCCTTGATTGGCCCGATATAGTCATTAACCAATGGGTACAGCGATAACTCAACCATCACCTGCATAATGCGCTCCTAGAATTGATAACGAACAGTAACACCGGTCTGACGACCGTTACCCAACTGATAATAGGGTTCATCAAATTCGTAAAAATCACGGGGATCATTGCTGAATCCGCCAAATCCACGGGTGTAGTATGTTTCATCAAACGCATTGTTGATCCACAGCTGCGTTTCCCAGTTCTCTATCCGCCAGCTTAGCTGGGTATGCACTAAGGTGCGCGAAGGTGCCGTTACATCATGGCCATCAGAAAAGCGATAGCGATCGGCAAAATCCACTTCAACATTCCAGCGAATTGACTCGTTGATATCCAGCTGGCTGAGTAAATTGGCAGTAAACTCGGGCGCCTGAGCCTGCTGCTGCTCGGTCACAGTAGTGCCGTCAGCGCGGGTATAATCTTCAAAATAGGCATCCAGGTACCCACCCGAGAAGCTCAGGTTCCAGTTGTTAGTTGCCTGCCAGCTAAGCTCAACCTCAACGCCCTGGTTGGTACCTAAATCGGCGTTACTGATAATATCAATAAACTCCGCTGAGCCGTCATCCCGATACTGCAGTTCGTAGTCACTGACCTGCGTATCTTCCCGTTTCATGACAAAAAATGCCACGCGGGAGGTTAACTGGTCAGCCAGTCGCCCTTTCATGCCGATTTCATAGTTCCAGTTGTACTCTTCGTCGTAGAAGCGGTTGTCGGTAGACACGTTCTGATCGGGATTAATGCCGGCGCCTTTATAACCACGGGAAACACTGGCATAAACCAGTTGCTGCCCAAGTTGATAACTCAGTGCCAGCTTGCCGCCCAGCATGGTGGAATCTTGCTCACCGCTGAGGCCGGCATTGTCGCCGTAAGAAAAATCATAGTTCTCCGCACGTAATGCAAAGGTCAGCAATAAGTCATTGGTTAACTGGCTTTCCAACTGACCGTAAACAGCCTGTGTGATGGGCTGATACTGACTCACGAAATCGCCATCAGCATAGGTGTACTGACGAAGTAGATCTTCTTTATTGTTCTTAACCCGCGAGCCGATAACCCAGGAGGTCGTGTCGTTAAATAAACGCCATTGATCGCCACTGACGAAGCGTAACTCCACGGTATTGGTATCGACATCGCGGTAATACGCATCGAAAGAGGTATATCCCCACGGATGAAAGCCATCATAGGTCCAGTCTTCGTCATACGCATAACCTATATTGTGGCTGGCGTGAGTAACTATAAAGTGTAGGTCGCCGCCATCCAGCCGGGTTAGCAGGTTAGCGCTGATAGCATGGGTTTGCTGGCGGTCAAACCCGGGCTCGTCAGACAGTGTTTCGCGAGTGTTATCCAAAGAAAAGGCATCAAACCCGTTGTCGATATCATACCAGCGGTAATTAACGGTTAACGATACTTCATCGCTGTAGTCGTAGCTCGCCGCTAACCGAATAGCACTTTCGTCAATATTGTTGGTGTCGTCGCGGTTAAGGAAAGTATTGCGTACAAAACCATCGCTCTGGTTGTGCACTAATGCACCGCGTATGGCCAGGTTATCTGCGACCTCAACACTCTTACCGGCTTCCACCCGATAGCTACTCTTAGTCGCCGCAGTGAGCTGAACGTAATCGGCGTCGAGCTCCTCGGCCTGAGTGGATTTAATTAACACTGCGCCTGCCAGTGCTCCGGTACCAAACACCGTAGCCTGAGGGCCTCTGAAAATCTCAACCTGCTGGGAATCAAACAGCAGTGCAGCAGCGCCAAGTCCGGTAAAGTCAAAATCGTCCACCATAATGCTCACCGATGGATTAATCGGTTCGGCGTACTGGCTGCGCTCGCCAATGCCGCGAATCTGCACAAAGCGTCCCCGCGAGGCACCTGTTGCAAAATTTACGTTTGGCGCTACTCGCAGTAAATCTTCAATGTGCACAGCCTGACGGTTTTGAATACGTGCATTATCAATGATTGAGGCACTGGCGCTCAGTTGAGCCAGGGCCCGCTGATGAAAGTCGCCGTATACGGTGACTTTTTCGATGTCTTGTTGCTCAGCAGCTAAAGCGCTGACAGATAAACTCAGTAAAGATAAAGAAAACAGAGTT
Organism: Alteromonadaceae bacterium; assembly: GCA_002691625.1. Lineage (GTDB taxonomy): Bacteria > Pseudomonadota > Gammaproteobacteria > Enterobacterales > Alteromonadaceae > Alteromonas. The sequence continues at coordinate 5,030 of NZIK01000073.1, forward strand.
TTAGGTAATTTCATACTGGATCTCTTGTGCAATGATGACCAAAAGATCCGGCTTTTAACGGCAGGTGATAAGGCTTGATTGTAACCATCCCTACGCCGGTATTATCCGGATCAGGTTTAAGGGTTCCCACATCATGGATCTCAGCCGTTTCCGGCACCCCTTGGTGAATGCATTTTGAATGCGCGATGGAGTCTACCAAGACTTAAAAGATTTGCAACTGTTTAACAGATTGTTACGCAGAGGTATTTTTCAGCAGAAATAAGAACGCCCACCGTGACGTGGTGGGCGTTGCTTAATTGCTCCCGGATAAAGAGCTTTATACAGACCGGCGGTGACGACGCCAGCCTGTTATGCCGAGTCCGAGTACTGCCAGCGACAATGCGGTTGGCGCGCTAACCTCAGACAACGTCATATCTCTAAAACGTACTTGAGTGTTGCCACACTCACGGTCACAATCGTTTACCAAGACGATGTGGGTAAAACTGCCACTCAGGTAGTTATCCAGATCGATTGAGAAACGTTGCCAGCGATCGTTGGTATAAGAAAAATCGTCCAGTCCCCAGTTTTGCGTGCCAACCAGGTTAAACGACTGGCTGGAAACCGCGTCAGTCTGACCACCAGAGAAATCAGCAAAGAACAAACCACCAATTTCAGGAAGTGAGGTAGGTACACCTCTGGCTTGGCCACCATCGCCAATGCGCTGGAATAAACGGAATCTGAAATCCAGCGTATAGTTTGTCAGCGGATCGTCCAGATTAACTGAATCAACGCCAAACGTGTCTTCCAAATCAATCGCAAACCAGGAATCTGAGTAAATTCTGATTGCACCATTGTTCTGTACAAAATAATCGCTATCGCCGTTGTTCTGACGGCTCATGCCTTCAAAAGTAGCGGTATCAAAGTCCACATCGTAATTGATAACACCAGCGTTGGCAGAGGCTGCCATACCGCAGGCGACGATTGCTGAACATAATTTTCTGGCCAACTTCATGTTTTAATCCTTAACTACTAATCAATACCTAAAAACTGTACTGACTCTGAGTAACCCGGCCACCTTCGACTTAAAGGCCCGTGGCTTTCCGTCCTTGCTTCACAACAAGTTTGGCTTTGTGCATCATCAAACTGCGGAGTTAATGGTAGCGCAGCCGAAAAATCAAAATAGGACACATTTTATCGAACTATAGGACAATTTTGTCTGTCCTCACTTAACACCCGGGCAAAAGTCGTTATTATGGTGGGAGAATTGCAAGGGATAGAAAAACTGATATGTCTGTTACCTATACAGGAACGTTTTGGTCAGCTGTTACGCGGGCGTTATTATCATTACGCCGGGATAAGAGCCTGACAACGGAAGATGAGTCTACCGCGCTATCAGCGCTTGGCGATATTGAAAGCGGTGATTATCCGGTTACGGCCCTGAATGAAAAGTTAGCACTCCTGAGTAAGAGTGACTCACCGCAACGGATTGGCCAGTCTTTACTGGGTTATCTTGATTTTAACAAGATGGGTACTTTTCACTGTTTTTTATCCATGGCCCGGGATATCAATGCCGCTCTGGATGCTTTACACACTTTCGACACGCCATTATTTGAAGCATCAGAAGAAATTCATATCAACAAAACAGAAAGTCAGGTAACGCTCACAGTAAAAGCTGGCATTCTGGCGGATATGGAACCCTTTGTGGTGGCTTTTCTGCTGGCGCTGTTTCGTCACCTGGCCGGGCGAAATTTCGATTTTAACCAGGTTGAACTGGTTCACGAGCACTCCGAGTGGCTGTTAGCATCCGTTAGTGAAGCTCATTGCGCCCACCACCATCCGGCACCGGCTGTTACTTTCGACGCCAGATGGTTAGCCAGCCCATCGTTTTTTTACAGTCCAAAATTGCAACTTGTGCTGGTTAAAAACCTGCAACCTGCCGGTGAAGGAGGCTTTAAACAGGATCTGGTCGATGCGTTTAAACAGTTTGATACGCCTGCCAGAATTCGCTCTGAGGCGGTTGGCGAACTGTTGGGCATGTCTGAGTCGGTGTTTCGGCGCAAACTCAAACAGGAAAAACTGTCTTTCAATGCCCTGCTAAAATCGCACATTCACGAACGCAGCATAAATGGTTTACTGAGCGGCGAGAAAGTGGATGTGCTGGCTGAGTCACTGGGCTTTTCCGATCGCCGTTCCTTCGACCGCAGTTTTAAGGAGTTTACCGGCATAAGCCCTGGCCAGTTGCGTCAGGTGGGCAGCCGACTGCGATTCCAGCGGGGTAACCAGGCACTGATCGAAGTAACCGAAAACCTGCCTCCCCTGCCGGAAACCATCAGTCATATTGTGAATCTGTCTGATGATCAACTTTCAGTCAGCCGACTGGTAAAGCTCATCGAACCAGACCCTGTATTTCTCGCACACATCATAGGTAAAGCCAGTAAAGCCCTTTACGGATCCGTGCCTCAGTCTCTTGAACAGGCTATCGGCCGTAATCTTTGCGTGAATAACGTGAGAAACCTGGCGGTGTTATTTGCCGCCCAGCAATACCTCACAGTGCAAAGTGTCCATCCGAATATTGAGCGGCTGATAGACGCCATGCTGTTAAGTAATGCCTTATTTGAGGCGTTATTTGCCGGCGAATACAGCAACGAGGATAAAGCCCTGATTGCCCAGCTCATTCTGTTTGGACCACTGGCCTTACTTTTAATATTCCATACCGAACACCTCGATGCCTCATTGTTTTTTGAACAGTGGCAAAGCGCTTCCAGTTTTGATGAGTTTCAGTCTGACCTGGCTGCAGAGCATAACCTGTGCCTGTATGGCGCCTCATCACTGTTACTGGTCAGATGGGGCTTTACCAGTAAGGTGAATCAGACCTTATGGCGATTGTGTCAGGAGCCGGATGCAAAAGTGAATCAGCGGATCCGCTGTTGTCACGAACTAGCCTTTAACTATTTATGTTTTAATCAGGCGCCAATCCACAACGATCAACTCGCTGCTGCATTGTCAGAACAGCAGTTAACCGAAGCCCGGGATTTACTAGCAAAGTGGTAATGTACCGTTAATGCTTATGGCTGCATTGGTGGCCACTCCACAAACAGGTACAATAGCTATTTTCCATAATGGCGTTTTGCTCATATGCCCAGCGCGAAGACGTTAGCCGCACTATCCGACTGGAATACTGCGCTTAAGAAGACTCCCAATGCTCACCGCCAACTGCTGGTAGTGAGCGGTTCTGCGCATTACTGCAAAGACGTTATTGAACAACTAACACAGCGGTATAGTAACCACGAAACTCTGCTTCTCGGTACATTTCTGTGCCCTGACAATAACTCACTAAGCATCGCCGCCTACCGGCAAATTCTCGGCGTAGAATACAGCCTGGCCATTGTTGATACCTTTGAGGCGTTTCGCCCTAATGCTGTTCTGGCCATTGCCGGGACGGTTACTCAGGGTGGGCTGATGGTTGTGTGCTGTCCGGACTTTAACGAATGGCCAGCATACCCCGAGGCATCCACCGGCCACTATTTAAGTTATGGAGAACAACTCCAATTCAGCCAATTGCGGGCCGCTATACTCATGCAGTTCGGGACAGACTCAAGCGTTGCCATATTGCGCGAAAATTACGAGCCAGAGTTACCTGAAGTAATTGCTGTACAGCCACCGGTTGCCCCGCCTTCACCATTCAGATCGGCGGAACAACAACGCCTGTTCAAGCTTATTACTGGCGGCCAACCAATTGAAAGCGCACTGCTCACTGCCGACCGCGGCAGAGGTAAATCTACCCTGTTGGGCATGATTGCCGGGCACCATATGGCTACAAAAGCACAGTCTGTGATTATTCCCAGCCGTTATGCAGAGTCAGTAAGTCAGGTATTTGCCGGCGTCCTGCTAACCTGCCCTCAGGCGAAGCAGCTTGATCGTCATCAAGTTACATTTAATGATTTGACTTGCCAATGGCTGCCACTTGACCACCCCTCGCTGGCTACACTCACCGAATCTACACTATTACTTATCGACGAAGCCGCAAGCATTCCGGTGCCCCAGCTCACAGCACTTTGCAACCAGGCTAAGCATCTGTTGCTAAGTACGACAGTAAGAGGCTATGAAGGGTCTGGTAGAGGCTTTATCACCCGCTTTATTCCCTGGCTTAAGCAACACCGGCCGGATATCCACCATTACGAACTACAAACGCCCATTCGCTGGTTTGAAGGTGATCCGCTGGAGCATTTCTGGTACCACGCGCTGTGTATAGACACAACAAGTTTTGTTATTAATGAAGTGGAGTCTGGAAATTCTCACTACGGCAACACTTTCAACTATGAGGCGCTTGATAAAGAACAGTTCGATAGCCCAACTAACCGCCAGTTGCTACCGCTGCTAATGCAAGCCCACTATCAGACCACGGCTGATGAATTAGTACGCCTCTATGATTCGCCAGCCAATAATACGTTACTGGCGGTCAGCGACAATCAGGTGATCGGCGTACTCAATTATCAACAGGAAGGCGGCCCATTACTCAAAGACGTTGCAAATGACATTGCCTGCGGTGCCAGACGGGTAAACGGGCATCTATCCGCCCAGGGCTTAAGCGTGCTTTTGGCGTCTACAGTTATGGCGACTGCAACTTACTGGCGTATTAACCGAATCGCCGTCCTACCCCGTTTCCGGCGTAAAGGCATCGCCAGCAACTTAATCAACAGCTTGCTGCAACAGGCAAAGTTTTCGGGAGTGGACGCACTGACTACTTCTTATGGTGCAACCCCTACTCTGACTGCCTTTTGGAACGCCAATGACTTTGTGCCCACTAAACCGGGATTAAAACGTGACGCCTCAAGTGGTGAATACAGTTTACTCATGTTTCTGCCATTAAGTCAGACGATGATCGATATTCAGGCGCTTATTGCCCAGCGTTATAGTCAGGAGTTATTGCTCCACCCTGCACCGGAAACATTTGGCTATCAACCCGCTATTCTACCTTTTGCAGTTAACGATAGTATTCAAGCGTGCACTTTAGCCATACTGGAGCAGGTTGTTAACGGAAGCAGAAGTCTTCAGCATGCCCGTGGCAGTGTTGCGTGGCTGCTTGAAACACATTCAGAGGACATAGCAGAAAGCGAGAGCAAGGCTGTACTACAGGACTTTGTGGCAAACAGTAACTCACTTAATAAGCTTACAGAGCGGTACAGGCTGAGCGGCAAGCGTGAAACGGAGCGCTTTATCATCAGCCATCTCGGCCGTGTTCTTACCCGATAAGTGTAATAAAGAATGAGGATAACAGAGATAAAAAAAGCGCCGTTAAGGCGCTTTTTCAATTAGATATTAATACCGCGGTTTTTCGCCTTCTGCTTGATGTAAGGCTCCCAGGCATTGGCATTTCTGCGTAATGTCTTGTCCTTTTTCGCTTCCTTAATATGCTCGTAGGCTTGTTTAAAGTCGCCGGCATAAAAGTTAGCTTCCATTAAGCTAAAGTGAACTTTGCCCGGGTCTTCTACGCCACGTTCCAGAGCTTTAGAAAGCGCTGTAATAGCACCTTTGTAATCCTCTGCAACCAGCAGCAGCACACCCTGCTTACGGTAAAATTCTGGATCAGACGACATTTCTGCCGCTTGCTGATAATACTGTGCAGCAGTTTCATACTCCATCGCCTGGTGATAGCTGTTCGCTACAGACGCCAGATTATCTGCTGTTTTCTCAATCTTGCCGTTCGCAATATTCTCTGCCAGCACCTTGGCTGAGCGATAAGGCATATTGTTTGTTGCGTACAACTGAGACAACATTTTTACCAGATTAGGTTTTTCTAAAAAGCCCTGGTTATATGCAATTTCTAATGTCGCTAAAGACTTTTTATAGTCTTCGATCATCAGATAAAACTGACCTAACTGAACCCACCACTTACCTTCTTCAGGGAACGTGTTAACGATGTCCTCAGCAACCCCAACGGTTTCTTTNTACATCTTACGCTCATAGTACGAAGATAACTTCAGTACNTANGGGTTTTTGTTTGGCTCTTCATANAACGCGATAGCTTTNTTAGCTGGNTCGATAAGCTTGTCGTATTGCTTNAGCTCATAAAAAGCGTTGGCCATACGGGTNTAAACTTCAGGGTCNTCTTTACAAGTAAAGTCNAGATATGCCTGATAGTACTNAACCGCTTGCTCGTATTCCTTTTCCTGCAGACTAAGGTCAGCAACCAGCTTGAGCGTTTGCGAGTGCTCAAGGTCGTTTAACACCTTAGTTTCTACCGACGACACTAACAGCTCCAGGGCTTTTGGCCCCATGCCATCTTTAGTCGCCATGATGTTACCGAGGAAACGGTTTACATAAGCTTTGTCAAAGTCTTCTTTCGCTTCAATCTCAGACAGGATTGTGATCGCGTCATCAATCAGGTCTTCGTTGTACGCTTCAAAAGCCTTTTGTACTTTTTTACCTACACGCTCACCAACCAGGTTGGTTGTACCTTTCTCGTAGCCTGGACACACTACCGGTGCCGAGCTTTGCGCTGCTGCTGGCAACGCAATCGCTGAGCCCAGAGTGAATGCCGCTACTACCAGTGACTTTTTAAACATTGTGGATTTCAACATGATTATTGCTCCAGTTTAAAGTCTAGTTGTACAAACATATTTGGTTGCTTAACAGGCTTACCGTCAACGATCTTCGGCTTGTATTTCCACTTCGCCAGAGCTCGACGGGCTTCACGGTCGAAGATACGCTTTGGATTCGCATCGATTACATCGATGTCATCAACAGAGCCATCTTCCATGATAGTAAACTGAAGCTTAACCCAGCCTTCTTTACCATCACGTGCTGCCTGTGGCGGGTACTTAGGATCGATACGAACGATAGGTGTCGCATCACCATCACTCTGCATCGCACCAACACCACCAATGTTTACACCAACACCACCGGTATCAACACCTGGAATATCCAGGCTGAATCCGTCTGCATCCGGCTCAGCTTCTTCCGGCTCAACAGGCTCCATTTTAGGTGGCTGTTGTGGCGGAGGAGGAGGAGGTGGCGGAACACGGGTACGTGTTTGCGTATCCTCTTCTGGCGGCTGCATAACGATATCGATAACCGGTGCATCCGGAATTTCATCAACCGGACGCGCTGAGTTTTCAATAAGTTTAGCCATTACTACGAACAGACCAAATGCTACGGCTGCACCGATGACTATAGAGGCGATAATTCTACCCATACTAGTTCCTCGCTGCTACTGCAATACGGTCAATGCCTGCGGCTTTAACCTGGTCCATAACTTCAACAACCACCCCGTGTTTAGCCTTAATATCAGCCTGTATAAACACATAATCAGTTGGTTGCTCCGTAAGTAATCGCTCTAAGTTTGCCCTGACGCTGTCAACAGACACCTCGCGTTTATCTAACCAGACATCGCCATCTTCGGTGATCGCAATGAAAATGTTAGCATTTTTATGTAAGAACGCTCGGCTCGCATCGGGCTTGTTAACTTCTATACCGGCTTCCTTAACGAAAACCGTTGTCACGATAAAGAAGATCAGCATGATGAATACGATGTCCAGCATGGGCGTCATATCAATCGCTGCATCTTCCTCTTCGGTTCTGACTTTTCGAGCCATAATCTCTCTCTCTAATGATACGGCAAGCTATCAACTAGCTTTTCCCGCGCAATCTTAACCTTCGCCTCGAGACGAGTACTGATAAACAGCCCTGACAGCGCCGCGACCATTCCCGCCATTGTCGGGATAGTTGCCATCGAGATACCACCCGCCATAAGACGTGCGTTACTCGTACCTTGCGTTGCCATAGTCTCAAACACGCTGATCATCCCAGTTACAGTACCCAGTAGTCCGATTAACGGACACATAGCTACCAGGGTTCGAATGATAAGCATTCTGGCGTTCAGGTTATCTGAAGCCTCGGAGATCCACGCTTCACGGATTCTATGCGCATACCATGACTTAGTATCTGCACGAGCGTTCCAATCCTGAATAATTTGCTTTTTCATTTTTGGAAACACTGACGTCAAATACCAGTAGCGCTCAATCATTAATACCCACATGAGAAAGAGCGCGGCAGCAACAGCGTATAACACGTCACCGCCGGTAGCGATAAAGTCCCTGACCGATTCCCATAATCCAATCAGGTAAACCATATTATGCTTTCTCCGACTCTGCGTGAGCAGCAATGATGCCTGCAGTCTGCTCGTCCAGGATATGAACGATTGACTTGCTCTTAGAGGCAACGATGCTGTGCGTCAAGATTAATGGCAGCGCTGCAATAATACCTTGCGCGGTAGTTACAAGTGCCATAGAGATACTTCCTGCCATCATACGTGGGTCACCAGTACCGAACAGTGTGATGGTTTGGAAGGTAGCGATCATACCTAGTACTGTACCTAACAGACCCAGCAGAGGTGCAATTGCCGCAAAGATTTTGATTACGTTAATGCCAGAGTCGATGCTTGGCAGTTCACGCAGTATAGCTTCATCCAGTTTCAGTTCCAGGTTCTCAGCGTCAACGTTTTTGTTTTCACTGTAAACTTTCAGGATTCGACCCAGAGGGTTTTTGTCTGAAGGAGCTGAAGGATTTTTAAGCTGTGAACGGATCTTACCACCAATCAGAGTCAGGGTGATCAGTTTGTACAGACCGATTAACAGGCCAATTGCCAGCATACCAGTGATTACGTAACCTACTACGCCACCAGCGTGATAACGCTCAGACATAGTTGCTTTCTGCTTCAACAGACCTAAGATTTGGCCGCGTGAAGGGTCAGCATAAAAAGGTACGAAACCTGAAGTTGCTTCGCGTGCATCTTTAGCAGCAGAAACCAGGTAGCCGTCTGGCTGACGACCAAGAGGCTGAACGATGTCGTTCTCGTCGTCGTAAGTCAGGTAACCTTCGTCACCTACTAAGTTAAATGTACCAACACGCAGAACTTCTTGTGAGTTAGTACCACCGTCCAGGTTAATTACGTCAGTAGTAAATTTAACTACTGAACCCTGTTCAGTCATTTCAGTTTGCAATGAAATCCACAGCTCTTCCAGTTCGTCGATGTTAGGAAGACCTTTAGATTCTTCAGACATACGAGCCAGGAATTCGTCACGGCCAGGATACTGAGCACTTACGATTGACGTTGCGATACGGCCGTAAGCTTCAGAAGATGCCTGACGTACCACACCGAACATCTCACCTAAAGTACCGGTAGCCTGTTCCAGTTCAGCTGCTTTTTCGTTCAACGTTACTTCGTTGTCAGAAAATTGCTTTTGCAGACGGTCACCACGGTCTTGCTCAGCTTTCAGCTCGCCTTCAGCTTTACGCAGTAATGCTTGCTTGTCGGCACGGGCAGATTGGAANTCNGCTTCGCGCTGTGCGTTGATTTTTGCTTCAGAAGCACGNTTNNCTTTNACAGAGTTCAGCAGGTCTTGCAGAGATGCNGGCTCCTGAGCTACCGCAGTNGAAGANATAACCGCTACCGTCGCAGCGGCGAGTAGAGATTTAAATACTGGTTTCATTAACGCTTACTCCGCTGCTTTAATTGGAAGTTTGANAAGTTCNGCNGGGANCANNCCGTTAGCCATTTTCACAGCNTCGTTNACAGAGCCCAGGTATTCNTCACCAAGNGCTTCCCAAGAACGGGTGTCATTGTTCCAAACCCAAGCGTGTTTTTGGTCCAAAGACANAGCAAGCATTGCNGTACGGCCCAGGTTAAAGAAGTCAACGGTTACTTCNGTACCGTTGTCATCCAGAGTNCCCTGGTAAGACGCGATGCGCGTGCCGTATTCNGTTTCNATTAGGTATGCATCAAGNACCTGACGGAACTGCTCGGAAACGGTTACATTCGAGTTAGCCATCAGNTCGCGNANTCTTTCGATACGCTCTTTACGCTCTTCAAGNCGAATTGGAACGTCCAGCTCGATGAATTTCTCNAGGCTGTCGATCATACGGAACATCAGAGGAACGATACCTTGTTTGGTATCTTCGATGCTGTCGATTTGCTTTTGTAAAGAATCGATACCACGCTGCTGGTCAGCAACNANGCTTGCCAGGTAATCGTTGTAGATCTTCAGGTTTTCAGTTTCATCAACAACACCACGGTATTCTACTAACAGNTCTTGTGACTGNTCGAANAGNGNGTTGATNTTTTCCTGAGATTTCGCTGCAGCCGCATGAATCTTTGCTTCTTCTTTNTGAAGATCGNTCAGATTCGTTGCAGAGACGACTGCGCTACCAGTCAGTGCGAATGCACCCATCATAGTAGAAGCAATAAGAGTTCTCTTGCTCATTTTGGACATAGTTCCCAACCAATTTCTTATTTGAATCCTTGCGACTTGTAATAAAAATACTGCTTCGCAAGGGGCGTATAAAATTTATCTATATTTAGGAAGGTAGTATTTGCCATACTGACACCAATACTACGAACGTCTTATAGTCACACGAGATCAACAAGGGAGTCAAGTAACAAGCTCTTTACACCCCTGTTATCGCGTTGCGTTTGCTCAGTGATTAAACAAATCGACTGTTCAACATATGTTATAAAACTTCCGAAAGTGTAAATAAATTACAAAAAATTCACAACATCAGTTAAGCGATTATTAATTTCTATCGGCAAAGTCCGACCAGATTTGACTTCAGCGGATTGCAGACAGTCACTAACATAATCTGTTAATCATCTGAATTTGGCATTAAAAACGCCCTGTGTTGCATCCTGAGCGACAATATCTCTGTCTTATCATTATTATTGCTGCAACCCTGTTCAGCAATTCAATAAACATTGTGCAATCCAAGCCCCCTATTCTAAGCGTACTTATGTTGTATCTTTACAATACTTTAGGCTTAGATGTTCGGGAAAAGTGGCGTATGAGAAGCGATACACTGGTCGTGAAATCGATTCGGTGGTGCTAGTGCACTGCACGGCGCCATGTTTATAGAAACGCCGGAAAACGGGTATTGCGCAGATGTGCTGGTCGTATCTCCAGGCGGCAGCCCCGGGTACTGTCAGTTATTGCTTTCCATCCACATCTACATTTATCGTTACATAGCTTGATGTCTTTGGGGATGCTGTCGGTCTCTGTTTTTAGTATATACGACTTATCGATATTTGCCGGCGTGAGTCCCCTACCATCACGCTAACTGGCATGGTGCGAATTATAAAGATGGTTTATTGCCCGTCTGCCGCGACTACCCATGCCAGAGGTTGCGAGTTATCAGGGCTGTAAAGTTTGTCAGCAACCGTAAGAGTGAATTCACTGTGTCGGAATTTTTCGGTGATTTCGTTAAACTCATCCACGGCCAGCGCCGCATCTAGCATTGCCTGCATTCTGCCTTTATAGGCTTCCAGTTCAACTTCGATGTTAGATAACCAGTCAAGTACTTCACTGAGCACATACTGCCCGAAAGATTCATGCACATTAGCCAGATCGTTATAGAGCTTATGCACAAACCCACCTGCAGCGCCGGTGCCAAACTCTGACATACAGTGTTCGAGCACTCCCAGTGCCACGCAGAACTGCTCGGCCTGGGCCTGAAAACTTTGTCGCTGTTTGTCTCCGCCCCGATGAAGCTCAGTACGGGCGGTAAAAAAACATTTAGCCAACGGTAAAATATGCGAATTAAGGATACGTTGGATAACCGTCAGGTTGATTCTGCTTTCATGAAAAATCACGCCATTTTCGCAGTGCATCATTAAAGCAATGTTCCCACCAGGGTGAACCACCCGAATGGCTTCGTCGATAGCGTCGGCGCCAGCATATTCGATGCCGAACTGACTCACCACCAGGTCGGTACTGTTATCCTGTAAAGGAATGGCATTCGCGTCAGCAACCAGCCCGTTTACATGGGGAAATCGTTTGGTGAGTTGTTGAATTGCAGCGGGGGATAAATCGAGCGATGTAATAGCCAGTTGCGCGTCACCATAAATCTGCCCGGCCGTTTCAATCAATGCGCCATTCCCCCCGGCAATATCGATGATCTTCAAAGAGTCGTTGGCCTGGCTGGCAGAAAGTGTGCGAAAGTAGTGTTGCCAATAAGCGGTAATCGCCGGGTGACTGACACCACCATCGGTGAAAGCACCAATCCCCCCTACACCACTCCAGTACTTATCCCAGTCGTCAGTGTCTTCCCTGGCGAAATCGTTTGGTTGTGTCATTAGCGCTACCTTTTTATTGTTTTTATGTGGCTTTCAGTCCTTTGGGTATTTCCGTCTGCTTATATAAGCAAGCGTTAATACTAGGCAGGAGCCAGCGCGAAAAACAATCCGGCAACGTTTAATTTCAACTAATTGATAATATTCCTTTCTGTTCTAAAAAATTCACCAGTGGTGCCATTTCGTTAGAGAAATGCTGCCATTTACCCACCGAACGGGTGTGCACTTTTTCCCTTACCTGTAATGTGCTGGCAGTAGCACTGGCGGTAGGGTTGTTGTAAAACTCCAGGCAGGCAGGGTCAAATTCAAGGCCCAGCTCATTGAGTAATTGTCGTGTGGATGCTTCTGGTGAGGCAACGAATGTTTCGTAAGAGACTTCTATCAGCCTGTCGCCCAGTACTTCAAACCAGTGTTCTCTTAACTGGTGATGTGCAGCATAATATTTTGCCAAATCATCCAGTGAATAAGAGAATTTAAAATACGACTGTTTGAACATGGCAAAGCATGCATCCAGCGGCTGGCGGTGCAAATAAATCAGTTTTGCTTTGGGGAAAGCCTTGGCAATAAAGCCCAGCAGCAAAAAGTTAAACGGATACTTATCAATAAAATACGATTTACCTGATAACCGGTAACCCACCATTTCGAGGTAGCGGCTGGCAACAGACTGTAGCTCGCTTTTTGCCGCCCTGCTAATCACTTCAGCATCAATTTCACTAAAACGCTTAATACCAGCTTCAAGATTAATCGCCGTCGGGAAAAAGAACGTTTCATCAGCCGACTCAACCTCATGGTGAGAGGCCAGCACACGCTCGATTAACGTGGTACCCGTTCTTGGCAAGCCCACAATAAACACTGGCGTAGCGTGTTCGTCACAGGCGGTATTCTTTCCATTCTCCAGCCATTCACGGCTACACAACCCGATTACATCATTGATGGTTTGAATATCTTTGTCGACGGTATAGTTGGCGTTACTTAAGATGGCGTTGCCGGCTTGTTCGTAGTAACTAAAAGCTTCCTGCCACCGTTCTAAATCCTCAAGCTCTTTACCGAGGGCATAATAAAGATAAATATTATTTTGCGGCGGCTGCCCGTTTTGTTGCAACATCTGCTTCATCTGCTGCACGTGCTCATCGTTTTCAGCACGCTTTAGCTTTGAATAGTCATAATGGTGTTTCTGAAAATGCGGGTACTTTTTGATTAAGCGTTTATAGACTGGCTCTGCCACATCAATTCGCCCCAACAACACAGCACATTCGGCTAGACGGGCCAGGATCGAATCAGTATCGGGTTGCACTTTATTAGCCTGGTTTAATGCCTGCCAGGCTCTCTCGTGTAATCCCAGCCAGGTAAACACCTTGGCTGCCAGCAGCAAATAGTAAGAGCTGTTAGCCAGCTTTTGCTGATAGTTATCCAGCAATGTGATCGCGTCACCAAAGCGGCTTTCAGAGGTATATAATTCAGCCAGTTCAATGGCTGCATCATGGCGAGCCTCATCTTTTTCCAAGGCAGATTCAAACTGTTCCATTGCAGCGCTGAGTCTGCCGGAATTTTTTGCTACCACACCGCCAATAAAAAAACCTTCCGCCTCATCGCTGAATTGTTGCTGCATCTGGCTGGCAATGCTGGCAGCGCCCTGCCAGTTTTTCTGCCCGATAAGCATTCGGGCATACTGGCTGTATTCATGTAAGGAATGCTGAGTCATGTTAATTGCGCGTTGGATTAGACATTGATACCGGCACTTTCAAGCCGGGCTTTTAATGGCGCCAGTTCCTGCTCGAAACGCCGCCATTTATCCACCGAGTTTTTATGTGCCTTCTCTCTTATTTGCACCGAGCTCGCCGTTGCACTTGGCGCCCTGTTCTGGTCAAAGTCGAGACAGGCCTGTTCAAAAGGCATGTCCAGGCTGGCCAGCAATTGACGGGTTTGTTGCTCCGTGTCGTCAACCAGGTCTTCGTATTTGACTTCCACAATACGATCGCCTAACACTGCTTTCCAGTGCGTCATTAACCGTTCGAAAGCCACATAATACTGCGCCAAATCTTCCAGCGAATAAGAAAACTTATACGCCCAGGTAAAAATCTGCTTATACATGGCAAAGCAGGCATCCATGGGATTACGATGCAGATAAACAATTTTCCCTTTCGGAAAAGCCTTGGCAAAAAAGCCCAGGTACAAAATGTTGAAGGGTAATTTATCGATAAAGTAGGCCTTATCATGTAATCGATAAGCCACTTGCTCCATGTATCCTTTCGCTATAGCCGCCGGCTCTTTGTCGAGAAGGGCTTCAATCATTTCACGGGATATAGGCTGGGTACTTTGCACCCCACTCTCGCGACGTAAAATCATTTGAAAGAATAACGTCTCGCCTAAGGTTTCCACCTCTGAATGACTGGAGATAATCCGTTCACATAGCGTGGTGCCGGTTCTGGGCAGGCCCACTACAAAGATCGGTTCACTGCTATTTTCGGCCGCAGTTACCGGCTCATTCAACCACTCTTTATTACAACAGCGAATAATCGTATCGATTAGCTCAATGTCTTCTTTCACATCGTAACGTGCCACAGAGCAAACTGCGTCGCCGCCTTTTTTGTAATATTCAAACGCTTCTGACCAGCGGCCAAGATCTTCATATTCCTTGGCAATGGCAAAGTAAATAAAGATGTTTCTGTCGGGCGGGTTATTGGTTTGTTCCAGTACCTTGAGCATTTGTTGCAGGTGGGTCTCGTCCTGCGCTTTTTCGAGTCGGGCCAGCTGATAATGATTACGCTGATGGTTCGGGAAGCGTTCCAACAAGCGGGTATAGATGGCTTTGGCTTCAGAAATTTTGCCCAGAAAAACGCCGCAGGATGCGAGGTTTGCCTGAAACAAGTCGACCTGTGGCTGCAAATTCACTGCTTGCTGGAAGAGCGGATAGGCTTCTTCTGCCATACCAATATCAGTATAAATAGTGCCGGCCAAATCAGAATACACCGAGCTGTTGCTCAGCTTGTCCTTGTAGCGACTCAATAACTCAGCGGCTTCCCCGTTGCGTCGCGCCACGGAATACTGGTTTGCCAGTTCGATAGCCGCATCGTAGCGGCTGTCATCCTGTTCCAGTGCGGCCTTAAAATATTGCAGTGCATTAACCGGCCGATTCGCGACCCGCTCCACAACACCAGCTAAAAATAAGCCTTCGGGATTATTTGGCTGCTGCTTTAAAATGGCTGTTGCCGACTCACTGACCCGGGCCCAGTCCTGTTGTTGGATGGCCAGCCGGGCTATTTGACTAAGCTGTTCAATATTTACATTCACTGTGCGCACACTACTTTTTTATCGTTTTTTGTTTCGTTAGGTGTATCTAATCATTATTAAGGGAAGAAGCAAACACCAGAAAATAAAAAAGCCAGTGCACAAAGTCACTGGCTTTTCCTAATTACTTACCTTTCGGCAAGTAAAGTGTTCTTAGTAAGACCAGTTCAGTCTTAAGAAGTAACCACGACCGAACATTCTGTAAGTAGAAGGATCGGTTGAAGCGTTGAAACCACCATCAATGTATGGAGGCGCTTCGTCAGTCAGGTTGCTTACACCAGCAGTAATACGAACAGACTCAAAGGCGTAGTTCACAGTTACGTCTGTGTAGAACTGAGAGTCGATTTTCTGCATGTAACCTTCAGGGAAGTACGCAGCAAACGGAGAGTTATCGTTATCCAACTCACCAATGTACTCACCCAGTAACGCTACAGACAGGTCATCTTTAGTCCAGCGCAGTTGTACGTTAGCTTTATCTTGCGGGAAGCTAGAGCCAACAAACATACCTGCAAAATCAACTACTTCACTTTCAGCTGTTTGCTGTGAAGTACGCTCTAACAGGTGCGTATAGATAACGGCTGCATTTAACTGACCCAGGTCTGATTCGTATGCCCAGCGAACTTCTACGTCAACACCTTCAGCAGTGAATTCTGCCAGGTTAAGTTGCGTATCAACAATGTTGTTGATTGAGTAATCAGGGTTACGGGTAATCAGCGCACAAGCTGCGTCGTTTTCGTTTACGTAACAATCGCTCAGGATACGGTTTACACCCAGTGAAGTGATACCGTCTTCCAGTTCAACTTTCCAGTAGTCAGCGATGAACGTCAGGTCATGTTCGCCGATTGATGGAGAGTAAACCACACCAGCAGTAAAGGTATTACCTTCTTCTGGCTGAATGTCAGGGTTACCACCTACTTTCGCATTAACCTGAGTATCTAACTGAACACCCACCTGGGCACAACCTGGAGGCAGGGCCTGGCCGTCAGCCGGGATACATGGGTCAACATATTGTGGGAATGAATCAACCACACCACCGAACAAGTCGCTGATAGTTGGCGCACGGAATACCGTACCGTAGGTAGCACGCAGTTTTAAGTTTTCAACTACAGTACCTTCAAGACCAACCTGGTAAGTGGTACCAGAATCAAACGCGTCCCAGTCATCGTAGCGCAGACCAACAGTCAGGCTCAGAGTTTGTTCACCGTTGTCAAACAGAGGTGCGTAAATCTCACCAAATGCAGAGTTGTTTACCAGTGAACCAGTGGTGCTTGCACCTACGTTACCCGTTACTGCACCGATAGTTTTCGCTGAATCAAGGATGCTGTCCAGGCTCTGTCTCCAGTAAGCCCAGCCCACAGACCAACCCAGCTCACCACCTGGCAGATCAAACGCTACGCCAGATAAGTTAGCACCAGCAAGACGCTGCTTCTGAGTAATAGTATCCACTGTATCCAGTGATACGTAATCAAGCATATCCTGCGTCAGAGTAGTAACAGTTGGGTTACCAGCAGCATCAACTGCACCACCACCAAACAGGTTTAATGGCACACAGCCCTGGATTAACGTACCAGGATTATCGATATCTGCGTAACACTCAGGGATACCGTCGCCATCTAAGTCAGCTGACGGACCAAGGGCATTAAACAGGCGTGAACCCGCAAACTGACCGAAGTCACGGCTTACATTAGTTCTGTGACCTTCACCGATATACACTTCCCAGTACATATCGTTATCAAGTTCACCTGTCAGCTCAGCGTTCCACTGGTACTGAGTGATGTCCTGCTCGAAACGACGGTTGGTTTCAATCATACGACGACGTGGGTTTACCACTGGCTCATAAACTAAAGAAGTACCGTTTGCCGCGTTGTACGCATCAACAGCTCTTCTCAGATAGTAGTTGTCCTGAGACACACCAGTAAACGCAACCGTGTTGCCGGTAGCTGGATCGTCATAGAAACCTTCGTACATTGGGTCACCACCAGTGAATGGCAGCGGCGCTAATTGCTGTGCAGAAGTACGCTGGTTAGCACGGAATTCAGCTTTAAACTGAACTGAGTCGCTCACTTCATAGTTTGCTTCAGCAAAAATGTTAGTACGCTTAAATGGCGTTTGAATATAGTTAACTGGCGCATAGTTATAGGTACGGCCGTCATGCGGCGTCATCAGACCAACTTCGTTTGGTGTCGAAGCCGGATCGCCAATCAGGAAAGTCCCCTGGCTGTAGAATGGCAGACGAGACTCTGGAATACGTGATGAACCAACCGGGTAACAACCACCTTGTGGAGTACCATCGTAAGGAGCAGTAACCTGCGCCTCACAGCCTGCCGGGTAAATGTAGTAAGAGTTCTGCATGAAGTCCCAAGGCGTATCGGCCTGGAAAGCTTCGTCTTGATCTACACGCTCAACACCAAATACAAAGTTACCTTTGTCGAAGGTCTGACCGAATAATAATGACAGTGAATCCTGACCAGCGCCGTCAGTGTCAAACCAGTCTGCAGTTTGCAGCGTTACGTCAACACCTTCGAAATCTTTACGGGTAATGATGTTTACAACACCCGCTACCGCGTCAGCACCATATACCGCTGATGAACCGTCTTTCAGGATTTCAACACGCTCGATCATGGCTGAAGGAATAGCCTGGTAGTCACCACCGTCAACTACACGTTTACCGTTTACCAGTGTCAGCGTACGAACCGCACCTAAACCACGTAAGTTGATTTGAACAGAACCGTTACCACCGTTGTTGGTAGTAGTACCGATTGGTGAACCGGACATTGAAGGTAAGCTCTGGATAAAGTCACCAACATCAGTAAGACCTGTTAATTCAAGTTCTTCTCTGCTGATTACTGTAACCGGGCTGGCTGATTCGAGGTCGGCTCTGCGGATACGAGAACCTGTTACGGAAATTTTTTCTACCGTTTTGGCTTCGGCTTCGTCAGCATCCTGTGCCATTACAGCGCTAGGTGCGATTACAGCAGAAGAGGCCAAACCGAAGGCGCAAGCCAGCTTCACTGACTTAGCCAGTTTAGTGTTTGTAAACATTAATTGTCTCCCTGGACCACTATTTACTTTTATGGTTGTCGCTTGATAACGACTTTTTTTAATAGACGCGGCACCTTTTTACAGACGCTACGCTACTTTAAAAAAGCAGACGACTTGCCGAATTTTATCGACAAACGCAACGCGTCTCAGGCGATAATAACCAGATAGCACAGGAAGAATCAACTAGGCGGTGAGCTTCTATTCCAAAAAGTTCCGCCACTTTGCTAATAAATAATTCTTATCGTAAACAATTCCTTACAGAGTGTTAATAAATATTCACAATAACTTATGTGTTTAATAACGAAATTTTTAAACACTTGTTTGCTTGTTGCACAAAATCGTGTTTATTGATCATTATCTCAACGTTCTTAGATAAAAGTAAAAAAGCCCCTGAAAAACAGGGGCTTGTTATTTTTAGAAAGTGACATTAGCACTGATTTGTACGTAACGAGGGGTTTGGAATGCCTGCGCGAGACCATAGCGAGGGCTTGCCTGACCCTGGGCACTTTCGGCAACTTCATTAATTCGAGTAACATTATCTGCGTCGAGCAAATTAAATACATCGATTTTGAAGCGCGTATCCAGTCCGGCGATCTCTGTGCTGTATGCCAGGTTCACGTCGACGCGTGATACCCATGGAGTACGTCCCTGAGAACCACGGGTTACCTGTTCATAATCATAAATGATCGCACCTTCATCATTTACCGCACCGCTGTCGGTAGACAGATAATAGGTATAACCGTAATCCACTTCACCATCAGGACCCGGGTGAGCAACACCAAAGGCATTAATCGGACGACCGGATTGCAGTGAGTAGTTAATACCTACGGTGAAGTTTTCACTGATTGCATAAGAACCAAAAACTTTCAGCATATGGCGACGGTCATTAGGCAGGTTACCGTAAGCACCATCCATCAGCTCCGGGAAGTCGAAGTCAGTTGTCAGACCGGCATCGCTCTGACCGTTATCCGATTTAACCAGGCCTTCTGAATTACCATAGCTGTGTGACCAGGTATAAGTCGCATCTAAGCTCCATACTCCATCCCATGCTTTGGCGATGTTCAGGTCAACGGCGTAGTAGGTCCGTTCTGCTTCCGGGTATACCAGCTCTTCTGCTGTAAAGGTAGCCCAGTCATCAACGCTGCCGTCACAGTCGGTATCGGTGTAAACTTCCATGCTTTCGCCTGGGTTACCCAGTACATACTGGTTCGGGTGATAGCCATCGCCACAACCAAAGCGCTCGGCAATAGCGTGGTCGATGATCATATCGTCAATAGCACCGTTTAACTTACGCTGCGTACCCTTGACTCCCCACCTCCAGTCTTCGTTAATCATGCCCTGGTAACCAATGATGATTTCGTCCTGGTACATGGCATCAAGGTTATTCGAAACGATTGAACGGGTATCAGGTACTTCGCCGGTAGAGGTTACGCGGGTAGTACCGATTTGATCGCCCAGTCCTGGGG
This sequence comes from Alteromonadaceae bacterium, assembly GCA_002691625.1. Lineage (GTDB taxonomy): Bacteria > Pseudomonadota > Gammaproteobacteria > Enterobacterales > Alteromonadaceae > Alteromonas. The sequence goes on from NZIK01000073.1 coordinate 24,926, forward strand.
TATAGTAAGTGCCGCCGTTATAGCTAAACTCTTCCCAACCGGTAAACTCATAGTAGTTACGCTGGTCGGCTTCGTTACCAGCCAGACGTACGTTGGTGTTATTTGCCACAGGCAGGAAGTAACGACCGACACTGGCAAACACTTTATGCTCGCCCACACCACCGATATCCCAGGCAAAACCTAAACGAGGTGCCCACATATTATCGATTTTCGCAAAGGTTTCACCCGATGCGTTTTTGTTATCGAACTGTTCGTTACGCAAACCTAAGGTCAGTGTAATTTCATCAGTTACCGTCCAGGTATCTTCAATGTAGAAAGCAGACGCTTCTGTTTCAAAGTTACCACCAACGGTACGGGTACGGGCCATGACGTAATCGGTATCGGCATCCAGCACAACATTGTTAACTGTCTCACCGTCAAAACCACCGTAAACTAAGTAGTAAGCACCTGTAGGGCCAGAATAAAACTGGTTACTGAAAGACGTGTTGGTTTCGTTATCCATACCAAAACGCAGTAAATGATCATCGCTTATCGCCCAGTCGAAGTCGATACGCATAGCTTCACGGGTATCCTCGCCTTCTTCCAGGAAGTAGTTGCTGGTTGTTGCACAACCATTACTTACTACACCAGTACCCGGGATATCTGTGGCAAAGCCATAGTAATAACGGTAATCCAGAGCGAGTGCACAATCCGCTGACGAATTAGTGGCTGGGGTCAGGTCATACTTATTCTCACCGTACATGGCAGACATCGTAATATCGTCTGTCAGATAACCAATGTATTTCAATGACCAGTTGGTACCACCGCTGTAAGAGGTTGAAGAACCAATCTGTGTTCTCTCACCTTCTTCAGACACGTTGTAAATATCGGTAACGTTTTCTGAGTCATCCGAGAAGGTCAGTAATTCAAGGCGATGATTATCGGTGATGTTCCAGTCAAGCTTAACGCCCCAGAACGCATTGTCATCGTTGCTTTCATTCAGGTTACCGTCTGATAATGTACGGTCGCTGCGTGATTCAACATCACGCGGGTTATACAGCGCGTAGAAAAACAGGGTATCTTCAATCAGCGCACCAGACGCCCAGACGTTGTAGTTAATGGTACTGCTTTTATCGTTGTCACGATACGTGTAGTAAGAACCGTCTTCCTCAAACACTGAAGGCGCCTGTTCGCGCAAATCAGAAGGCACTACGTAAGCACTGGCACCGGCATGGAATTCATTAGTACCTGATTTAACTACGGCGTTGATCACACCACCGGTTGAGCGGCCAAATTCGGCAGAGTAACCACCGGTTTTAACCTGGAACTGGTCGTAAAATTCATACGGAGGATTACTGAATCCCAGACCGTTACGGAAGTTAGTAACGTTCAGGCCATTAATATAAACCTGGTTTTCTGCTACCGATGAACCACCGAAAGACACACCACCGAAACGGTTATCACCCTGAGTGGTACCTGGCGCTAAAAGTGCTACAGAGGTTACGCTCCGTGGCACTGGTAAGCGGTCAAGCTCAACGGCGCTGATGTTAAGCGCTGATTCAGTAGAAGTGAAATCGATACTGGCAATAGCAGAACCGGTTACCGAGATGGTTTCTACGTTGTCCGGATAAAGAGTCAGATTTACGTTGGTGTTCTGACCGATTCTGACCGTAACTTCACCGAGCGATACGGTATCGTAACCGTCTTTTTCGGCTACAACCTCGTAAACGCCTACGGGTAACAGACCTACCCGAAGGTTACCGTCACTGTCGGTTGTTACCGAGCGGCGAAAACCGGTGTTTGAATTTCGAATAACAATGGATACGTTGGAAAGTGGTGCTTCGCTGCCATCGCTGACACTTACAACGATACCACCATCGTTGTTCCCTGCATAAGCGCTTGCGCCCATGCCAAGTGATGCAGCAACTGCTACTGCAGCAATGCTTTTTTTCATATTAAACATTTCTATCTCCCTGGACCAACCTGCTAACCAAGGCGGTTGGAAGAACTGCCGTTTTTATAACGACTTATGACATTAGAATGGGAATTTTCCCGAAGTCATACTAAGCAGCAAACCTATCTGCAGACAATTTTGCCCAGGTTCAGGAAGAGATAGTTGAGGTTAAAAATCAACCAAAGAGTATAATTTGTACTATATTTATTCCGCCGCATTACACTTTTATTACATTAAAGATGCTTTTATTTTACGCTGACAACAGAAAGGCCAAACAGGGAAACGGGTTCCGGCAGTTTACCCTCGCTAATCAGTCATTAATCGCATCGAGCGAAATAACTCAATTGTATGATGAAACTTTTGCCTGAAAGGCTAAATCTCAACCATATAGCCGTCGCGAACTTTTTCACTTTGTTTCAAGGCTGTTGGCAGCAAAATGTACGGTAGATTGTCGTTATTCGGAAATTAAGAGAACACTCGGTCGTGATACAGCGCTCAATTGACTTTTTTGTCATAAAGATGCTCGACAACTGAGCCAGAGTAGCTATAACTGAATATTGACAGGTTGTTGAAAATAGGAAATTACCGTGAAATTAGATGACGATATTCATAATTATTACGAACATCTGGTACTGGAACGCATCACTCAACTGGGACTGGATCAAACCAAGTCTGGTGATTATCTGGCAGATCTGTGCTGTCTGGCGCTAAATCAGGTGCCGCCGCGTTATATTCGTTATGAAGTTGATATGGCATTTTACCTGCCACAAAGCGAACGTCAGCAAATGGAAATGAACGTTGAGTATGCTATCGAAAAAGCCATTAAATTTCTCGATCAGCCAAAAACACGTAAAGAATAGAGAGGAAATTGGGTGGCAGGCTTCCAGCCACATCCCGGCACATGAGTCGTCTGCTGCGGCTGCTCCCTTCCGGGCCTGACCGGGTTCACAGAGTATCATTGCGGGAGGACCAAAAGCCCACCATAGAAACTTGTGCGCCGTGACCTGGTTACTGATCACGAGCGCGGCGCATTATGACGACTTGTTAGCTAAAGTTCAACCCCGCTTTGCAAATCGTTCTTCTGCAATACGATTAGCCACCAGATTGGTAGGTGCATTTTCAGCTTCAGCACGCTCATAAACTTCAATCAGGGTATCGCCAATTTTTGCCAGATGGTCACGCATGGCCTGATCTGAACTATCGGCCTGCTTTTGGTGGTAGATATCGATAATGCCGCCAGCATTAATGACATAATCCGGCGCGTAACAAATGCCCTTTTTATGTAACACCGTACCGAGTTCTTCCCGGGCTAGCTGATTATTTGCCGCACCGGCAATAATTTTAGCGCGAATATCAGGCACCGACTCATCATTAATCGACGAGCCCATGGCACAAGGCGCCAGCACGTCTACTGGCAAGGTTAATATTTCTTCTGGCGCAACAACTGTAGCCCCCAGTTCTTGTTGGGCACGCTCCAATCCTTCAGGGAAAATATCCGCGACATAAAGCTCGGCGCCCTCCGCATGCAACTGTTTAGCCAGCCGATACCCTACATGTCCCATGCCCTGAATAGCTACTTTAACGCCCTTCAAGTCGCTACCGAGTACATGTTTCACGGTTTGTTTAAGCCCGACAAAAACACCGTAGGCCGTAGACGGCGCAGGGTTGCCTGTTGGGGTTTCTCCCAAAGCATTGTACTGCGCAGACGTACCTGCTACATGTTGTGTTTGGGTAGCCACAGCTTTCAGGTCGTCAACGGTGATGCCTGAGTCTTCAGCCGTAATATACTGACCGCTCAAACTCTCCACAAAGCGCCCCATCGACTGCATAAAAGCTTCACTTTTGTCTTTACGCGGATCGCCGATGATCACGGCTTTTCCACCACCTTGCTGCAAATTGGCCATCGCAGCCTTATAAGTCATGCCTTTAGATAGTCGCAGTACATCAGTGAGAGCTTCACTGCTGTTAAGATAAGGCCACATTCGACAGCCACCCAGCGATGGCCCGAGATTGGTGTTGTGAATCGCAATAATCGCTTTCAGTCCCGTAACCGGATCGGAGTAAAACGCAACATGCTCATGGGCATCAAATTCTGAATGTTCAAACACAGACATTATCTTCACAGTTCCTTAAGAGTAAAGTTGTATAGTAGCGCAGCCTTGTGAGGACAAGCGTTGCGTCTTTCAGGCATTAAATTTACACCTCGCAAGCGCTTTTTTTTACTACACCGCTTTCTAGGATAGTTATCCTAGTATTATAATGTAACGCACAATAACTATCATAATCACCGGAAGCATTTCCGGCACAGGCACCCTCGATGAAACTGGATAAATTTGACCGCGAAATTCTGCGCGTTCTGCAACAAAATGCGACTATCTCTATGGCTGACTTAAGCCAACAGGTCGGGCTTTCACACACTCCTTGCTGGCGTCGGGTAAAACGTCTGGAAGCAGAAGACATTATTCTGGGCAAGGTAACATTGTTAAACGGTAAAAAACTCAATTTAGGCGTATCGGTATTTATTTACGTGTCACTGAAAAATCACGATGGCGATTCGCTCACCGACTTTGAAAATGCAGTGCAATCGATAGAAGAAATTGTTGAATGCCACACCACCAGCGGTGAAAAAGATTATCTGCTGAAAGTGATTGTAGAGAGTATTGAAGAATACGAATATTTGCTCAAAACCAAGCTCACCCACCTGCCCTGCGTTGACCACTTAAGTTCAACTTTTGCCTTAAAACAGGTAAAAAACACGACCTCATTACCGATTAAAAATCAGTGAAGCGGACGCTTCACTGATTTCACCGTTAAGGGGCATCCGGCTGGTTTTCCGGTTGCGCCTTCTGAAACGCCTCCAGCGATAAGCACTGATCATAAATTTTGCTGATCAGCGGGAACTGACTCATATCCACGTTAAAGCGTTTACCGTTAAACACCTGCGGAATAAGGCAAACATCGGCCAGCGTCACATCAAAATCGAAACAGTAGCGTCCCGCCTGAGTTTGTAACCGTCTTTCAATGGCTGTCAGGCCACGGGTGATCCACTGTCGGGCCCAGTCTGCAGATTGCTCTGCTGTTAAGCCGCAGTCCTCCTGCAATTTATTCAGCACCCGCAGATTGGCAATTGGCTGAATATCACAAGCTATATCCTGTGCCAGTGAGCGAACTCTGGCTCTTTCTACTGCATGAGATGGCAACAGCGGACAGGGTTGCCGATAACGCTCGTCGAGATATTCAATAATACTCAGCGACTGGTTAAGGATAATGTCTTCGTCATCATCAACAAAAGTAGGCACCAGGTGCGCCGGGTTAAGCCGGCCGTAAGCCTCCTGGTGTTGTTGCCCGCCTTCCATTACCAGATGCACCGGCACATATTCGTAGTCGAGACCCTTCAGATTTAAAGCAATGCGGACCCGGTATGTCGCCGAGGAACGCCAGTAGCCGTAGAGTTTTAAGCTCATATGCGCAACCTTATTGTCATTGTTGTATGTTTAAGCATAACTCATTTTTTAATTTTTACGCGCTGCTCAATGGCACCAAAAATACTGCTGCCGTCATTATCTGCCATTTCGATACGAACGGTGTCGCCATTACTCATAAAAGCGGTAGAAGGTTGTCCATCCCGGATCGTTTCAATCATTCTGACTTCGGCAATACAGGAATACCCAACTCCGCCATGCACGATGGCCGACCCGTGATCGGTACCTTGTTTATTCGATACCGTACCTGAGCCAATAATGGTACCGGCACCAAGGTTGCGGGTGCGCGCCGCATGCGCCACCAGCAGATTAAAATTAAAGGTCATATCGACCCCGGCATTGGGCTTACCAAACAGTTCATTGTTATAGTGAGTTAACAATGCTAAATGCACCTTACTGTCAAACCAGCTGTCGCCTAGCTCATCGGGCGTAACCGCTACCGGTGCAAAGCTGCTGGCCGGCTTGGACTGATAAAATCCAAAGCCTTTAGCCAGTTCACCAGGGATCAGGCCCCTCAGCGACACATCATTTACCAGCATCAGCAACTTAATGAAGTTACCCGCGTGGTCATCTGCGGTGCCCATTGGCACATCTGCCGTGACAACCGCTATTTCAGCCTCAAAATCGATGCCCATACTTTCATCAGGCACTTCGATATCATCATAAGGGCCGATAAAGTCGTCGCTGCCCCCCTGATACATCAGCGGATCGTGCCAGAAGCTTTCAGGCACCTCTGCACCGCGGGCGCGCCTGACCAGCTCAACGTGGTTCACATAGGCGCTGCCATCGGCCCAGTGATAGGCTCTGGGTAGTGGTGAATGGCATTTTTGCGCATCAAATTTTTCAGCCAGCAGTTCACCTGAACATAGCGCCTGATATCGTTCATTCAGCGGCTCGAACAGTTCATCCCAGTTGTCCAGTAACTGCTGCATGGTCTTTGCCACCGGTACGGCACTGCAGGTGCGCTTTAAATCCCGGCTGACCAGCATTAACTGCCCGTCACGTGAATCGTTTTTATAAGTTGCTAATTTCATACTGCTCTCCTCCTAGCCCCGCCAGCTGTATACATAGTCGGGGTTTTCCCCCGATTCAGCCGCTGCCGTTGCCTGTAATGCATCGCGGGTATCCAGCATTACAGCGACTTCGTCGGTAAAGGTTTTGGCATGTGCCTGGCCAGCGGCAAATGCCTTGGGGTGCGGACCATGAGTAAAGCCGGCAGGATGGAAAGTGACCATTCCTGCTTCAATATTATCGCGACTGAAAAAGTCACCGGCGTGGTAAAAAAGCACCTCATCAAAGTCGTCATTGCTGTGATAAAACGGCACCTTCAGCGCACCGGGATCGCTTTCAATCGGGCGCGGTACAAACGTACAGACAACAAACCGCTTGGCCACAAAGGTGGTGTGCGCAGAGGGTGGCAAATGATAGCGATGACTCATTAACGGCCGGATATCGCGCCAGTTAATTTTCATCACGGTTAAATCACCGTGCCACCCCTGTGCATCCAGCGGGTTAAACGGATAGGTAATGCGAGATAAACGCTGGTGTCGCTTAACGTCTACCCGCCAGGTATTTTCATCCTGCTGGGCCAGAAAAGTCTCATTGATGCGTGGATACTCAAGCATCGCCGGATCGAACACCGCGTGCTGGCCGACCATGCCTTTTTCCGGCAACTGGTAGCTGTCGTCGGTGGCTTCTATCATCAGCAGTTGCATCGGCGTTTCTGGGTTTAACCGCCACATTGTTGAGCGTGGAATAACAACGTAATCACCTTCGCTTACGGGCATATGGCCGTAGTCACAAAACAGTTCACCCCGACCACGATGTACAAACAGCAGATCATCACCGTCGGCGTTGCGCGCCAGTTCGGTCATAGACTCATTGCAATGCCAGAAGCGATACTGACAATGGGCATTGTGCAGGATCACCGGTGCCGAAAACGGCGAGCGGGCCATGGCAAGTTCATTAAGCTGATTCAGATCCATGGCTCTGGGGCGCAGCTCACCTTCCCACTCTACCCAGCCTGTTGGCGGATGTTTGTGGTGAATATGTGAGGCAGGACCGAAAAAGCCCTCGCGGCCCACTTCCCGTTCGTAAATCGCCTGTTCGGGTAAGTCGGCATGGGCCTGCCGGGAATGCAAGCCTTCCTTGAGCGGGAAACGCGCCGGGTTACGCATTGCCGTCCTCAACATTCAGCACGCCACGGCGAATTTGATCCTGTTCGATACTCTCAAACAGGGCTTTAAAGTTACCTTCACCGAATCCTTCATTGCCTTTGCGCTGGATGATTTCAAAGAACACCGGTCCAATCACCGTGTCGGTGAAAATTTGCAGTAAAATACCGTCTTTTTCAGGTGCCCCGTCAATCAGGATCCGCAAATCCTTTAAGTGCTCAATGGACTCACCATGTCCTTTTACTCTGTCGTTAACCGCTTCATAGTACGTATCCGGCGTATCCATAAACGCCAGGCCGCGATTTTTTAAATCGGTAACCGTTTGGTAGATGTCATCGGTAGCCAGCGCTATGTGCTGAATGCCCTCGCCGTTATAGGCTTTAATGAATTCTTCGATTTGCGAGTGATCATCCACCGACTCATTAATCGGAATACGAATTTTGCCGCACGGAGATGTCATGGCTTTACTCACCAGACCAGTCAGCTTGCCTTCGATATCGAAGTAGCGGATTTCGCGGAAGTTACCAATGTTCTCGTAAAACTCCGCCCACACAGCCATGTTGCCGCGTTTTACGTTGTGGGTAAGGTGGTCCACCAGCTTAAGGCCAGCGCCAGCGCTGTCCATACGTTCCTGCCAGTCCGGATAAAAACGAAAATCCACATCATAAATGCTGTGCTTACCGTATAAATCAACAAAGTACAGCGTGCTCTCACCGATCCCATAGATGGCCGGGATATTGAGTTCCATAGGCCCTAAGTTGCCGTGGAATTCTTTGCCGCCATGCTGTTTGGCATGTTCAATAGCCGCGCGGGCATCCTTAACCCTGAAAGCCATGCCACAAACGCTTGGGCCGCGTAGACGAGCGAACTCCTCTGCCTGGGAGGCGGGTTCCGCGTTGACAATAAAATTGATATCCCCCTGACGATACAACCACACGCGTTTCGATTTATGTTCAGCGACCTCGGCAAAGCCTAACGAGCTGAATAAGTGTTTTAGCGCCTCAATACCTTCTTCATCAGCCGCTGTATATTCAACAAACTCAAAGCCGTCGGTACCTAAAGGATTATAATTATTGCTATTCGCCATGTTCACTCTCTCCATTTAACAATTATGCAACATATATAATCAGAGAAATGGGCTGGCGGATAGCTTCAGCAGAGCCAGGCAGAAACCGTGGCGTTTACACTTTTTGTAAATAAAACATGACGCTAGCGAGGCAGCAAAAAATCAGCAGACAGAAACGCAGACGGGCTGCTTCTGGCAGCCCGTCGTGGTAGATATAATATGTAATTAAAGCTTTACAGTAGCTTTATTAATGCCATATTCGCGCAGTTTGTTGGCAATAGCGGTATGGCTTAAGCCCAGCTTTTTTGCCAGCTGTCGGGTGCTCGGGTAAGAAGGGTAAAGCTTGCGCAGCAAATCCCGTTCAAATTTTTTGACCTCTTCGTCGAGCGTGCCCTCAAAATTCTCATCAACGTAGGTCATGCTTGGTGTACAGCTGGGCAGCTGAATATCTTCTTTGGTGATTTCATTCCCGTCGAGCAGTGACAACGCTCTGAACAGAGCATTCTGCAACTGGCGTACATTGCCTGGCCACGGATACTGTTGAAGAAACTCAACACAAGACTTGCTCAGTTTGGCAGGGCTGCGACCCAGTTTGGCGCTATGCTGTAAAATAAAGGATTCTGACAGCCGCACGATGTCTGAACGACGTTCACGCAGCGCCGGCACAACCAGCCCTAGCACGTTAAGGCGGTAATACAATTCCTTACGGAACTTGCCCTCATCAACTAACTGGCCCATATCCTGGCAGGTGGTACAAATAAAGCGCACGTCAACCGCAACCGGATTTACGTCCCCTACCCGCCGGAACTCCCCGTCTTCCAGCACTCGCAATAACTTTGCCTGCAAGTGCACCGACATGTCGGCAATTTCATCCAGCAATAATGTACCGCCCGCAGCCAGTTCTAGCAGGCCAGCCTTTCCTTCAGTCTGATTAAAGGTACCGGCGGCGTAACCAAACAGCTCTGTCTCGGCCACGTTATCGGGCAGCGCGCCACAATTAAGCGCCAGGAACGCCTTATCTGCGCGGCGGCTACTTTGGTGGCAGGCTTTGGCCAGCATTTCTTTACCGGTACCGGTTTCGCCAAAAATCAGGATCGGCGCATCCAGATCGGCAATCCGTTTTGCCTCACTGATAGTTTGCTGCATCACCGGTGACTGGGTCACCAGCTTATCGAAGCTGTCAGTGCCGTGCTGATGGAACGCGTTGATCTGCTGCCCCAGTCTGACTTCGGATTTAAGCATCCCCACTGCGCCCGCCAGAATGGCGGTGTCGGCTGCATCCGGTACCGTGATGGGTAAAATATCGGCAACAAAATCCTGCTGAATAAATTTAACCTTGGTGCTTTTATGACCCGGCGCCTTGCCTTCCAGCCATCGGCCAAAATTAAAGCCTTTCACATACTCACTGATTTCCGTGTTCAGCAGTTCGTTAATATCCATCTCAAGGCCACTGGTAACAGCGTCGTTACACAACAGCAGCCTGCCTTTGTTATCGATGGAGAACACCGGATCCGGCAGAGTTTGCACGATCGCAGAGAGCTGATTGCGTTCCCGTTCACCGGGCATAAACAAAGTGGTTTTGACGTCTTCGATCCCCTCAATACGCCGTATCTTGGGCATTAAATGCTGAAAATCTTCAAATTTAATATTGGGGAAGTTAAGGAATATTTTGCCGCCCTCGTCAATCTCGATGCCTCTAAGATCGATATTGTGGGTTACTAAAATATCTAATACATCCTGGGTAATCCCAAGACGATCCTGACAGCTGATTTCTAAACGCATTGAACACTCAATAACTGTAAACTATATTTTACAAGATATCACAAAATGGTTACTTTTAAAGTCTAATACGCGAAACCTGCGCTAATTGTTCAATTACCCAACAATTAGCGCAAAATAAAGCACTTGGGTGCGAGTAGATGGCGTCTAGCCAGCCCGTTGTTTAGGTGTGAATAGCGGTTCAAAAAGGCCCATTTGCTGTGCCTGTTTAACCAGCGGCATGATGTCCATTCTGGCGATTTCCATTAACTGGCTGAAGTTTTCAAGCACGTAGTAAAGCGGTTGTAATATATCGATACGGTAAGGCGTCCGCAGTGCATCCAGCACTTGCAGCGGGTGCCTTACTGCCACATCGCTCTCCAGTGCGTAGCAGGTTTCTTTGGGTGAACTGAGGATACCGCCACCGACAATGCGTAACTCTCCCTCTTCTTTTACCAGGCCAAACTCCACGGTAAACCAGTACAAGCGCGCTAAAAACACTCTTTCTTCTTTACTGGCATTTAACCCCAGTTTACCGTAGGTCTCGGTAAAGGCGGCGAAGGACGGATTGGTAAGCAGCGGGCAATGGCCCATTACTTCGTGGAAAATATCCGGCTCCTGCAGATAGTGGAACTCTTCCCGGCTGCGAATAAAGGTCGCCACCGGAAACCGTTTACTGGCTAACAGTTCAAAAAACTCCCCAAAGCTGATTAAGGCCGGTACTGCAGCGGTCTGCCATCCGGTAGAAACCTTTAACACTCGGTCGATATCCGGTAACTGAGGGATAGCCTCAGCAGACAGCCCCAACATGTCCAGGCCATCAAAGTATTCCTTACAGGCGCGCCCGGGTAACAGGGCCATTTGGCGTTGATACAACTCGCCCCAAATGGCGTTTTCCTCATCGCTCCATTCAATCATTCCGTTAATGGCTGGATTTTTTGAATTATATTTTGAATTTTTAGACATAGACCAAATTTGGTTATTAAAGACCACTCAAGTTTACCCCTTTAAACGCCACACTAAACCTTTAGGATGAGGATACACTGCCCCGACATGTAACATTAATTTTACAAATGAAGATTTATATAGCGCTTATCATGGCATTTGAAACGTCCCAACGGGTTGTTTATGCTGGCCCATCCATAACGACGGAAATATCAGAAAAACAATGTTAAAAATAAAAACCACTTTACTGGCCATGAGCATCATGACGGTACTCGGCTGCAGCGACAGTACCGTGTCTACTCAGCAAAGCTCTTCGGCCCCGGAAGCAGCCGCCACACAGGCTGTAGAGAACGAATCAGCATCACTGAGTGTGGATTATGAAAGCTATGAGCTGGATAACGGCCTGACGGTAGTGCTACACGTCGATAAGTCTGATCCCATCGTGGCCATGGCCACCGTGGTGCATGTTGGCTCTAACCGCGAAAAGCCTGGCCGTACCGGCTTTGCCCACTTCTTTGAGCACATGTCATTTAACGACTCCGAAAATGTACCTAAAGGGGCTAACCGCAAAATGATCCCCGAGCTGGGCGGTACCCGCAATGGCGGCACCTGGAGTGACGGCACCATTTATTACGAAGTGGTTCCTAAAGACGCCTTTGACAAGCTTTTGTGGATTGATTCTGACCGTCTGGGTTATATGATCAATACCGTGGATCAGGGTACCCTGGAACGCGAAAAACAGGTGGTTAAAAATGAGAAGCGCCAACGGGTAGACAATCGCCCCTATGGCCATATGGGTCATGTAGTCAGAAAAGCACTCTATCCAACCGGACACCCCTACAACTGGACGGTTATTGGCGACTTAGAAGACCTGCAGGCCGCCACGCTGGACGACGTTCGCGAGTTTTATAATCAGTTTTACATGCCAGCCAATGCCACCCTGGTTATCGCCGGTGACATTGATATTGCACAAACTAAAGAAAAAGTGGCTAAGTGGTTTGGTGAAATCAAATCAGGCGAGCCGAGCCCTGCCCTTGAGCCACAACCGGTAAGTCTTGAAGCCGACAAAAAACTCTATCATTTAGACAATTTTGCCAAACTTCCACTACTACGTCTTACCTATCCTACTATTGAACAATATACCGATGATGCTTATGCACTGGATGCCCTGGGCCGCCTGCTCAGCGATGGCAAAAATGCCGTGCTGTACAAAACCCTTGTTGAAGAGTTAAAACTGGCGCCGCGTCCGAGTGCCTGGTCTGACACGAATGAGATTGCCGGCAGTTTTGCCATTAACGTGCAGGCCAATGCCGATGTGCCTCTCGATAAGGTGTATGCCGGTATCCAGCAGGCCCTTGATGACTTTGCTGAAAACGGCTTTACCGATGCTCAGCTTCAGCGTATCAAGGCAGAGCAGGAAACCGCATTCTATTACAATATCGAAAGTATTCTGGATAAGGCACTGCAACTGGGGATCTACAACGAATACGCCGGTTCACCGGACTTTATCGAGCAGGACATTGCCAATATTCAGGCGGTGACCCGCGAAGACATCATGCGTGTGTTTAATCAGTACGTGTATAACCAGCCTGCTATTGTGGCATCCTTTGTTCCTAAGGATCAGCCAGGCCTGGTACTCAAAGGTTCCAGCAAAGCACCGGTGGAAGAAGAAGAAATTGTTGCTGGCAGCGAGCCGGAATTTGAAGAAAAGCCGGTTGAGTATACTAAAACCCCCACCGAGCATGACCGCTCAGAGCCGCCTCTGACAGAGCTGCCAACGCTTACCACACCAGACATCTGGCATCAGTCGCTGGAGAATGGCGTGAAGGTAATTGGAATTACCAGCAACGAGCTGCCAGTGGTTAACTTCTCTGTGACCATCGATGGCGGGCAATGGCTGGATCCCAAAGGTAAAGCCGGCACCGCAGCGCTGATGGCGCAATTACTTAACGAAGGTACGGCAAATAAAACGCCGCAGGAACTGGAACAGGCGATTGGCCAGTTAGGCGCACAACTTTCCATTTCTGCCGATCGTGAAAGTATTGAGCTCTCCGGCCGCGTATTGTCCAAACATTATCCCGCGCTGATGGAGCTGGCAGCAGAAATGCTGTTATCACCACGTTGGGATGAAAATGAATTTGAACGTCTTAAATCAGCCAGCTTAACCCGGATTAAACGCGACGAAGGTAATGCCGCGCGGATAGCCAGCAATGTGTTTGCTCACCTCCTGTATGGCGATAATCATGTCGCCGGGCAACCTTTGGGCGGTACTCAGGCCAGTGTTGAAAGCATTACCCTGGCGGATGTTAAGGCCTATTACGAGAAGGTGATGTCGCCGCAGCAGGCCACCTTGCATGTGGTAGGTGCACTGAGCCCCGAGGAAGCTGTTACCGCAGCAGCACCTGTGAAGCAATGGCAGGGGGAAGCCGTGGCACTGCCAGCACAACCTGAAATCTCGGCGGTAGAAAAACCAGTGGTTTACTTTGTGGACGTGCCAGATGCCAAACAATCGGTCATTTATATTGGCAAGCCGGTATTACCAGCTTCCGACCCTGACTTTTTTGCCATTGATTTTGCTAATGAGCGACTTGGCGGCGGAATGAGTGCACGCCTCGGCCAGACGCTGCGTATCCAGAAGGGTTATACCTATGGCGCGTATTCTTATTTACCTGCTGCACAATATCAGGTGCCCTTTATTGCAGCTTCTCAGGTGCGAACCAATGTGACGTTGGAATCACTGCAAATTTTCAAAAACCTGATTGGTCAGTATCAGCCCACCTATCTGGAAGAAGATTTGGCCACTGCCAAAAATATGGTCATCAAAGCTAACTCAAGACGCTTTGAAACGCTGGATAGTCAGCTCAATATGCTCGAGGAAATCAGCCGTCTGGGATTAGCGGATAACTACATTGCTACCCAGCAGGACTTTGTGCAGAACGCATCGCTGGAGGATATACATGAGGTCATCAAACAACACCTTAACGAACAGCAAATGATTTATCTGGTAGTAGGTGATGCCGAAACACAGCTTGAGCGAATCAAAGAGCTTGGCTACGGTGAGCCGGTAGAGCTGGATATTTACGGCAATCCGGTAAATCCCATCTAAAAGATAAAGGGGTCAGAGTCTGAGGTATCCCCACAAATAATAATGCAATATCAATAAGATAAAAAAAGATAGGAACATTCATGACGTTTGGTGATCAGATCA
>NZIK01000074.1 GCA_002691625.1 Alteromonadaceae bacterium
ACTATCGGCAAAAGTTAACTGTTGGCTCATGGGCGGTAATGGCTGGGATTTACTATGCAGCTATGATCTCACATCGGGGACTTATTCGCATCTTCCCTAACGATCCGGCCTTTAAAGCTTTTAAAGATAATTTGCTAGCGCAATACAACGTTGACTCGGTAGAGGAGCTACCGATTAACTTCAGGGGCGTGGTGGCACAAAAATCTGAGGCTGATTTAACTGAAGTGTTAAATGAATTTGCTGAACAGCAAATGGCGCAACAGCAATCGCAGGCAGTCATTGCCAGAATGTTTGGCTGGCTATCACCGATGATAGCTATTCAAAATGCGTCGATGAAGCTCGCAGGCACGGATCTGGAAAACTACCAGCGGTTTATGCGCGAGGCCGAAGCTGTACGTTTTGAATTTGTGCAGTCACTGAATAAGCTGCATGCCGAGGGCATGAGCCTTGAGCAGGATGCGAATAAATATAAAAGTGCAGAGGCTAAAAAAGCCGCTACCGTAGACGCTGAAAACTGGCAGATGCTGGAAGAATTTCAATTTACTCCGTTGTCAGCCGGGCAACGGTTTTCGAATAGCCTGACGGCCGTACTGCAATTGCTTTTTGCTGCCGGATTAGTGCTGGCTTTCACTTATATTGCAGGTAGACGAGTATGAGTTGGTCAGATATCCGTCGTGAAACCGCGTTTGTTTTACGCAAAAAAAGTGTGTCTCTACTGTTAGTGGCTGCCTGCGCGTTGGCCCTCTTTTCGGTATGGACGGGCAGTGTTGAAGTGGCGCAACAAGAAGCAACTATTGAGCGTTTACTGGAGGGGGATAAAGCGGACCGGGAAGAGGTAACCCATAAGCATCAGGCTTATGGCTACATTGCCTATTACACCTTTCACCTGACGTATGCGCCGCCCTCGCCACTGGCCTTTGCAGCATTGGGAGTGCGGGATGTGTATCCCTGGAAACACCGTATCCGAATGTTGGCGCTGGAAGGACAGATTCACGAGTCAGACACGCAAAACCCTGAACTGGCACTAGCCGGCAAAATTGATTTTACCTTTGTTATTGCTGTGTTTGCGCCGCTCATTCTGATATTACTACTACACGATCTTCGAGCGGCTGAACGTGCTGCTGGTCGTCATGACTTTTTGATTGTCACGGCCAGAACGCATAGCAGCTTGTGGCCATTACGTGCCGGATTAATTGTGCTGGGGCTGTGGCTGGCCCTCATCCTGCCGTTTATTGGCGGCGCCATAGTAAACGGGGTACCAATCTGGCAAATGGCAGCGGTGTGCGCCGTAGTACTGGTTTACTTACTATTCTGGTCGTTGCTGTGTTACTGGGTTGCGCGTTTTACCTTTCCTGCTCCGGTGTTGGCTTCGCTGCTGCTGGGTATTTGGTTAGCGACGACCTATATCATACCGTCGGTTGGCAACGTGGCCTTTGAGGAGGCTTATCATGGGCCTGAGGGCGGCGATATCCTGATGACCCAGCGTGAAGCAGTAAATGATGCCTGGGATTTACCACACCAGGCAACCATGGATGCGTTCGTCGCATCTCACCCCGAGTGGTACGGCAAAACTGAAACCAGCAGCCTGTTTGAATGGAAGTGGTATTACGCCTTTCAGCAAGTGGGCGATGAAAAAGCCCGGCCTCTCTCCCGGGCTTATCAGCAAATTGCTGAGCAGCGTTATGAAGCGGCGGGATGGGTAGCACTACTGTCGCCAGCAACACTGTTTAAAAGAACCCTAACACGCTGGGCTTATACGGATGCAAAAGCTGCATGGGAATACGAGCGCGATATCCGCACGTTCCATGCTGAACTACGGGAGTTTTACTATCCCTTCCTGTTTAACGGCACTGAGTACAACGAGGGGTCGTTAGCACAAAGGCCTGCTTTTCAACCCAACACGCCCTAGGAATCTTTCATTGATAACCCAGCACGCCGACTTTTACATCTGGCAGTGTTATCAGGACTCAGCGCGACAGCGGCTGCGCAAACGAGAGATTCAGGCAGTGATGATCCCGAACCTATCTCGGTGCTAAAACAACGTCGTGCTTATGGCGGTGATGCCCGCTTAGAAAAGCTACCTTTAGCTGGCTCCGGTGTGATGGAGCAAGTTTGTGCGGGCAGCGATACGCTGTTTGTATAGTTTCAGTTGCTTACAGCCAACCCTTCTGTCGCGCAATTCGGGCCGCTTCAATACGGTTGCTGGCATTCAGTTTACTGGAGGCACTGGATAAATAGTTGCGCACCGTCCCCGGCGACAAATGCATTTCATTGGCGATCTGTTCAGTTTGATAACCATCTGCAGCCAGTTTGAGGGCTTTGCGCTCTTTGTCGCTCAACGGGTCGGCCTCTTCCCAGGCATCTACAATAAGCTCTGGCGCAATCATTTTGCGGCCCTGCATTACCCGGCGAATTGCATTGGCCAGATCGTCACTGGGAGCGTCTTTAAGTAAATAGCCTTTTACGCCGTATTCCATGGCACGCCGTAAGTACCCTGAACGGGCAAAGGTGGTAAGTATAATGACTTTACAGGCCAGAGATTGCTGTTGAATTTGTTGGGCTAATTCCAACCCTGTCATCTGGGGCATTTCAATGTCGGTTAGTACCAGGTCGGGGTTAAGTTCGCTGATAAGTTGCAAGGCCTGTTTACCGTTGCTGGCTTTGCCGATGACCTGCATGTCCGGCTCTAAATCTAACAGTGCAGACAATGCGCCTAGCAGCATTCCCTGGTCTTCGGCAATCAGAATATTAATGGTTGTATTCATAGTGGCACCGTTACGGTTATGCTAAACCCTTGTGTATGATCAAGCGACAACTCGCCGCCCAGTTGAGCTACGCGCTCGCGCATACCTTTTAGCCCATTGCCCTCAGGACCGGCTTTGCTACTGCCATTATCGGCAATAGTAAGTTTGAGCTGCCCGGCTGTTTCGCTCAGTGTTATCTGGCAGCGGGTTGCGTTGGCGTGCTTTACCAGATTGGTAACTGCCTCGCGGACAATAAAGCCCAGAGTGCTGTCTATGTTAGCAGGCAAGGGGGTCTCAGGAATATGATAATGAAAGTCAACCTCAATTGAATTGAGCAGGGTTTTGGCGTTGGCTAATTCTGTGGCCATATCTTTTTGGCGATATCCGGTAACAGCTTCCCGTACTTCTGCTAAAGCACTGCGACTGATCTGTTCGAGTTCGGCAATTTCCTGACGGGCTTTGTCGGTATCATGATCAAACAGTTTTTGCGCCAGCTGGGCCTTCATGGTAAGCATGGAGAAGGTGTGGCCGATTAAATCATGTAGGTCCCGGGCAATCCGCT
Source organism: Alteromonadaceae bacterium (assembly GCA_002691625.1). Taxonomy (GTDB): domain Bacteria; phylum Pseudomonadota; class Gammaproteobacteria; order Enterobacterales; family Alteromonadaceae; genus Alteromonas. Next base: position 3,307 of record NZIK01000074.1, read on the forward strand.
CGCGTTCGGCCGTAGTAGCGAGACGCTTGACCTCTTCCTGGCTGAGTTTGAGTTGCGTATTCTTCTTCGCCATTTCACGTTGAAAAACATTGACGCCGCCAATCATGATAGAGAAAGTCAGTGCCGGCACGTAAAAGAAAGCTGGTAAGTCGCGCAGCCAGGCTAGTAACACTATGTAAGCCAGTATGATCGCTATGGTGGCAAGGCTCTGTTTTGGTTGCCCCACGTGTGCCGCAAATGCACTGGCGTACACAAAAAATACGCCGGCTCCCGGATTAACCAGAGTGAGTACCGTGCCTATTGCACAGATGGCGGCAATGTAAAACAGGGTATGAGTACCAGATGTCCAGTAAGCACGAAAATAACAGATAAGGAAAAACAGTATACCTATTGCCGACAGCCACACATGCCAGGCCGGTGGATCGTAAAACACAAAGTGAACAAAAAAAGTGCCCAGGTAGACCAGCCATAGGTAAGGCAAAACGCCAATGTCGGTGTTGGCTGGCAACAAGCGGCGATGCACCGTTGTGGCCAGCTTTTTAAGGTGGTTAATCATGTTTACTCAAAGTAAATATTATCGAGTTCAAAGTTAAAATTCGGTGTTGCGGCTCCGGCAACCCAGCCAATCCCAGTGACGTTAGTCCAGTCAACGCCACCAATATCACTCAGGTTAACCGACACCTGTCGACACTGGCCTGTTACCGTAAAATTTACCTCGCTGGGGCGGCCGGTTTGAGACGTTAGCACCATTAATCTGAAGACGTTTTCAGTGCCCGTAACATCAAATACTATACGCTTGAAATTACTAAGATTATAGCCAGCATCCATGGACTCTGTGAACATCAGAAAAACGCCCGACCATGGATAGGCAAACTGCTTACCAACAGTGCCTGAAACTTTCAGTGCGCCATTACCATGACAGCCCTGGGCATTGTGGCTAATGGTAGCTGTAGAATTACCTTGCATCATCTGGTCAGTGGAGACTACAAACCGGCCACCTAACTGTGACTTAAGGTCTGTATTGAATTGACTTACCATGCCTGTCTTGGGTGTTTCGCCGGTGGTAGTCTGAGTGTCAAAATAGGCAGCGACCTGAAAACCATTTTTGACTATCCACCGAATATGTTGGGTGTGTTTGATGTTCGTCCTGGGATCTTTGTTGAGCACGATGAAATCTGCCCGCGCACCACTGCGTAAATGGCCTCGCTCGCCTAGATTAAATGTCGAATAGGGTAAGTAGGTCGCGGCGGTCAGCGCTTCGGTAGGCGATAGCCCACTGTCCACCAGTAAGGCCAGTTCATCGTGCAGACTGATCCCATGCGCAGTACCTTGGTTTGGCGCATCGGTTCCCGCTAGTACCGCGATACCTGCTTCATACATTCTGCGGGTATTTTCTATTGCAATGGCAAAGTAATCTTCCGCCACCCGGCCAGAAGCAATATCGTTAGCAATTGCGTGCTTCACATCAGCAGCCAAATGAGAGCTAAAAGCGGAATTCTCGATTAATGCCTGCCCTCGCCCTTCCCCGGCCAGCGATGCCAGAATTGATAAAGTGGGGATGACGAACATGTCCTGAGATTTCATCAGTGCAATAAGTTCGTCACTGGCTGGCGTGCCACCAAAAGTATGAACCAGGCCATCTGCTCCGGCCTTAGCAGCATGCTCTGCCGAAGCCAGATCCATGACGTGCACTACCGCCACAGCGTTTTGAGCATGAGCTGCTCTGACTACAGCCGCCAGGGTGTCATAATCAATAGACGTAAAACGGCCTTTGTGATCGGCATGACTGGCCGATGCGTCGTAGACAATCTTAATGTAGTCGGAACCCTCAGCCAGTCGCGCAGCCACAAAGTCGCTGGCTTCCTGGGGGTGGGCAATAGTTGGAATAGCAATGCCATACTCGGTGCCATGTCCGCCGGCACTGGTTACCAGCACACCTGAAGAAAATAAGTCGGCTTCCGTTACCGTATCCAGGCTAATCCGCTGGCCTTTTTTTGCCAGGAAAAACCGTGTATCAGTAAACATATCCAGGCTGGTGGTTACGCCATACTGTAAGGATTGCTGCAACGCGTTACCCCAGGAGTGTGTATGGGCATCAATCAGGCCCGGGATCACAAAGCCGCCCTGACCATCAATTACCGTGACATCGGTTACTGTGTCAGGGTTGACAATACGTCCTTCACTGATAGTGAGCTCTGTATTGTCGTGCCATTGCTGGCCATCAAAAACCGCAATGTTAGTTATTCGATAACTGCCGCTGTCAGGAATAGTAAGGGTGTTTTCGGCATTAGTTGCTGCCGGCTGCGGCGTTACTTCCGGAGGAGGAAGCACACTAATAAATAGGCCGATAAGTGCTAATATCACCACTACAATGATAGAGAATCTCATGTTGTTGTCCTTGTTTAGTGACGGTTGTCGATAGCGTTGAATCGATTTACACAGAGGCCTAGAAAGACCAGCGTGTAGGCAGTTAATACGCCAGCATGCAAATACCAGGGCGCGCCCAGACTATTGCCTTGAATTGCCAGTGCCAGTTGTGCCAGGTGGTAAGCAGGGAAGAGATTGGCTGCCAGTTCAAGCGTCGACGGAAATAGCTGAATGGGTACCCACAGGCCGGATAAAAATGCCATGGGCAGGTAAATAAGATTGACTACTGCTGGTGCCGCTTTGGCTGTTACTGACAAGCCAATAAACAGTCCGATAGCACAGAATGGCAACGTACCGAACAACACGGTTATGAGTGTAGAAAGCCACTGAGTGCGGGTCATCGTAACGCTACCAAACGCGGCTCCCAGAGCAAACAGGCTCAGAATAATGACCAGTGCAAATAACATGGCCGTAATAATACGGGCAGCAAAATAGCTGCCAATTGGCATTGGGCTTACCTGCTTTAGGCTCAAAATCCCTTTGTCTTTATCGGTGGCCACATCGGCTCCGAAAGAAAATAGCGCCGGGCCGATAGCGCCGAACACGGCATAGGTGGCCATCAGGTATTTTGCCGCCTGACCAGGTTGACCGCCCATGGCGTTAAACAGTAACCCAAAAAATACATAGAACATCAGCGGAAAAGCGAGGCTTGGGATCACAAAGCCAGGACTGCGTAGTGTCTTTAATAATTCTGTTTGAGTCTCTAACTGCAATATTTGCCAGCGTTTAGAGAGCGACAACGGTTGCGAAGTGATCATGACGATATCTCCTGATTATTTACCGCGCTATTTGTTGAGACTGTGGATTGAGTGAGGTGTAAAAACGCATCCTCCAGTGAAATCCCTGACACAGTCAGATCAAGGGTTGTAATGTCAGCGTCGAATAGCGCCATCAAGTGCGTTTGTGGGGCTGTTGAGTACACCTCAATATAGTCGCCGCGGCTATGCACCTTGGTATCTGGCAGGAGCTTTTGAACAACATCATGCGAAGTGTTACTGCGAAAGCGCAGGCGTTTACCGCCCAGCTCTGCTTTTATCTGTTCGGGTACACCCTGAGCGATTACTCGCCCTTTGGATAACACGATAATTCTGTCGGAGAGCGCATCAGCTTCTTCCAGATAATGGGTCGTTAGTAATACCGACGCGCCTCGTGCTGCTAATGCCCGGATGCAGCGCCAGAATTCGCGCCGGGCTGTGGCATCCAGGCCGACTGTCGGTTCATCCAATATCACCAGGCGTGGATTGCCTATAATAGCCATAGCAAATAGCAACCGTTGCTTCTGACCACCAGATAAGGTTTGCACTTTGCGTTGTTGCAAGTCTGTGAGTAAGGCTTTTTCAAGAGCGTCCTCTAGCGACAGACTGTTTGGATAATAGCTGGCAAACAACCGTAACTGCTCTATAACCTTTACATTATCGGGCAGCGTAGCCGACTGTAGCATGACACCCATTTGTTGTTTGGCAGCCCAATGCGCGGCGGGATGGCCGAAGACAATAACTTCCCCGGAATCAGCTTTCAGCTGACCCAGCAGCGAACCTATAGTGGTGGTTTTTCCCGCGCCATTTTCACCGAGCAATGCCACGACTTCATTAGGTTGAATAGTTAGCGAGACATCGTCGACGGCGCACACTTTTCCAAAGCGTTTTGAAAGATGATTAATGCTGACGAGCGGTTTATGTTCTGCTTGCATACTGTTTCTCCGTGATTATGGATTCAGTATGCCCGGTGCTGGTGTGAGAGATAATTAGCAAGTGTCATCAATATTATGTGACATTTGTCATATTGTGTTTTGGGAGCCGTAGTATAGAAATTGTCTATGCCAACTGAATTGGTAGCAATTGGCTTCTCAACGACTCGCAAACTACCACATATATAAAGTAAGTCCCGCGCGGACGACGATTTTTCAGGTTAGTTAACTGTTAGCCAGAATGTAGTCTTTAATCCGTTCGCTACACTGCCCGTCGGTGGCGCCCACCATGTCCTGGGTAATTTGCAAACGCTGGGGTTCGAGCTTTTCCGGGTTATTCAACGCGCTTTCAATGGCGGCGGGTACCTGCTTAGGCAACGTGGCGCGCGTGCAAAGATCGTTGAACATCTGCAGGTCGGGGTCAAGACGTTTCTCTAAGCGAAACTTTAAAATGCCCCGATAGCTCCAGCGGGTCTGATAGAAATCACACCATACTACCGGTTTATTCAGCGCAGCATACTCAAAGATGGCTGATGAGGCATCTGATAACATTACATCGGATATTTGCATAAACGGTATCAGGTTATAGTCCTCCACACCGGCAATATGCACATTTGCATGGGTAGCCCATTTTTTAAATAGCGCGCGCTGACCTTCGTAGCGTTCTTTGGTCAGGCTAAAATAATGCGGCTTGATAAGCACATTGTAATCGGCCAGCAGTTGCGGCAGCGATTCATCGAACTTTTCGATACTCGATGGATAGAAAGTGGGAGCGTAAAGCACCGTGGGTTTATTTGGCGACAGGCCGAACTCGCGTAAGCCAATAGAAGCTGGGGTGCCGTCAAATAAAGGAGCGAGCTTAGCGTAGCCGGTGTCCACAAAACCGGATTCCGGAAACTTCTCCTGCAACCGCTGTAAGCGTTGCTGACCTTCTACAAAGCGCACATCAAATGGGAACTCTGATGCTGTGTAATAAATGGCTTTAGGGCCAATACCATGTAAAACCAACGCCAGACGTGCCTTAATCTTGGCTTTCTCGCTTTTACAAAATTGCGGGGGGTTACCAAAGAAAATCCAGTCGGCTTTATTTTGCTGATAAAAAAGGTGAGCGTTTTTGGGCGAATCTAAAAAGTGATAAGCCATTTCCGCTTTGTCGAGTTCGCTTTTTTTCAGCTCGTCAAAGCCTTCTTCAGGATACAGAACAAAGATACATTCAACACCCGCGTTCGTTAATTTTTGGGCTACCGGCAGGTATTGAGGCAGGTAATACAGATGTTGTGTATCGAAATAAACGCGAACCAACGAATGACTCCCCAGAAGCATGACTTATTTATAATTATTGCGACAAATGAATGAAAATTTAAGATATTTGTCATTATTGTTTCATCATAACGGCAATTCGCAGCAAAGGCTACTGTGGATGGAAATTGCGAATTTACCCGTGTTTTGTTGATCTAAAACAGAGAGCGTTATCCCGGAAGTGTTGCCGACACTGTACGGGATCCCCTGGCATTAGTTTGTGTTGGAACAGTTAATGGCTAGCCAGACTGTTATGGCGATCCCGGATAAGTCCTGTGGACTTACCGGAGGTGAAGGTAGAAGAGTAGTCAGGCTGTTATGGAGGTCCCGGATAAGTCCTTTGGACTTTCCGGGACAATTAAACAGGCTCAGGCCTGTTTAATTGCATAACACTGATATTTCATTTCCAGATACTCTTCGATGCCTGCGTGAGCGCCTTCGCGGCCCAGACCGCTGGCTTTTACCCCGCCGAAAGGGGCATTAGCCGCTGAGATGGCACCAGTATTAATACCGACCATACCGGATTCAATGGCATCTACCACGCGCTGTGTTCGATGCAGGTCGTCAGTGAAGAAATATGCGGCCAGTCCGAACGGGGTATCATTAGCGTACCCGATAACTTCTTCTTCCGTATCGAAGGGGATAATAGGGACCAGCGGGCCGAAGGTTTCCTCGCAGGTGCACTGTGCCGTTGGCGGTACATTGGTTAGTACTGTTGGCGTATACCAGTTGTCGCCGTTTGGCAGGCGTTTACCTCCGGTCAGCAATGTCGCACCGTTACTGAGCGCGTTGTCCACGTGCTCGGTTACCTTGTCGGCACCCGGCGCGTCAATAAGTGGACCAATATCAACACCTTCGTCGAGGCCGTTACCGACTTTAAGTGCTTCCACTTTTTTTACCAGTTTGGTCTGAAAAGCTTCCAACACGCTACGCTGCACATAAACCCGGTTGGGCGAGATACAGGTTTGCCCGGCGTTACGGAACTTGCCCTTCATGAGGCCATCTACGGCAAGGTCGATATCGGCGTCTTCGAATACGATAAAGGGGGCATTACCACCGAGTTCCAGTGACAATTTTTTCACATCCGGCGCGCATTTCTTCATTAATTGCGAGCCAATTTCGGTGGAGCCGGTAAAGGTAAGTTTGCGTACCGTGCTGTTTTCACACAGCGCGTCGCCGATAACACTGGCCTTACCGGTGATTACCTGAATAACGCCTTTGGGGATGCCGGCCTGGATTGCCAACTCACCCAGAGCCAGAGCCGTGAGGGGAGTCTGGCTGGCCGGTTTTACTATGATAGTGCAGCCAGCCGCTAGTGCTGGCGCCACTTTACGGGTAATCATTGCCGCGGGAAAGTTCCACGGTGTAATGGCTGCACAAACCCCCACAGGGTCGCGGGAAACCCGAATTTGCGTATCGGGTGTACCGGCCGGCAGAATTTCACCATTAATGCGCATGGCTTCTTCGGCAAACCATTTAACGTAGCTGGCGGCATAAGCAATTTCGCCTTTTGCCTCGGCCAGCGGCTTGCCCTGTTCCGTGGTCATGATGGTAGCCAGCTCGTCGGTGCGCTCCACCATGAGTTCGTACCATTTGCGAACCAGCTCACCACGCTCTGCGGGTGTTTTTTTGCGCCACAGTTTAAAAGCATCGTTCGCCGCCGTTACCGCCTGATTAACCGCATCAGCGTCCAGCTGTGGAATGGTTGCTATTACTTCACCCGTGGCCGGGTTGTCCACTTCCAGACTGTCTGATGTCGTCACCCATTCTCCGTTGATCAGGCAGGCTTGTTTAAAGATGTCGATATCATTCAGTGTCATAATCGGTGTCCATTCTTGGTTAAAAATACGTGATGTCCTCTACTTTGTACTGCTAACGGTCGGTGCGTAGATCAACTCTGTCTATTCCCCCGGAAATTGTTTAAACGAGCGAATACTGGCCAGAGAGGATTCCCACAGGCACTGACTAGCGGTAAAAATATGCGCATCGGGTTGTTTAGTCGGAGGCGAATTTAGGCTGCCGGCTGGCACTACAGCCGTGGCGTTGTCTGCCATAACGTAAGGCAGCGCAGAACCACAGGTTGCACAAAAACTTCTGGCGTGTCGGGTTGAAGGAAGNTGGAAATGACGGATATNTTCTTTACCNGTGAGCCAGGTAANAGCGTCTGCGTTGATAAACAGNTTNGCGGCAAATGCAGANCCGNTATCTTTCTGGCAATNCTNGCAGTGNCAGATAAAAAANTGGTCAAAATTGTCGGCTACCNTAAAGGTTACCGCNNTACATAAACAACTGCCTTGTATAGCCANGNGCTTCTCCCNGAAGGNNAATAATAANNCTAATTAAAGCATATTTTAANAGGGGNNGNGANTAACNNNGGGNAGGTGATACCGACTCTGACCTGGAGGAACAGAGCCGGTATAGCCNGANGATTAAGCTAAAACGGTTTTCAGAGCGCTTACACAGGCATCAGTTTCATCGGGAGTNCCCACGCTGATGCGTGACCACGAATCATAACCAGGCCAGGTTCTGCCTACCACTTTGACCCCTTGCTCGCGCATTTTGGCGGCAAANTGATCGTGTGGCATGCCGGTATCCACNTANATAAAGTTACCCTGTGGATTTTTNGCGTAAGGGCGGCCTAACTCTTCTGCTACGGNAGTTAGCTTGGCGCGCTCGGTCGCTACGCGCTNACGCATGGTGTTAAGNTTNTCGTGGTCGTCCATGCTTGCCATACCGGCAACCAGACCAAGGTAGTTAACCCCACCCATACGCAGTTTACGGCCGATAACCTGAGCCTGTTCGGCAGGCATAATNGCGTAGCCAAGACGTTGACCCGCCATNGCGTGAATNTTTGAGAAGGTNCGGCAAATAACCACATTGTAACCTTCAGCAGCCANGCTCGACTGNACNTTTCCAGGGTATCCNGCAGACATNTCGATATAGGCTTCATCAATGAATACCTGAGTCTTTTGCGATACGCGTTTGGCAAANGCGTTCAGTTTGGCAGGATCCAGNTCNCGGCCNGTTGGGTTATTCGGGTTACAGATATAGACCGCAGTGGTATCTTCNGTAACCGCNGCTTCAATNGCNTCCAGGTCNAAATCCATGTTGGCATCNAGTGGNACGTAAGTCACATCAGCACCCATAAATTCCGCACCACGAGGCACGCCTTCGTAGGTGGCCATTGANGTAACCAGCTTGCCGCCATTTTGTGTGATCCAGTCGGCATAGCCAAACAGGATAGGTGATGAGCCATTAGTNACNACNATTTGATCCACCGAAACGCCTTCTTGTTTGGCAATTTTTTCTTTTAGTACTGACGTGGTGGGATCGGCATAGCGGCACANGTTATAAAGTTCGCCNTGCATGGCTTCTACTGCTTTGGCAGACGGGCCAAAGGCATTTTCGTTCGACGATAATCTGATTAATCCATCATTCAGATTGGGCGTGGCAGACGGAAAGTGTTCAGTCTTCATGCCCGCTGCGTTGAGTTCTTTAACCCCGGAATCTACGCAGGCNGCCAGGGCTGTTGCACCGGCTCCAAGTCCNACTGCTTTTAACCATTTACGGCGTGNGGANTCCACTGGTGGCATNTTTTGGATATCAGATTTCATAGGTCAGGTCACTCTGTCTTCAATATATAAAGTATACGGAGTATCCACATTAAAGGGTATTTGAGGTTGATGCAATAGGGCGATTTAAAGGCGNAAATCAGGNAGTTGGGTGATCTGAATGGTTTAAGAGATAAACNGNNCGTGAACANAAAATTGAAAAAATGCAGCNGGTNCACCAGTTTTCACGGTTTTAGNNNTGANTANTCAGNCNAATAANCAGTGANGATGAAATGTACNNAAANCGTTCANTTGTCGAANATCAGGGATAAAAAGCACNGTCGCTCNGGTTNANCGATAAGTGCCTTTTACAGCAGTTTTAGCGTNGCTNGTTCGCAATCAGAATNATCNGATGACAGCCANTCGNTGTCTTCGTCAAAATANGGNAGGNCNCTTTTNCTCTCAAAACGCTCAGTCAGGGCGGTGAGTATTTTGGGATGGATATAGTATTTTTCACATACCGCCGGGGTGTTACCCAATATCTCTGCCACCAGTTTTACCAGGGTCGGGGTAAACTTTCGGCGCGGGTGTTCAGCAACCAGCGCTGTTGCCTCATGGGCTTGTTGTACCGCCAGCCTGGTGCCGGTCCAGGTGCGAAAATCCTTGGCAGAGACGGTCATCTTGGTGAGTGAATGAAGGTACTCATTGACGTCGTCACTGAGCAAATCCTTCCATTGCCCGCCTTGTTTGTAGCGTAAAACCGGGTAGCCGGGCCGGGCTGCGCTATCACAAATCAGCTGTGTGGCGGTGGGGTCGCTGATATCGATATGCCGCGTCTTGCCATGCTTGCCGGTGAAGTGAAAGGCGAGTTCCTCGCCTTCCTGTTCCAGATGTTTGCGGCGGAGTGTTGTCAGGCCAACCGTACCATTTTCCTGCTGATAAGTGCGGTTGCCAATGCGTATGCCGGTTCTGTCGAGCAGCATACCCGCCAGTGCGCAGGAGCGCTGCAAATCCCACTTTTCGTGGTTTAAGTGTCGCACATAGGTCTGGCGGATCTGCGGCAGTACCCGGGCAAACTGTTTCAGACGGGCGAACTTTTCAGCCTGCTGCTGAGCTTCCCACTGCTGATGATAAATATATTGCTTGCGTTGACGCTGGTCATAACCAAATGCCTGTACCTTAGACAGTTCACACAAGCTAATGCGAACATCCTGCCACATAGGGGGAATGACCAAGCCTTTGAAGCGCTTGAGCAACGTTTGTTCGGTCACTTTTTCGTTATCTGTCAGCAGATACTGAAAACCTCGTCCGCATTTACGCCGGGTCACATGAAAACTCTCACATTCGTGGATGTCTTCGACACTATTGGTGGACACGGCGCAGCAGTATTGCTTCACACTGACTGGCGTTGTTCGGTTATGCATAAGTCCTTGTGGTCTGATGATTGTCCTTTAGCTTGTACGGTCAGACTGTGAAGAGGTTCAGAATTATCAGGGAAGGGGGAAGTAAGGCAGATGGTTGGGTCGCAGCCAGACTGCTGTGACCCACTAAGCGTGATTACAGCGACGCAAAGTAAGCGGCAAGATTGGCAATATCTTCATCTGATAGCGGCTTGGCCATCATGCCCATCATGGGATCTTTTCGTACATCAGCGCGAAAATCCTTTAACTGTTTTTCCAGGTAGGCGGCTTTCTGACCGGCCAGGTTTGGCCACATAGGACTGGGACTGATCCCCGCCGGACCATGACAGGCGGCACATTGTCCTGACAGTGCTTTACCTTTTTCAATATCCGCTGCAGCAACTGAAAAATTGGCGAGCGTGAGAGTAAAGGCTAAAGCGCCAAGTGATACTATTTTTTTCATTTTTCTAACTCCAAAAAAAGCACAATGCTTAAGATTGAGTATCGTACATTTATTGTAAAAAAAAAGTAAAATAACCAGTGACGATTTTGGATATACGTGCGCAGCAATAGTGGATTTGGAGTCTGTGATGTGCGCCACAAAAAAAAGCGGCGCCGTGAAGGCGCCGAACATGAAAACACAAGGTGAGGGAGGTGTTATTCGCTATCGAATAAGCGCCCACCTATTTCTATCTTACGTGGCTTCTTCGCTTCTGGGATCACTCTTTCCAGATCAACATGTAATAAGCCGTTTTCCAGGTCGGCAGCGAGAACCTTAACGTGGTCGCCAAGCTGGAATTTGCGCTCGAAGTTGCGCTCGGAAATGCCTTTATGCAGGAACTTCCGCTCTTGTTTATCGGCGTCGCTGTTTTTAGTGCCAGTGATCGATAAGGTGTTGTCTTCTACAACAATATTGATGTCGTCTTTGCTAAAACCGGCAATCGCCATGGTAATTCGGTATTTGTCTTCCGCCAGTAATTCAATGTTGTACGGCGGGTAAGTGCTTTGCTTTTCAGCACGGCTGGCAGCATCAACTAATGATGCAAGGTGATCAGAACCAATGAATGAACGGTAAAGTGGAGATAGATCGATAGAACGCATAGTCATATCCTTTATTAAGCAATATGTTTAAAAGTTAAGTGCCCCGATAATCGGCGGCGGTGTTGTCGGCCTTACTGTTAAGCACCGACAATTCTAAAGTAGGGCCGGGTTAAATTTATTCAAGGCAAAAATTAAATTTTTTTCGACCAGTTTGCCAAACCCTACGAGAAAGGGCCTCACTGCTTCAGGCCAAAGCCTGATAGCATGGTCAGTATTAACCTATCTAAGTCGTTTTGTTTAAGGGATATCACATGTCTTACCGACCTTTTACCCGCCAGGTCCAATCGGTTCGCCTGGTCATTGTTGCTGTGCTGCTGGTGGTTACCACGGCGTGTCAGAGTACGTCGTCTCCTGCTGCCACTGCTTACGGACCAAAGTTTGCTGAGCATGATCAAGGCTTTACCGTGGTTGTGGTGGCTTATGCACCGGAGATGGAAGGCATTCTGGGGCGCATCGAAGCCGATCCCAATGCCAGTATTACGCAAATGGTGACTTACAAGGGGATTAAGTACCGCATTGGTAAATATCATGATGAACCGATTCTGATTTTTGCTACCGGTATGAGCATTGCCAATGCGGCGATGAGTATGCAAATGGCGTTTGATTATTTCCCGGTTAAACAGGTGGTGTACATGGGGATTGCCGGAGCGGTGAATCCCCAGTGGCAGCCCGGTGACGTGATTGTGCCTGAGCGTTGGTATTACCACGACGAAAGCGTGTATGCGAACCCGGATCCGAACAACCCCGGCAAATCAGTGTTACCAGCCTATTATGCGCGCTTTATGGCCGAGCAACCGGCTCGTAAAGCGGCTGACCCGCATTATCCAAACTATAAGCCGTTCCATTTTGTGCATCCCGACGAAGTGTTAATTATCAAAGACGGCATGGATAAACCACAGGATACTGCGTATTTTTCAGCATCGCCCCGTTTATTAAGCGCAGCAAAAAGTGCCATGACAAAAATGCCGGCACAAATGATTCTCGGTGAACGCAAAGCGAAGTTAAGCGTTGGTGGTAACGGTGTTACCGGCTCAGTATTTCTCGATAACCGTGAATACCGTAAATGGACCCGCGAAGTGTTTAATGCCGAAGTTACTGAAATGGAGTCCACCGCGGTTGGCCAGGTGTGTACGGTTAACGAAGTCGACTGGGTGATTATCCGCGCCATCAGCGATCTGGCCGGTGGTCAGGAGGGCGTTAACGTAGAGCATATTTACGATAAAGAAGTGTCACGGGTAGGCGCCAATGTGTTATTTGCTGTGATGGACGAGCTGGCAGCTCACTAATGCAGCGCATTATCAGCTTATTACTGGTTTGTTTTTGTGCAATGGCGCCGGTGGTGCTACGCGCACAAACCAGCGATGCGACCGGCGACCCAACGAAGAGGCAGGCACTGGCGCGCAGTTACGCTGAAATTGTCGGTCGACTGGCATTAACCGATAAGTTATTCGCGGCGATGGCTGAGCAGTGCGATACCAAAGTTGCCATGCCCAGCCAGTCTTATTCGGCAATCGATTACGCATTGCGGATGCAAACCAACATGAGCTTCTTTCAGTGGCGTAAGCAGTTTAGCGATCCTGCTCAGGAAGCGAAGCTGGTAAAACAACTGATGAGCAGCACCCTCACCGATATCGGCGGCTGTGAGGAGAGCGCCGTTCAACGGTGGTTTGCCGGGATGCTACAAAATATGTTGCAGCCCTTCGTTGAGCAATTAACCGAATTGCCCGATTTGCTGGGCATATCCAGGGATAAACCAGACGAAGAGCAACTGGTGAGAGTATTTATTCATCAGTTAGCTCGTTACCAGCAGTTATCGGTAGCAGAAATACGCGGTCTGGCCATGGCGCTGGAAAGTGGTATGTACCGCTACAGCATGGTTGCCTTTACTAATCAGATCACCAAAGATTACCCGCAATCGGTAGCGCTTCGGGAGTATGTGTATCAACAGACCAACACGGCCGGTGATTTATACGAACTGGCCGACAGCCTGCGCTTTACCAACCGTGAAAGGGCCGTCACCTTGTTTGGCGATGCGGCGGAGCAGGGCAGTTTTGTTGCCCAGCGTTGGTATGGCAACTATCAGGCATGCGTGGGAAACACTGAACAAGCCCTGCTTTGGCTTAATAAGGCCAGGCAAAATGAGCCCGATGAAGCTTCATTTATCGACGACATTATTAGTGAAATAAAGGCACTGGGCGAACCAACGAATTGTCTGGACGGCTGGGTTTACTAAAGGAGAAATGCACATGTCTGATACGTTTTATTCCTATCATTTAAGTAACGGCCACGGGCTGCCTCATGACCCTTTTAAAGCCATTATAGCGCCGCGACCCATAGGCTGGATTGCTTCTGAAAATCAAAGCGGTATTGCCAATCTGGCACCCTACAGCTTCTTTAACGCCTTTAACGGTGCGCCGCCGATTATTGGCTTCGCCAGCGTTGGCTTTAAAGACAGCGTGTGTAATATTAAGGCAACCGGTGAATTTTGCTGGAGCCTGGCAACCCGGGAGCTGGCGGATGCCATGAATGCCTCAAGTGCCGGTGTGGATCCTGAGGTCGATGAATTCGAGCTGGCCGGTTTACAGAAGCGTTCATCCACGTTGGTAAAGGTGCCCCATGTTGCAGCCAGCCCGGCTTCAATGGAATGTAAGGTTACCCAAATCATTCAACTCAATGATATGCACGGTGAGGCTTGCGATACCTGGCTGGTGCTCGGACAAGTAGTGGCGGTGCATATTCAAAAAGCGTATTTAAACGACGGCGTGTTCGATACAGCGGCTGCTGATTCGATTATGCGAGCCGGCGGACCCGGTGATTATTTTGGGGTGTCGGCCCAGGCAAAATTCTTTATGGGACGGCCTTAGTCCCTGCCTTTGCATAAACGGTTACGGCCACTGTGTTTTGCCTGATAGAGCAGTTCGTCAGTGGCCTGAACCAGCGCTTCAACAGTCTGCTCGCCGTTACCGGCTACTGCCCCCATACTGAACGTGACGGTAAGTTTATGTTCACCGGTGCTTATCTCGCGGATTTCTTCCTGCATACGGGTAAATAGCCCGTCTACTGCATCGAGGCGGGTATTGGTCATAATGATAAGCCACTCCTCGCCGCCCCAGCGCCCAAGTCTGTCTTGCTGGCGGATCAGCGCATTGGTGCGCCGGGCAAACTCGGTTAACACTATATCGCCGGCATCATGACCGTAAGTATCATTGATTGTCTTAAAGTGATCGATGTCAGCCAAAGCCACCACAAAAGGCTGGCCAAGCGGTTTGCTGCGGTCAGCTACCTGTTTGGCAAACAACTGAATCGCACGACGATTTAATACCTGCGTCAGGCCGTCGGTATTGGCGAGTTTTTCAAAATGCACGGCTGCCTTGCGTTTTTTAACAAACAATAAGGTGAGTACTGCCAATGCCAGAATGGCTGATACCAGAGCCAGCAGATAGATGAGTCGCTGCTGGTTTTGCTGCTCAGCTGCCAGTGCCTGTAAACGTGATTGCTGGCGTGCCTGCTCAAGCTCCCGGGCCTGGCTAACCATCTGAAAACCGGCGTACTCTCTGGCTAGCGCGTTATTGCGGGCAAGCTCCTGGTTCAGCGCGACGGCCTGCTGCAGTGTTGCTGTAGCCTGTTGCCAATTCTGGCTGGCAGTGGCTCGCTCGACCTCTAGCTTAAGTACCGGCAACTGTTCTTTAAGGCTGAACTGTTTGGCAGAAAAAGCCAGCAGTTGTGCTGTAGCATCTGGTGACGGCGGGGTTTCTGTTTCCAGCAGATATAAACGAATTAGCATCGCTTTTGCGTCTAACGCCTTAGCCAAAAGGTATGCTTCATCGAGCAATGCTTGAGCAGCCGGTTGGTTATTCTCCTCCAGCGCCTGGCGAATGAGTGCTTCCAGGGCATGCAGTTTTACCAGCGTTTGCGGCAGGGCTGAGTAATCACCGAGCACGGCAAGAGTGTCTTCAAGCTGTCGCTGCGTTTGCGGAATATGCCATAACACCGATGCAGCGCGAACCCGGACGTATAGAACAGGATGCGTCAGCAATGGCAGCAGTAATTCCCTCACTGACTGATAAAACTCTATCTCGTAGTGAATATCGGCAACCGCCAGGTTAATAGCCGCCATATCATCAGTGGCGCTCAGAGCCGCCGGAAGAAGCTCTGTGCTGATAATATGGCTAATCGACAAAGCTTGTTTGTATTCGCCGGTATGCAACGAATAAAGGGCCATCAGGTGGTAATAAGCCGCCTGTTGCTGGCGAGACAGTGAAGAGAAATCCTTTTGTAGTAATCGGTTAAACGACTGTTGGGCTGAATCCCCGTTGCTACGACGATGGATGAAAGTAAACAAGGTTGCCGCGTCGGCAATAACATCAATGTCGGGCGACCTGGTGCTAGCGCAATGTTGAGCAATAGTACTGCTGATTGCCTGTACTTCGCTAAGATTCATAGAGTCCAACGCGACCGTTAAATGGCTGGCGAATTGAGGCGCGGCTAAACAGTGGGAAATTGTAGCCTGGGCAGCAGCCTGATTGCTAAACAGCGCCAATGCAGCAAAGACAAAACAACCAAATCGCAACAAAGCTCTCTCCGTTGGGTACTGTTTACTTAATTGTCCTAATGACTCTAATGGTGGCAGTCGCCAGTTTCACTTCTGCAAGAAATAACGTCAGTGCTGAAATTAACAATAACATTGTCAGAATAAAAAGGGTGACAACCAGTACATTAAGTTTGACCTGCCATAACTCCCCGGCAAATAGACTCATTATCACGCCACACACCATTACCGCCGAAGCAGTACAAAAACCGATGGACCAGTTAATTAACTTAACCCGGCGCCACAACAATATGATTTCCCGGCGTAGGCGGGTGTTTTGCTCAGCTTCTGTCTGACTGTTCATTTCTTTTTCGGCTGAACGGACCCGGTCGGTAATACGCCCTAGACGTCCGGACATGACGTTTAGAAAACCGGCTATACCAGCCAGTAAAAATACCGGGGCAACGGCAATTTCAATCAGGGTCGACAGTGAGGGGATCAGAGCTTCCATCTTTTCTTAATTCAAGCGCACAGTTTCGCTTTTATATCACAGATAAGCAGACGGTTGGCAGTTTAGCGCGTGGTGAGTTGTCGTGGATAAGGTAATCAGGCTTTGATTCGCGTAGCGCAGCCGTCATAATACCTCCCCCATATCTGGGATAAAGCACTCTGCCGGCTTGCTGGCAGCTACACAGTGAAAACGGAAGAATATGGATACATTAACCGACGCGGGCGACTATTTTGAAGACACCTTTAAAGGCCTGCTATGGATAGAAACGCGGCTATCCGGCGCAAGCTTTGAAGAATGCGAGTTTATCGATTGTGACTTTTCCGATAGCCGGTTTCAGGGCTGTAAATTTACCCAATGTGAGTTTATTCGCTGTAACCTTAGCCTGGCGGACATGGCCAATAGTCAGCTATATGGCCTGACGTTTAAGGATTGTAAGCTGGTGGGCATCGATTGGACCAAAGCAGACTGGCCGCAATACTACCGGGACTTTGAACTTAAGTTTCAGCGTTGCTTACTTAACGACACGTCCTTTTACGGCCTCACTCTGAATGAACTGGTACTGGATGAATGCAAAGTGCATGATGCTGACTTCCGCGAAGGTAACTTTACCGACAGCCAGATGACACACTGCACCTTTGATCGCAGTTTGTTTATGCACACTAACCTTGAGCGCGTTGATTTTAGCAACTCCACAGGGTGCTCCATCGACGTGCTGGCTAACGAGATCAAGGGTGCCACGTTTTCCAGTTTCGAGGCGGTGCACTTACTCGAATCCTTAGGCATCGTGCTGGTGGATTAGGGCAAGTCCTGGCAGCGTTACAGACTGCATATCCAAATATCTGTTGCTTAGAGGTATAATGTCGGTAAACCTGTATTAAAGGACACCTTATGGCCACCGCCGCCGCAGTACACATTCTGGTAAGAACCGAAAAAGAAGCGCAGCTACTTTTAGCTCAGCTCAAAAAAGCCAAGGGTAAAAACTTCGCCGCGCTGGCCCGTAAGTTTTCTATTTGCCCCTCTGCCAAACGCGGCGGTGACTTAGGTGAGTTTAAACGTGGCCAAATGGTAAAGCAGTTTGACGATGTGGTGTTTAAAAAAGACATTCTCACCATTCATGGTCCGGTAAAAACCAAGTTTGGTTATCACTTGATTAAAACCCTGTATCGCAACGACTAAAGCATGGCGCTAATCATCCGCGAAATTAACTGGCAGGATACGTTGTCAGTCAGGCACCACGTACTGTGGCCCGATAGACCCGTCTCGTTTTCCCGGGTCAATGGAGATGAAAGCGCTACCCATTTCGGGGCTTTCAGCGATGGGAAACTGGTTTGTGTGGCATCGATTTACCTTAGCGAGGATAGCGCCAGGCTAAGAAAGTTTGCGACGCTGCCAGACTATCAGGGCAGGGGAATTGGCAGTAAGGTACTCGCAAAGGCCATAGAACAACTCAAACAACAAAAAATCAGACACTTCTGGTGTGACGCAAGGGCGACGGCAACGGCTTTCTATCAGAAGTTCGGACTGTCAGTGGAAGGCCGGGAGTTTGTTAAATCAGGGATAAGTTACTTCCGCATGAGCGTTAGCTGGCCCGACACTAACTGACTACTAAGGCTAAAGCATCTGCACCGTAAGCCTCCCTCAATGAGCCCCTCGAAAACCACAATGCACCGCAATCATGCATCCTGACAAACTTGTCATGCTGCTTGCCATTATTGGCAGTTAACATTCCCTGTAGATGTAAATGAAATGTTGATAACGCAGCATATTTTACTCTGCAATCATCAAAAAGAGTGAGTTTATACCAAAAATATTAGCGGCTTTTAGTTTTCCTTAAACAGGCATAAAGGTTGCTTTAAAGCAGGTGTTTCTGGTTCTTCATTTTCGGATACTCATACTATGGATATTAAAAAACTCGTCCTGGCCGTCATGATTGGCGGCGTGACAACCACAGCAATGGCGGTGGATAAAAACGCGGTTCGTACTCAGGCTAAAATGATGCACGGACCGATCCCGGCAACCATGCCTGGTGCAGAGCTGGATACCCCGGCACTAATCGATTTGGGCGAACGCCTGTACTTCGAAACGGCGTTATCAGCCGACGGTACTCAGTCTTGTAACACCTGTCACCGCATCGATGGTGGTCGGGGCGGCGTCGATAACGAAGCTACTTCACTCGGCGTGAAAGGAGCTCGTGGCGATCGTAATTCACCGTCTGTGTGGAATGCAGGTTTTCATATGGCGCAGTTTTGGGATGGCCGTGCTGCCGATCTCGCTGCGCAGGCGAAAGGGCCCATTCTTAATCCGGTAGAAATGGCGGTGCCGGATGAGAAAACCGCGGTAAGCAACCTCAAAGAGGAAGGTTACGAAGCGCTGTTTGCAGACGTTTTCAAAGACGAAGAAGAGCCACTTACCTACGACAATGTGGCTAAAGCCATTGGCGCTTTTGAGCGTACGCTGATTACCGTGGATCGCTTCGATAAGTTCCTCGCCGGCGATGATACCGCTATGACCGAAACTGAACTGAAGGGCTATCAGACCTTTGTGCAGTCGGGCTGTGCTTCCTGTCACAATGGCGCGCTGTTTGGTGGTTCAATGTACATGAAAATGGGCTTGATTAACGCTTATGAAAACACCCATGACCTGGGGCGTTTTACAGTTACCAACAACCCGGCTGATAAATATGTATTCAAGGTGCCAAGCCTGCGTAATATCACTAAAACCGCGCCCTATTTTCATGATGGAGCAGTAGCCGGGCTGGATGAGGCGGTTGCACAGATGGCATGGATGCAGTTAGGTCGTAAGCTGAGCGATCAGGAAGTCTCTGAAATTGTGGCTTTCCTTGGGGCGCTGGAAGATACCCATACCATCACGGTTAAATACTTAAACAACGGCGCTGAGGTTGGTCAGTAAGGCTTAAAGTAGCTCCCTTCAGGGAGCTACTTTACCTCTGTCGCCAGCGAGTCGGCGATATCAGGTTTGGCTCGTTTGGTCTTTTTCGCCTTTTTCAGGGGCGGGCACAAGTCGTCATTATTGTAATAAACAATACACTCCAGACACTGCACACACTCGTTATAGTCTACCTTACCCTCAGGCGTAATCGCCTTAATGTCGCACTTGTGATAGCACATGGTGCAAGGCTTACCGCATTCCTTACGGCGGGTCAGCCATTCAAATTTGTGGAAGTAGCCAAGCACGGCGAGCCCGGCACCTAACGGACACACGTAACGACAGTAAAATTTATTGATAAACAAACCGAGCCCCAGCAGTACCAGCGTATAGAGCACGAATGGCCAGTAGCGCACAAAATGCAGGGTAATGGCAGTTTTGAATGGCTCTACTTCGGAGAGTACTTCGGCAGCCGACAGAGAATAATAAGACGTAGCGGCCAGGCCGATTAAAATGGCGTATTTAATCCACCACAGGCGGCGGTGCAAGGAGAAGGATATTTTATACTGGCGAATGCGGAAGCGCTTAGCAACCCAGCCGACCATTTCCTGCAGGGCCCCAAAGGGGCATAGCCAGCCACAGAAAATCCCGCGGCCAACAATAAACAGGCTGATAAACACATATAACCACAGAATAAACAGCACTGGATCCATCAGGTACACCTGCAAATCAAAGCCGTTGATAAAGCTTTGCAGAATGGGGTAGATGTTGACAATCGACAGTTGCCCCTGGGCATACCAGCCAATAAAGAACAGGGTGAAAAACATAAAGCCCCAGCGCACCTTACGAAATAGTGCTTGGTTAGCAGACAACTTGTGCTGGAAGGCAAAGATGGCGGTAACGGTAATCAGGCTGAGCACTAAAATGGTAATGGTATGCCAGCGCATTTTCCATACTCTGACCCATGCAGGCTGCGGCTCTTCCATTACTTCTATTTCGGCGATATCAAACAGGGCCTCTGGCAGCGCGTAGTCGTTAGAAAACTGCGCTTGTTGTTTGATGAGGTGGTTCTTAGCTACCTCAACATTAAGATTCAGCTGCATCGGCACACTGGGATTAAAGCCTGACTGTGTGTTAACGGCGAACAGTTGCAAATCTTCTGTGGCGGTAATACCGCCCTGTAAAGCTTGTGGCTCAAAACTAAAAAAGTTGAGGTCACGCATAGCGAAGGGCAATTCATTTTGCGTCAGGCTTACCTGGCTGGGCACCGTGCCGGGCTTAAAGTCGGCGTCGAGGTAGCTGAAGTAACCTTCAGACATCACCATAAACGCCTGCTCATTGGGCTTTAGCATTGACTGCAGACGGTTAAAGGCGTCCTCACCGAGCAGATTACGACCGATAAGCGGTGAATTAAGGTACGCGTAATACACTGTAAAAGTGTCGTTAAAATCGGTGTCAAAGGTCTCAGACGGATAGTCATCAAGATCGCTGCCGAGTGCATCCTCAAAAGTTTCGCGACTGATCTGCCACGCTTTAAGGTAACCTTTCTCGAGCAGTTGGGCCGTAGTAAGGGGCTCGTAATTGTCCTGCTTAGCGGTGGCCGCAGGGGCGCTGGCAAAGCCGGTGAGCTTGTTTCTGGCAACCTGTAGCGCAGAGAGTAACACCGTGTCACTCATAACAATCACCGACACGGTGGCTTTAGTAACGCCGTCTACGTGTACGGTGTTGTCGTTCGGGTTAGTGTCGTTAGACGCGCTGTCGACTATGACGCGGTTAGACACATTCTGACCAATGTACTGGTCGAGAAATTTCAGCATGGGTTCTGGCCCCAGGCCGTGTAAAAAAATAGGTTCGTGGTGGTGCAGAATATCGATGCCGACAATGTTGCCTTGCACATCGATACCAATCAGCAGGTTAATGCGGTCGCCGGAAAAACCGGGTAATTCTACCAGGTCGTTGCTTTGAAAGGCGTAACCGAGGAGTTCCTGTAACTGATAAACGGGGTAAACGGGATAGTCAGCTTGCTTTTCGCCAATCACTGTGGCTTTGGGAAACAGTTGCTGAATGCGTTCCGGGGTAATACTTTCTTCGGCGTGGCTGACAGAACAAATACCGAAGCAGGTAACTAACCAAATACCGAGAACAATTGCGAAATGTTTCATTGGGCTCCCTGCAATGGGTGGGGCAAGTAGCGATGACTAAACTACCTGCCCCGAGGAGAAAAAACGCGACAAACCCGGTGGGACTAAAACGGTTTGTCGCGGTGCCTCTTAGCTACGAGGCAATTTGAACGTCCAGACAGTACCACCCTGGTTAATGTCTTTAACTTTCTTGGCAACTTCACCACCCCACAGAGGAACGGCGCCACCCCATCCAGATACGATGCTCAGGTATTGCTCACCGTCCTGTTCCCAAGTGATTGGAGAACCAACGATGCCTGAACCAGTATTGAACTTGTAAACCACTTCACCAGTTTTGGCGTTGAAGCCGTACAGGTAGCCTTCAGGTGTACCAGTAAATACCAGGTTACCTGCAGTGGCTAACACACCGCCCCACAGAGGCGCGTTGTTTTTGAATTCCCAAACAATTTCACCGGTTTTAGGGTCAACGGCTTTAAGTGAACCGATGTGGTCGTAGATAGGTTTGATAGTGAAACCAGAACCCATGTACGCAGCACCTTTTTTGTAGTTAACTGGCTCATTCCAGATGACCATGCCCCATTCGTTTGAAGGTACGTAGAACAGACCAGTGTCCTGGCTAAATGCCATAGGCATCCAGTTTTTACCACCTAAGAAAGAAGGTACGGCAAATACAGTTTTACCTTTTTTGCCATCTTCGCTATCAGATGGGTTACCAGGGCGATTTGACTCGTCGTAGATTGGACGACCGTTTTTATCCAGACCTTTCGCCCAGGTAATACCGCTTACAAATGGGAAGCCACGGATGAAGTCGCCGTTTTCACGGTTAAGAACATAGAAGAAGCCGTTACGGTCAGCAGTAGCTGCTGCTTTAACTGTTTTTCCGCGATCTTTATAGTCAAACGCGATTAGCTCGTTAACACCGTCGTAATCCCAACCATCGTGTGGAGTGGTTTGGAAGTGCCATACGATTTTGCCAGTGTCAGGGTCGATAGCCAGACGCGAAGAGCTGTACAGGTTATCACCAGGACGCAAGTGAGAGTTCCAAGGAGCCGGGTTACCGGTACCCATGAAGATCAGGTCTTGATCAGGGTCGTAAGTACCGCCTAACCATGTTGCTGCACCACCTGTTTTCCACAGGTCGCCGGTCCAGGTTTTGTTGGCTTTACCACCAGTAATACCGTTTTCTTTACCGTTTAGGTAACCCATGTGGCCTTCAACAGTAGGACGAGACCAAACCAGTTCACCGGTCATTGCATCGCGGGCTTCAACTTTACCCACAATACCGAATTCACCACCAGAGATACCAGTAACTACGTTACCTTTAACAATCATCGGTGCAGCTGTGAAAGAGTAACCTGCTTTATAGTCGCCTAACGTTTTACGCCACTTTGGCTTACCCGTTTTCTGGTCCAATGCAACCAATTTTGCATCCAGGGTACCGAAGATAACTAAATCGCCGTACAGTGCAGCACCACGGTTGATTACGTCACAGCAAGGCATGATACCGTCTGGTAAACGAGCTTCCCATTGCCATAATTCGTCACCGGTTTCTACGTCGATAGCGTAGATACGAGAGTAAGAAGCGGTAACGAACATAATGCCGTCTTTAACCAGTGGCTGTGATTCCTGACCACGTTGTTTCTCACCACCGAAAGAAAAGGCCCAAACCGGACTCAACTTCTTAACGTTGCTAGTGTTCATTGTGTCGATTGGACTAAAGCGCTGTCCACGTGGACCAAGGCCATAGCTGACCACGTCACCTGGGGTTGCCTGGTCATTGACGATATCTTTATCTGTCACTTTGGCCTGGGCCATGCCAGTCATAGCACCTAGTGACAGGGTTAAACAGAACGCAGAGCTGAGTAAGCGGCCTGAAACTCTTTTACTTTTCATCAGATTTCTCCAGTGTTTCAACGGGGTTTGGTACCCTTTGTTACAACGTCCGCGGCTTGTTCATCAAAAAGCATGCGACTGTTGAGTGTTGTTTTCGTCCACTAGGTGAGTATAGAACACCATACTTACCTAAGAGTCCTCAGAATTAGTATCAGTCATCATTTTGTTAACAACCATTAAACCTTGGGTTATCATTTTTAGTTCGTTGGTAGTAATACTTCGCTGAAGGGCTTATATCTCGTGGCTTTGGCGGTGTATGAGAGGAGCGATAAATAATAAAAAAGGCCGAATTTTAAAGTGAAAAATAGCGGCCTTTCGAAATCTTGTAAAAAAAATGTAATGCTTATTCGGTGCGATGGTAATCGGGGATTTCGTAGCTCAGGCCGTACTCTAAAAACAGTGCTTCCATTTCGCCGTTTTTAATCATCGGTTCGGTGATTGCCTGGATTGCATAAGCCAGCTCCCGATAATCTGTCTTAACTGCCATGCCAATATCCCAAGACTTAATGCTCATAGCGGCCAGGCCGTCAGCACTGATGTCATATTGCTCGGGAAGCGGTGCAAATTCGGTTTTGTTAACGTCTCCCGAGGTACTCATGCCCCATTGCAACTGACCTTTCATTCCGGCCACTGCAGCCACTTTACCTTCCTGCAGCAGTTTGATGCCGTCAAAAACCGAGTCCACATGAACCAGCTTGTCACGCAGGCGGCCACCAANNGTNGCACCGAGNAAGAANCTGGGTANTGAATCAAGCTCTACGGCAACCGGTTCGTACTGGAATATGGCCAGGGTGCGAATATCATTGGTTTTTTCGTGGTCACGCAATANTGCCCAGCTTTCNTGTTGATAGGGGCCGAACATNACCACCAGGTCATTCTTGGGCAAGCCGTAACCGTCNATGGCNTAGGCAAANTTACGATCGTAAGGTACCCGGAGCATNAAGTCGGCTTTCTGGCGGGTAATNATATGNCCTTTCCAGATCGCGTTGCGCAGGTCATCCTCGAGGTTTTCNTCAGCGTTGATCCACATCCACTNNAGATCAACGCCCAGTCCCGCCGCTATNCGTTTACCTACCTCAATATCTACACCGGCAGGTTCGCCGTCCTTGAGATAGGAGTACGGGGGGAAGTTGTTGTAGACAGCAATGGTTATCTGGCCTTGCTCAAGAATATCCTCATAACTTTTAGCCATAACAGACGTGGCTATTAAACTACAAATCAGAAGAACAACTCTTACTACCATTACTGCCCCTTAACTATGTNTTGATCAGGTATGCGGCTTACTCTGGCACGCCGCGAGTTTCGATGTACGCTTTGATTGCCCACATTGCTTCCTGAGAAAGAATACCTTCAAACGGAGGCATGTAAACACGGCCATCAACNACNGCACCGTTACGGATACGTGTCATAAACCANCCGTCGGCTTCTTCCTGGCTGAAGAATTCAAACTCATCGTTTAGTTTACGCAGATCAGGCGTGATTCCGCCAGANATAACTTCCAGACCNTGACAACGGGCACANTTCTGGTTGTAAGCTGAGTCACCGATTTTAATCGCCAGCTCATTGCCAGTGTANGGGTTAGTCTTCAGCCACTCATCACCTAATTGTGGTAATTCACTGGTNTCTACTGCTTGCGGCGTTACATCACCGTGAGCCATTGCATTAGCGGTTACCAGGGTCAGTACCGCCAGCATCGCGCTGCGCAAAATAGTTAAATACATCTTCATCTCGGTTTCTCCAAAAGCTGCCACATTGAGTTGTCATGCNGTTAAATGTTGCAGGNAAGTAAAAATAGTCATCAATAAGTTTTCATGTCTACAACAAAGCACAGGGTGAAAGTTAGGAGATCTGGGGTTTCCTTCCAATTGTACTTAGGTAGTAAACCTTTCATCCTTTTTGCTCATTTCAACTGTGTACAATCATGCTCTACTATTGCACCATAAGGTTAAAAAAGGGTTTTGTTTTTGAACATAAAAAAACGGATANATTACAAATTTTACACCNGTTTAACGCGNTTTTNGCAGCANGTTCGCGTCCTGANCGCNCTTGTTGTAGGTGGGNTTTTGATGCCTGCAGTGGCTAATGCCAAGGCACTAAATATAGATGTGATTTATGTTCAGCAATCATCAAACCAGGCTGCGCAGCCCTTATTACTTAAAAAAACGCCCGNCAATCTCACCATCGCTGGTGCGGAACTGGCCATAAAAGACAGCAATACCACGGGNCGTTTTTTAAANCATCANTACAGCCTTTCTGGTGTAACCGGCGATAANAGNGAGGAAATTGTAGCGGCCCTTAAGCAACGTCTGAACGGACAGCCGGCTATCCTCCTCACAGACCTGCCCACGACTACGCTGAAAGTAGTAGCTGATTTAGCACTCGCCAACNNCAGTGTGATCATAAATGCCGGTGAAGCCGACAATAATTTACGTNTATCTCAGTGCCGTGGTGGGNTGTTACACACTTTGGCGAGTCGCGCNATGTTAACCGATGCCATGGCCCAGTTCTTTATGGCCAGACGCTGGCGGGAGTGGTTTGTGATCAGTGGTNNATCTGACNCCGACAAAGCCTATGCTGAGTCAATTAACCGGTCAGCCAAACGCTTTGGTGCAAANATAACCGAGCAGAAAACCTGGAGCTTNGATACCGATTTGCGCCGNAGTGCTCAGCGCGAGGTGCCGCTATTCACTCAGGGCGANGATTATGATGTTGTGCTGGTGGCCGATGAGTCTGATTTGTTNGGNAACTATATTCCNAANAATACCTGGTTACCCAGACCGGTTNCGGGCACCCATGGGTTAACCCCAACAACCTGGCACTGGGCCCTTGAGCAGTGGGGCGCTACCCAGTTACAAAACCGTTTTTACGAACANTTTGGNCGCGAAATGCTCGACAAAGATTATGCAGNATGGCTGGCAGTGCGNAGNATCAGTGAAGCGGTTACCCGNACCCAANCCAATNANCCTAAAGCCCTTTACTCGTATCTGATGAGCAATGATTTTGAGCTGGCCGCGTTTAAGGGCCGCAAGCTGAGCTTTCGGCCCTGGAACGGCCAGTTGCGGCAACCGATTCCATTGGTGCACCCGAAAGGTTTGACCTCTCTGTCGCCGCAGGAAGGGTATCTTCACCCAAGCACTGACTTAGATACGCTGGGATTCGACAAGCCAGAATCACGCTGTGATATGGCTTACTAAAAGGTGGTAGAAGTATGCGTTTATTAGTTTTAGCAGCCGGCTTGTTAACGGCACTGGTTAGTCAGGCTGAGGTGGCTTACGTTTCCAATGAAAAAAGCGATACGTTAACCCTCATCGATGTGGATAAACTGGAAGTCATCGATACGCTGGAGGTAGGAATGCGCCCCCGCGGCATTATCTTCAGCCAGGATTATAAATACCTGTATATTTGTGCCAGCGAATCTGATGCCGTCCAGGTAATGGATTTGGCCACCCACAAGGTGATTCACAACCTGCCTTCCGGTGAAGATCCAGAACAGTTTGCCCTGCATCCAAACAACCGTCATCTGTATATTGCTAATGAAGACAGCGCAGTGGTTACCGTTGTCGATACCGTAGACCGTACCGTTATCGCACAAATTGATGTGGGCATTGAACCGGAAGGTATGGCCGTGAGCCCCGATGGAAAATGGGTTATCAATACCTCGGAAACCACCAACATGCTGCACTGGATTGATGCCAGTACCCACGAGCTGGTGGATAACACCCTGGTCGATCAGCGTCCGCGCCATGTGGAATTCAGTAAGTCCGGCGAGAAGGTCTGGGCGTCGGCTGAGATTGGCGGCACCGTGGACGTTATAGATACAGCCTCCCGGGAACTGATTAAAAAAATCACCTTTAAAATTCCTGGTGTACACCGCGATAAAATACAGCCGGTGGGCATTAAACTTACCGATGATGGCAAATATGCCTTTGTGGCACTCGGCCCGGCAAACCATGTGGCGGTAATCGATGCCAGCACCTATGAAGTGCTTGATTATCTGCTGGTAGGTCGCCGTGTATGGCAACTGGCCTTTGCTAAAGAACAGTCTTTATTGTTCACCACCAATGGTGTTAGCGGCGATGTGTCGGTAATTGATGTGGAAGATATGAAAGTCATTAAAACGATAAAGGCCGGTCGCTATCCATGGGGAGTTATGGTTAAACCATGAGTGATCCGGTATTAGCTGTAGAGCAAATAGGCTTTAACTACGGGGCTAAACAGGCACTGTCTGAGGTGACGTTTTCACTGTCGCCGGGGGCGTATTATGCCTTGCTTGGGCCTAATGGCGCGGGCAAGAGTACGCTGTTCTCGATTCTTTGTCAGTTACTGCAGCCGCAAACCGGTAGCGTAACAGTTAATGGCATCAGTGCCGCGAAAAAGCCGCGTCAGGTGTTAAAGCAAATCGGTATGGTGTTTCAGCAACCCACCCTGGATTTAGATTTAAGTGTTGAGCAGAACCTGGCTTATCACGCCAGTCTGCACGGCTTATCGAGCGCCTATACAAAACAGCGTATTAATGAAGAGCTGCAGCGTTTTGCACTGAGCGAACGACGCAAAGATAAAGTCCGCTCGCTCAACGGCGGCCACCGCCGCCGGGTAGAGATTGCCCGTGCGCTATTGCATGAACCGGCTATCCTGTTGCTGGATGAGGCCACCGTGGGCCTGGATCAGTCCACCCGTGACACAATAAACGATCACCTGCGCCAGTTATGTAACGACTCAGGAATCACGATATTGTCGTCGACCCACCTGATTGACGAAGTGCGCCCGAATGACGAGCTGATTGTGCTCATCAAAGGCCAGATTCAACTCCAGCAACGTTGTGAGGAGGCCATGCAGGCCCAGCAACTGGACTCGGTGCAGGCGCTTTACCGACACTTTCATCAGCAGGGGGAGCAATAGATGTACTGGACCTGCTTTGTTGGTGTTCTAAAACGGGAACTGCTGAGATTCTGGCAACAGCGCTCGCGGCTGATAAGCGCGCTGGTACGCCCTTTATTATGGCTGGTGGTGTTTGCGGCGGGCTTTCGCGCAGCGCTGGGGGTAGCGATTATTCCGCCCTATGANACCTACATCACTTATGAGGTTTACATTATTCCGGGGCTGGCCGGCGTGATCATGCTGTTTAACGGCATGCAAAGCTCGCTTTCTATGGTGTACGACCGGGAAATGGGCAGNATGAAGGTGCTTCTCACCAGCCCCATGCCCCGACCGTTTCTGCTGGTTAGTAAGCTGNTGGCCGGTGCCTGTATTTCCATGTTNCAGGTGTATGCCTTTTTNGCCATCGCCTGGNTGCTGGAGGTGGAAGCTGAGCCAATNGGTTACTTGCTGGTTATTCCGGCTTTACTCCTNACCGCCTTATTACTGGGAGCGCTGGGACTATTGCTGTCGTCTTTTATCAAGCAATTGGAAAACTTNGCCGGGGTGATGAACTTCGTGGTGTTTCCGATGTTTTTCCTCCTGGACTTNGGCATTATACCCGTTGTGGAAAATGCGCGAGTCGAGCGAATGGCTTTACTGGATATGCCAGTTTAATCCGTTCACACACGCGGTAGAACTGATTCGTTTTGCGCTTTATGGCCAGTTTAACGGACAGGCAGCGCTGGTAACCGGTCTTTGTACGCTGATTTTTACCAGTCTGGCTATTTGGGGCTACGACCCCAAAAGGGGCATGGTAAAACGCAAGGTGGGCGGTTAGCTCGCTGAATTAACAAACGGATGGATTATCCTGATAGCCGCGGTAAATAAAGGCTAGCTGAATGACAGTACATCCACTAATATAACTTACATAGCATTTACAGGGTGATAAAAATGGTAGAAATTCTCGTCGCTGATGACCATCCCTTATTTCAATATGCAATCACCGATTTCGTTGAGCGTAATATTCCGGACACTAAAACCATCAGTTGTATCGACCTTGAAGAAGCACTCAATACAGCAGAAGAAAACCCCAACATTGATTTGGTGCTACTCGACCTGAATATGCCAGGCATGGATGGCCTTAACGGTATCGTGCGTTTTCGTAATCAGTTCCCTGAAATTCCTATTGTTATTGTGTCGGCAGAAGAAGATAAAAACGTCGTGCTGCAGGCTTTTACCTATGGCGCGGTAGGGTTTATCACCAAGTCTTCCAGCTGTGAGCAGATTGTGGGTGCGCTCCAGCAGGTACTGTCCGGTCAGGTATACCTGCCACCGGATATCATCCGTAATGGTGGTAGCAGCAAGCCCAAGGAAGATTCGGCTCAACAGCAAATTGATCCTAAGCTGATTGGCGCTTTAACCCGCCGCCAGTTACTGGTATTTGAGTGTATTGCCAAAGGGAAGTCTAACAAGCAGATTGCCTATGAACTGAATATCGCTGAAACCACAGTAAAAGCGCACGTGTCGGCCATCCTCACAAAGCTGAATGTCCATAACCGCATCCAGGCAGCGCTATGTGCCGCCAGTATCGATTTTAACCAGTATCTGATGCGCAACTAGCTGTTAGCGACTGATAGTGCTTAGTAAGCCATGGGTATCCTGTTGCCCATGGTGTGCTTGATGCTCCTTACTACCAACTTCCCACCTGTGACGTGGTCTTTTATTGCAAGTGCTTTAAAAAACACTGAAGATTAAGTATTGTTTTGGCCTCGCCCGCTAGCTTTGCAAAGGTTGATATGGATATCGAAGTCACCAGACCAAAACAATTCACTGATTTTACCCGCAGTTATCGGTTGCTTGCCGATGGCAAAGAAGTGGCGTTAATCGAACGCGGTACCATACATAGGGTTACTCTGCCGGCCGACAGTAAAATACTCACGGCCTGCATTGACTGGTGTTACAGCCCGGAATTTGCCGTGAGTGATATTCAGGATAGCCGCATCATAGTCAAAAACGCATTCGCCTCTAACCCACTTAAAGCGCTTTTACTTCCGCTTTATTACGTGACGTTTGGTAAACATAAGTATCTTAAAATAGAATCTTAATGCCTACGCTTATGGACTGTCGTTTTGTAGGACAAGGAGAAATCAATGCAAGACCATCAGCAAGTTCAGTTGAAGCTCGTGTTCCTATGACGTATTAGTTTTTCCAGAATTAGACGTCACTTCAAGTAAAGCCCCATAATAAGAGGTTAGCCGTTGTAGAGTTTATTATGTTCAAAGTGATAGAATAGTATCACTTTGGTATTCCTTTGGTGCGGCTCTCATGAAAGTAGAACTAGTTACATCACTTAAACGCCAGGCAACTAAGATCCTTGCCGATCTTCATGACACTAAAGAACCAGTGCTAATTACCGAGCATGGTAAGCCATCCGCGTATCTGGTTGATGTCGATGATTATGAGTTTATGCAAAATCGATTGGTTATCCTTGAGGGGATCGCGCGAGGTGAACGCGCACTAGCTGACGGTAAAGCGGTAAGTCATGATGAAGCCAAAGACAAAATGTCAAAATGGCTGAAATAATCTGGACTGAGTCCGCGTTATCTGACCTTAATGATATCGCTGAATATATCGCACTAGAAAATATTGTTGCGGCAAGGCAGTTAGTACAAACGATCTTCTCCAAAGTCGAACGCTTACAAACTTTCCCTGAATCAGGTCGTATTCCACCCGAACTAGAACATTTAATTTATCGTGAAGTTGTCGTGAATCCATGTCGTGTTTTCTATAAGCAAGATGGTGACAGCGTGTTTATTTTGTTTGTTATGCGCGGGGAGAGAGATTTACGTAAGTTCCTGTTGAATAAACAGTAACCTTTTGGAGTGAGGGCTAACAATCTGTTTAAGAGTAATTCGCAACGCGTGGCATTTTCACCATAGGCTGTGGTGTTTCAGGTAGTATGCGGTGGCGTTGGTATTGCGCTGCTCACACCCTCACAGGGAGATACGCTTATTTGACCTTCGGCTCAGTTAGGAAAGTTGTGATTACGTCTAGTCCTATGCGTTCGGTGGTAGTGCCCATGAACGGCAGACGTTGCCGGTATCGCGCATGACGATTTTAGTCGCGCAGAGGGCCCCCACTGGTTATGCTAAGCAAGCGATGATCATCAACACTTTGGAATTAGGATTAGCCAATGGCCACGGATTATTTATCACTGGAATGGCAGACGCTGCAAAACCAATTCGATAGCTATGAGAAATACAGTCTGCTCATTAAGCTGGTCGCTATTTTTACTACGTCTTTTGCCTTAGGGTTTGAATTTAACCTCTTTGTGCCGGTGTTAATGGTTGGGGTATTCTGGTTGCAGGACGGTATCTGGAAAACCTTTCAGGGGCGTTTTGAAAGCCGCTTGCTAATTGTTGAGGCGGCTTTAGCTGCCAATCACAATGAAACCGGCTGCCAGTTTAATCAGCAATATCAGCAAACCGCTAACAGCGGTGTGGGTCTGATTAAAGAGTACTTAAAACAGTGTCTCAGACCCACAGTAATGTATCCCTATGTTGTTTTGCTTGGTCTAACTCTGTCTAGTTTATGGTGGTAGTAAGTACCAACAACTAGGCTTTTGCATTGGACAACAGGTTAGATAACGCCAGCTTCATCTTATGAGGCTTCACGGGCTTGTTTAACAGCGAATAGCCCTTTTCCCTGACCATCTGGCGCAGCTCGTTGGTGTAGTTTGCCGTGATCATAATTACTGGTGGGTGCGGATCTAAATGCTGGTGAGTAATTTCCAACGCGTCAAAGCCGGTATCGCCATCGTCGAGGTGATAATCTGCGATGATCAGCTGTGGGTCCAGCTCGGTTAAGAACTCCGGTTCTTGCAATTCTTCCAGGGTTTGTACCGAGGTAATGTTGCAATTCCAGCTGCCCAGCACCGTTTCCATGCCTTTACAAATTTCATCGTCGTTATCGATAAGTAAAATTCGCGCCCCTTCGAGTTGATCGTTGAAGCGGTCGATTAACGGTGCTGGAGTCGGTTTAACCCGCTGGGCAAGCTTATCTGCATAGGGCAGGGTGATGCTGAAGCAGGAGCCTTTGCCCTCTACTGAACGAACATTAATGGTATGGTTCATCACACTGGCGAGCCGTTCTACAATGGACAGGCCTAAACCGAGGCCTTTATCATGACGGCGTTTCTTGGCATCAAGTCGATTAAACTCGTGGAAGATTTCACTCAGTTTGTCCTGCGGGATACCAATACCGGTATCAAAAATCTGAATTTGTAAGCCTGCCTTGCGCCGCCTTACCCCTATCAGAATACTGCCTTCGTTGGTGTAGCGAATTGCGTTGCTGAGCAGGTTGCGCAGGATCCGCGCCAGCAGATAAGTATCTGAATGAACCAGTGTTTGAGTGGTCTTTACTCTCAGCCTGAGGCCTTTACCCTCTGCCTGAGGGGTAAACTCATTCACCATATTGGTAATTAAGTCGTCGATTTCAAAATCATCCAGAACCGGTTCAATCAATCCGGCCTCAAGCTTTGAAATATCTACCAGCGCACTGATTAGCGACTCGAGGTTTTCCAGTGAGTAGCTTAATGAACGAATAAGTTTCTGTGCTTCTTCGCCCAATGTCAGATCGTTTAAGGCATCGGCAAATAAACGAGCCGAGTTCATGGGTTGCAGTAAATCGTGGCTGGTGGCAGCGAGGAATTTTGATTTCGACTCATTGGCCTGGTCGGCTTCCCGTTTTGCCTCCAGCAGCTTAATTTCGGCCAGTTGCCGTTCTTCAATTTCGTTGCGTAACTGCAGGTTAATTTCAGAAATCTTTTTGGTGCGCTGATTAACCCGCTGCTCCATATAATCATAGGCATGCTTAAGGGCACGGGCGGTGCGGCGCTGCTCGGTAACATCCTGCTCCAGGGCAAAGAAACCAATGACGTTGCGCTGCTCGTCAAAGTGGGGAATATAGGTTTTATTCGAAATCCGCACGTTATCCGGATCGCGGCTGTGTTCGAGCTCAAAGTTTACGGCCTGACCAAGCATGGCGCGCGCAATATGGATGGTGAGTGTCTGATACTCTTTATGGCCAAGCACATCACTGAGGTGATGATTAATAATTTCGTCGCGTGAGCGGTTAAACCACTTTTCAAACTCGCGGTTGACGAATTCATAG
Source organism: Alteromonadaceae bacterium (assembly GCA_002691625.1). GTDB lineage: Bacteria > Pseudomonadota > Gammaproteobacteria > Enterobacterales > Alteromonadaceae > Alteromonas. The sequence goes on from NZIK01000074.1 coordinate 36,760, forward strand.
CACAGATCTTTATTAACGTAGGAAATCAGTGCCGGCATAGCATCGGTGATCAGGCGGATACGCTGTTCACTCTCGCGCAGGGCAATCTGGTTGCGACTGCGTTCGGTAATATCGGCAAAGGTTATCAGTATACCGCCGCCTGGGATAAGGTTACGCCGAACCAGTAATACCAGATTGTCATCGAGCATCATCTCGACTTCAAGGAAGTCTTTATCGGGCGCTACATCAAACGAAATGGCGCTAAGCAGAGCTTTGGCAAACACGTTTTGTTGCATAAGTTCGGCAAACACATCACCACGCTTCACGCCGTCATCCGCCAGGCCTAACAGCTCGAAAAAGCGTTGGTTCCAGGTTTCGATTTGTCGTTCAGCGTTAATCAGCACAACGCCCTGGGTCATGTTTTCCAGGGTGGCTTTGAGTAGCTCTGCCTGCTCAGCCATGGCGGTCTCGTAGCGGACCTCCTCGGCTAATTTAATATTAGTAATATCGGTATACACCACCACCAGACAGTTATCGTTAGTTTTGCGTTCCTGCATCTGGATCCAGGTACCATCGCGCAATTTAAAGATAGTCTGGGCAATCGGGTCGGGATAGACGCCCACTTTTTTCTGCGCTTTGGCTTTGTGATCAACCAGTACCAGCGAGGCGGCGGTGATTTCCTGAAAAGAGGTTTTGCCCAATTCGTAGGTAATATTGTGCTGTTGCCAGAATTCGGCGCAGCGGCTGTTTACCATTACCATTTTGCGGTCTGCATCGAACAGGGCGAAGGCATCGGAAATACTCTCAATAGCGTCACGCAGACGCTGACGATCCTGTTCGGCCTGAATCTGGCTTTTCTCTGTTTCCCGGCGGGCCAGTTCGAGCTGTTGGTTGGACTCTTCCAGACGATGCAGGGTTTGCTGCAGGCGGTAGGTGCGCTCTTTTACCTTATCGGCGAGCATGGCTGCGTCTTCAAAAGACTGATAGGCATCACTGTGATTGCCCCACCCCATTTCTACCCGACGCATCAGCACGCGGTTTATTTTCTGCAGCTTCTCGTTTTCGTAGCGCAGCCGTTCGAGCTCATCTTCGCCGGCTATTTCCGGCGACTCAACGGCTACTTCAGGCGTCAGTGGACTTGAGGTCGGTTTCAATGGGCGCTCCAATCGCTACGCCAGTAAAAGTATGGTTCAAGTGTAACCCATTTATTTGCTCACCGTAGGTATTAAATCCGATCATATGATTGGCACGGTAAAGCTCTGACATGGCATCTTCCAACTGGTATTTATCGATTTCAGCGCGGCGGTGAGTACAGTCAAACCCAATGAGTAAATCAATCTCGCCTACGTTGCGGCGAATATCATTAAGGATCATGGTGGAGTGAGCATGCAGCCCGCTCGACTTCATCTTGGTCAGCACAATCCCGGCGTCAATGGCGCAGAAAAAAGTCAGGCTTAAATCATCGTTCACCTGCTGGATGCTGCGGATATACAGGTGGTCGCCAATTTGCACTGCCAGAGGGTGCATGGCGAAAACTTCTGAGGTTAGTTCCTCGAGCTTTAAGCCGTTTATGCGGCAATACTCCAGCGCAGCCGGTTCGGCATTAAACTCTTCCACCACCCGTTGTCCCGGTGCGGTTTGGGTAACCACCAGCTTGTCGTTTTCGGGCGCTAAATGATGGTGGCTGAATACATCAAAATAACAGTTGGTATTAATCAGCATAAAAACTGCTGCGCTACTGTAAAAGCGACCGTTGCAATAAATCTGGGTATCGACAAAGTGCTGATCATCCCCGGCTGATCCGCCTACCAGCGGAATATCCTGCATACTCATATTGAGTACATCGATAACCAGCTCTTCCCGAATAGATAAGCCATCCAGTAAGGTCATGCCGAAAGAATGTTGTTCTACCGGTCCGGGGGATACGGCTTTGCTGCGCAGCTTGTCGAGCATGGAGTTAACCAGCACGTCGGCATCGCGCTCCGAAAAAGCCGCCAGATTTTCGATCAGCACGGTTTCTACGGCGAAGTGCTGTTTACTGAGGGCAAAGGCGCAGATGGAGTGCTTGCGGCAACCATCGGGCGTTATTTCGCCGGCAGAAGTACAGCCAATTACCGGGATGTCGCCAAAATAGCGGTTTAATTCTTTCGACAGTTGTTCCAGCGGATACCGGGTACAACAATAAAAAACGACACATGCTGCTTCACATGGCGCCAGTGCATTGTAGATGTCCCGTGCTGCAATGACAGGGTCAAGACTTTCCGATCCGGCTCTGGCCACAGAAGGTGAGTCGAAAACTTCAACGGTTTGACTAATTTGTTGCGACAGCATGGATACTCCCTAAACTCGGGTGACTGGTTGCATTACGCTGTGCCAAAGGGCTGAGATACCAATTCACCGCTGTCGATTCTATATAATTCACAATTGTTTAACAAGATTAGCAAGAGTGATTTACGCACAAAACTCGGCCATTAGTAGCATAAATTGGGCCGTTGGTCATACAACTAACGATCAGGCCGGATCAGCTAACGCCTGTTTAAAACGTTGGGAGAGGGTAAAAAGTTCACTATCGAGAGGGTTTCGCGGGCGCTGAGTGGTAAGGCTAACGTCTTCCATAATCTGCATGGGCTGGCTGCTGAGCAGCAAAATGCGATCTGATAAAGTAGTTGCCTCGCTAATATCATGGGTGACATACACTACGGTTGTCTTACGTGCCTGCCACAACTGGGTGAGCAGATGTCTGAGTGAGTCGGCAGCCGGAACATCCAGCGACGAAAAAGGCTCATCCATCAGTAAAATATCCGGCTCACAGGCAAAAGCCCGGGCCAGTGCCGCACGTTTTAACATGCCGCCGGAAAGTTGTGCCGGGTACTGATGCTCAGCACCGCTCAGTCCAACCTGTTGCAGCCAGTAAAGTGCATTACTGCGGCGTTGTGATGAAGCGCCTTCACAAACCAGCATTACGTTATCGCAAATGGTCAGCCAGGGCATTAGCCGTGGTTCCTGAAACATCAAAGCCACACGTGCTGGCTGGGCATAGGGCAAAGTCAGCTTAACCTTACCCTGATAATCGGTATCGAGACCTGCAACGATATTCAGCAAGGTACTTTTACCGGCGCCAGATGGTCCCAGCAAAGTAACAAACTCGCCAGCGGTCAGGGTGATACTGAGCTCTGAAATAATCGTGTGTTGGTTGCCGCCCTCATCCTTAAATGATTTGTTGGCGATATCGATCTGATAGGTCATCGCCATTTGAGTACCCGCCGTTCCCAGGGGCGCAATACGCCTGCTTCCAGGGCAAAGATAATACAGGCAAACGCCAGTGTATAAGCCAGCACACTGGTAATATCAAAATACTGGAAGAACAATGACAGTTGAAAGCCCACGCCATCGCTGCAGCCGAGCAATTCAACTACCAGCACAATTTTCCATACCAGGGCCAGACCGCCGCGGGCTGCGGCCAGAAAATACGGGTACAGTTGCGGCAAATAAACCTTTATAAAAGTGCGCCCCGCCGGTACCTGATAGGCTTTGGCCACATCCAGCAAGCGCTTATCCACGGCTCTGGCGCCTTCGCGCATAGTGACCGCGATATTGGGCGTTTTATTTACGATAACAGCAATTAGCGCGGCTGTTTCATTTAATCCAAACCAGATAAAACACAGAATAATCGTTACCAGCGCCGGCACGTTCAGCGCCAGGGTCACGACGCTGTCGAGCCATAAATCAAGCCGCTTAAAGNGGCCAATAACCAGCCCCAGTAAGCTGCCCAGTAACATAGCGCACAGAAAACTAATGGCAATACGGCGCAGGGTAATGGTCAGGTGGTGCGGTAACTCGCCGCTGTCGACATGACCCATCAGGTTAGTCAGCACTGCATAGGGAGCTGGTAACAAGTCGGGAGTAAATAGCATCACAGCGGCCTGCCATAGCAGAATAAAAACCACCATCGACAGCATGCGGGTTAGTGCCGGATGACTGTGCATCAGTGCTTACTGTCCTGCCAGCGCCGGACTTTGCCAGAACAAACTGTCGGGCAGAGATTGCAGTGCACCGGTTACACCGGTCGTTCCCTCATTGGCTTTAAGTACCTTAAACAGCTTTTGTAAATCGGCTTTAATNNNGGCATCAAANCGNGTCGGGATCCCNNNNCGNTANTGCNCAATNAGCACNGGCCGGGCNNCGNCNGAATACTTTTGTGTGAAAGAGGGAATNCNTTGCCACAGGTTATCNTCNNNNTTCATTTNGGCCCGTGTAGCAAAAGACATAGCAAAAAACTGGTCTACCAACGCCGGATTTTCGGCTGCCCAGCTTTGTTTAAATAACCAGCCAATCACCGGTACGTCGGCACTGATTTGCCAACTGCCAAGCACTTCATCCATTGTTAGTAGCGAGCGTTTATCGTGAGTTTTCAGCTCCGCGGCGTAATGCCAGAAATTGACGACGGCGTCGAGCTGATCGCGCAGCATAAGCTGATTAAGCATAGGGGGCGCGGCGAATTTAACGGTTGTCTGACTGGCTAANTCAAGGCCGAAATGTTGCCTNGCNTAGGCACTGTAAAGGATCCAGTTTTTGTTGCCNTTNCCGCCGGCGAAGCCAATNGTTTTNCCNTTTAANTCACCNATGTTTGCGGCGTTNTCTGAGCTGTGNACAACCAGNTCGCCNGCCGCGGTNGAGTANGGNTANAAGTGATACAGCCGGCCTTCGTCATACTGACGAGCAGCCCATANCCAGTCGCCTACAATNATGTCTACGGCNCCGCCTTGNAGNGCNACNGACAGNGCCTGNGGTGAGCCNAGNGCNACCCGGGTNAGCNTAAAGCCGTATTGTTCNGGGAGGTCTTTCGTTTCTGCGAGGTCAAGCTCCCAGTTAAGCGTGCCATACTTGAGTACGCCAACACGGATTTCTGGCAACTCATCAGCGCTTGCGAATGATATCAGCGCGCCACACCACAGGATGATACAACCCAGTACAACTCTACTCATCATGGTATTCGATGTTATTCGGCGGTGGTCGGGTCGATCATGGTTTTAACCTGATTAATCTGATTGGCCGGGATACCCATTTGTTCGGCATGGTCCATAATGGCCTGTTTATCAGGTGAAATATAAACACAATAAATCTTGTTGTCGGTAACGTAGCTCTCTACCCACTGAATATGCGGGCCGGCCTCACGTAATACACAGCAGGACTGTTGAGAAGTATTTTGCAGCTGCTCGGCATTGAGTTCGCCGGCGCCCGGGATTTCGCGTTCGATAATAAATTTTGGCATGGCAGACAAATCCTTCGTTTTTTAAATTGTAGTGAGCCGAAAGGAAAAAGGTCCCCGCAGATGCGGGAACCTCGCTTACGCCAGTTATGGCAACGCTTTTAGAAAAAGCCCAGTGGGTTGATGTCGTAGCTGGTCAGCAGGTTTTTGGTTTGCTGATAGTGGTCGAGCATCATTTTGTGGTTTTCACGGCCCACACCTGATTTCTTGTAGCCACCGAATGCTGCGTGTGCAGGATAAGCGTGGTAGCAGTTCATCCATACACGGCCAGCTTCAATGCCACGGCCCATGCGGTAGGCAAGGTTAGTGTCACGAGTCCATACACCCGCACCCAAACCAAACTCAGTATTGTTAGCAATAGCCAGTGCTTCTGCTTCGTCTTTAAAGGTGGTTACGCCAACAACCGGTCCGAAGATTTCTTCCTGGAACACGCGCATGTCGTTGTTACCTTTCAGCAGTGTTGGCTGCACATAGAAACCATTGCTGAAGCCTTCTACATTGGCAGGACCGCCACCGATAAGTACTTCGGCGCCTTCTTTCTTACCAAGCTCAAGGTAGCTAAGAATTTTTTCGTACTGTTGAGCAGACGCTTGTGCACCTACCTGAGTATCGGTATCCAGTGGGTTACCACGTTTGATTTGTTGCGTACGAGCGATAACCAGAGAAATAAAGTCATCGTACATATCTTCCTGAATCAGTGCGCGTGAAGGACAAGTACAAACTTCACCCTGGTTAAAGAAGGCTAATACAGTCCCTTCAACACACTTGCTCAGGAACTCATCTTCGTGCTTCATCACATCGCTGAAGTAGATGTTGGGTGATTTACCACCCAGTTCCACGGTAGAAGGAATGATATTGTCAGCAGCACATTTTAAGATGTGTGCACCAACCGGCGTAGAACCTGTGAAGGCTATCTTAGCAATACGCTTGCTGGTAGCCAGTGCTTCACCGGCTTCTCTGCCTAAACCGTTTACCACGTTCAGTACGCCCGGCGGTAACAGGTCACCGATGATTTCCATCAGTACCAGAATAGACGCAGGTGTCTGCTCAGCTGGCTTCAGAACAATACAGTTACCGGCAGCTAAAGCCGGTGCCAGTTTCCAGGCGGCCATTAACAGCGGGAAGTTCCATGGGATGATTTGACCCACTACACCCAGCGGCTCATGGAAGTGATAGGCAATGGTGTTTTGGTCGATTTCACTGATGCCACCTTCCTGTGCACGGATACAGCCGGCAAAGTAACGGAAGTGGTCAGCGGCCAGTGGAATATCGGCATTCAGCGTTTCGCGCACGGCTTTACCGTTATCCCAGGTTTCGGCAACAGCCAAAGCTTCCAGGTTGGCTTCAATGCGGTCTGCGATTTTTAAAATCAGATTAGAACGCTGGGTTACTGATGTTTTGCCCCAAGCCGCTTTTGCTTTGTGGGCGGCATCTAATGCTAACTCAATGTCTTCTGCGGTCGAGCGAGGAATTTCGCAGAATACTTCGTTGTTAACAGGTGAAATGTTTTCGAAATACTGACCTTTAACGGGAGCAACCCACTCGCCGCCAATATAGTTGCCGTATTTTGATTTAAATGAGACGACAGAATTTTCTGTTCCAGGTGCTGCATAGATCATGTTGCTTACTCCGGTAATCAATTATAAAAGCGTTGCCAGATTGTCGGTTTTTAGGGAGATAACCTGTATCTCCCTGACCGGCACCGACTGCCGTAAGACAAGACTGTTTTCTGGCAAGGAAACAGTCAGTTACTAAAAGTTTACGATGGCACCAACGGCAAGAGTCTGAGCTTCTTCCTGACCCAGAATTCCAGAGAACTCGCTGGTCGAATATTCCACTGCAAAGGTGACGTTGCTGTTATAGCCATAGAACCAGGCAGCTTGCATACCTTCGTGACCGATGTAGTCGGTGTCTTCGATTTCGTTCTCGCCATAAGAGAGTACGAAACGATTCGCATCCATCTTATAAGAGGCCTGCAGGATGTAGCCTTCGCTATCGAGCGCGTTATAGGTAGTTGGGTCATACATGGTGATCGGCGCTAAACCCAGTGCTGCTTCTGTGGGGCCTAACAGAATGCCGATACCTTCACCGCTGTAGCCTGATGCGTGCAGTGATAAACCACCAAAGCCTACTTTTACACCGTATGAAGCGCCGTTTGAGTCAACGTCACCCATATCAGATTCAGAGGTTTGCGACAGGAAACCCACCCATGCAGTGACTGATGCGTCGTCGAAAGTGCCGCTGTAGGTCACTTCACCCTCAAAACGAGGTGCAGATTCTTCGCGGTCAGCATCGCCATTGACTGGCGAAGGATCGACAGCCGCGACGGCTACTTTGAAGCCACCACCGAAAGACGGCGAGGGATAACGTATTTGCGACGCTGGGAACGGATAAGTGTACCCGCTGCCGAGGTTACCGAATGATACGCCCTGGCCATCAACCAGTCCCAGCGTATCATTGACATTGCCGTAACCAAGCAGGACTTCGTCTAAGAAAACGTTGCTGCGGTTAAACAGTGTGAAATCTTTACCAATCAGTAATTGACCCCAGTCGGCATCCAGCGTCGCGTAAAACTGACGAACATCGATACCGGTTGAGGTAACACCACTGTTAGAATCGTTGATGGTTACCCAGAAAGATGAGCGACCGCCCACTTTCATGTCACCAATCTGCTTACTGAAGTTCATACCCAGCCAATTAGGCAGGAAACCCGATTTAACGCGGGATTGGTCACGGTCACCGTTTGGACCGTTATCAACAGACGTTGTGGTGTAGAATGTGTTGAATGACGCGTCAACCGATACGGTAGCCACTTCGGCATCGTCGTAAATGGTGATTGCGGCATTGGCTGAAGCTGAAGAGAGTGCAAGTAAGGCAACGGCTAGCGGTTTGCACGCAAATTTATTATTTTTCATGTGTAACCCTCATATTTGTGTTTATTGCGTGGAGTAACACTTTTATTGCGTCCCACTGTCACTCACGTTAATTGACAACGATTCTTTGCCGTTGCTCTTTTGCATTGAGTATTGTTGAGCGGCCGGATTTTGAGTACTCCTCAATGGAGCCTTTTGAATTCAACTTTAGTCCTCTGCGGAAATTCTCCGAAAGTCCTACTACCAAAGTGCTGGTTTGGAGGGGCGGTTTTGGCACTGCTTTGAAGTGCTACTAAAAGCTAGCGCAAAGTGGCAGTTCAGAGAGTATTTTTTAGCGTTTTTGTTAACATAAAATACTTTTACACTGGCAGAGTCTGACTTTACCTCACCGGTAAAAGGCGTAAGCTGCTAGTGGTTGATAAGACCCAGAGTGTCGATTGATCTGTGCACATCAGTGCATTGTGCAGACCAATTCACATTTAATAAGTAGGTCTGTTATGAAAAAAATCGTAGTTGTAGGCGGTGGTGCCGGTGGTCTTGAGCTGGTTACCCGGCTAAGTAAAACACTGGGTAAGCGCAAGCTGGCCGAGATAATACTGGTTGACCGTAGCCGCACGCATGTCTGGAAACCCCTGCTTCATGAAGTGGCTGCCGGGGGCATTAATAAAGCCTCAGACGGCGTTGACTACCGTATGCACGCCGCCCAGCACCATTACCAGTTTCAGCTCGGCAATATGAGCTATATCGACCGTGACAACCAAAGTATCTACCTCGACCCGTTATACGACGAAGACGGCCTGGAAATCCTCCCGGAGCGTACTGTGGAGTATGATTATCTGGTTATGGCTATCGGTAGCATAACCAATGATTTCGGTACCCTTGGCGTTAGTGAGCACTGTTATTGTCTGGACTCACTGATTCAGGCCGAGCGCTTTCACCGTGCGCTGCTAAATCAGTTACTGAAGATCAATCAGGAAGGTATTACCAAGCAAAAGATCCATGTTGCGATTGTGGGGGCCGGGGCAACCGGCACTGAACTGGCGGCTCAGTTACACCACGTGAGTAACCTGGCCAGAGCCTATGGTATGCCTGAAATGTCGGCCGACAAACTGCAGGTGTCAATACTCGAGGCGGGGCCGCGGATATTGCCTGCATTACCCGAGCGGATTGCCGGTTCTGCGCGCCGTGCACTTACCAAGCTAGGTATTGAGGTACGCGAGAATACGCGGGTACAAAGAGTGGATAAAGAAGGGTTTGTCACTGCGGAAGACGTATTGATTGAAGCCGACTTAATGGTGTGGTCAGCAGGGGTTAAGGCGCCTGAGTTTCTCACCGATTTAAACCTGTTTGAACTTAACAAGGCTAATCAGATCCTGGTAACGCCTGCTCTGCAAAGTACTGTGGATAATAAAATTTTTGCCATCGGTGACTGTTGTGGAGTGCTGCAAAAAGACGGTAGCTGGGTACCACCACGGGCTCAGTCGGCGCACCAGATGGCAAGTCTGCTGGCCAAAAACCTGCAAAACCTGTTTATGCATAAACCCATGCAGGCCTATACCTACACCGATTACGGCTCGCTGGTGCATCTCAGTAAATACTCAACGGTAGGCAGCCTGATGGGGAAACTCAGCAACAGCACCATGTTTATTGAGGGACGTCTGGCAAAGATGGTGTACGTATCCCTGTATAATATGCATTTGTTTGCCGTGCATGGCTGGTTTAAGGGCTTTTTAATGCTGCTTATGCGCAAAGTCAGTAACCTGGTTACCCCTAAATTAAAACTTCACTAACAAATAGTACCCGGTAGCGGCATACCGTTACCGGGTAAATCCTGCCTCTGGTCGTTCTGACCACAGTTAAAAAATTGTGATTTTTGTAACAAACAGCCAGGTGATCTGGCTTGCTGAAAAGTGAAAAACAGCGGCTTTGATTGCTCAAATAATGTGCTTTATTTGCCAATTCAGTAAAGACTGTTTAACAAACAATTTTCACTCGTTTAAAGGCTTTTAGGTGTAAATTAGCGGCCTTATTGCTACCAAAGTACCGTCTAATTGATGCCTAAGTAGTAGGTGGTGGTGGGGGCCGCCACAGTGCCTTGGGTAAGGCTGATTACCCGGCGATAAGTTTGCTGGCGGCAGCCCGGTGGCGAGCTAGCAGAGCAGGTAGGTCAAGACCGTTTATCTGGCCATGACTCACCCGCCACTGGCCCCCTACCATAACGTGCTCGGCTCTTTCTGCGCCACACAGAATCAATGCAGCAAGCGGATCATGGGAGCCACTGAAGCGGATGTCATCCAGACTGAACAGAGCCAGGTCGGCCTGCGTGCCCTCAGCTATGACGCCAATATCTGTGCGCCCCAATACGCTGGCAGAGCCTTCGGTCGCCCAGCGCAATACCACTTCCGGCGTGATTTTTTCTGCGCCGTATTTTAAACGTTGCAGATACAGCGCCTGACGGGCTTCATACATCATGTTGGATGCATCGTTAGACGCTGAACCATCTACTCCTAAGCCAATCGGTGCACCGGCCTCAATAAGGTCAAGCGTAGGGCAGATCCCGGAAGCCAGACGCATATTCGACACCGGGCAATGACAAATACCGGTACCGGCGGCACCCAGCCGGGCAATTTCTTGTTCATTAAAGTGAATACCATGCGCCAGCCAGGTGCGGTCGCTCAGCCAGCCCACACTTTCCAGGTAGTCCACGGTACGCATACCGAAGGTTTGCAAGCAGAAGTCTTCTTCATCCAGCGTTTCGGCCAGGTGCGTGTGCAGGCGCACATCTTCGCGCTTAGCCAGCTGAGCGCTTTCCTGCATAATTTCCCGGGTAACAGAGAACGGTGAGCAGGGCGCCAGGGCAATTTGAATTTGTGCGCCGGTATCGCGCTCGTGGTACTGGCTAATAAGTCGCTCGCTGTCGCGAATAATGGCTTCACCGGTTTGTACGGTGTGCTGAGGAGGTAAGCCGCCATCTTTTTCACCAAGGCTCATTGAGCCGCGGGTTAACATGGCGCGCATGCCCAGTTGCCTGACTACATCAACCTGAACATCGATGGCATTATCCAGCCCCTGGGGGAACAAGTAATGGTGATCGGCGGCGGTGGTACAGCCGGATAGCAGCAATTCTGCCATAGCGACCTTGGTGGCCAGATGCAAGGCATCCGGCGTGAGCCGCGCCCATACCGGATATAAGGTTTTTAGCCACGGGAACAAGGGTTCATTTACTACCGGTGCCCAGGCACGGGTGAGAGTCTGATAAAAATGATGATGGGTGTTAATCAGCCCTGGCAAAATCACCAGACCGGACGCGTCGAAAACTTCATCGCAGGGCGATGCAGGGGCGTCATGATTAAACAGAAGTGTTTCAATTTTACCCTGATTAACTATCAGACCGGTGACCGGTTGAGACTGATCGGGGGCAAAAACATATAACGGCGATTTTATCCAGATAGACTGTGCTGCAGACATAACAATGGCTCCAATAATAGAGTTAATGGTAATGCCAGCTCAGTTATGCCCTGTCTGCTGATCCAGGAGAAGTAAATTCGCTGTGTATTTTACCGAATCATGCGCAAATGAAAACCCCGTGCGTGCACACAAGGTACCAAACGGGGCTTAGGATGGTTTGTGGCGGTTTGGTGCCTGTACTTATTCTATAAATCAGAATGAAACGTTTAATTAATAGATAAAGCTAAATTCCTTTAAACACGTAAGAATATTTGAAACTTAATGTCTCTTTCTGACTACAAAAGGAATCTGTGATGAATAAACGAATATCTACTATTCTTCTTAGCGCGCTTTTCAGCGTATCAGCTTTTGCAGCACCGACCAGCTATTCGGTAGACCCTACGCATACCTTTGCAGTGGCTTCATGGAGTCACTTTGGCTTTTCAACGCCTACCGCCGTATTCGCCGGAGCTGAAGGCACCATTACGTATGACGCCGAAAAGCCTGCTCAAAGTGATATTGCCATCTCTGTAAGTATTGAAACGGTTGATACCTTCGTCGATAAGCTGACTGAAGAGTTTCTTGGTGAAGATTGGTTTAATGCNGCNANNTANCCNAANGCCACTTTTGTNAGCACCANNGTTGTGCCAAAAGGCGATAANAAATTTGCTGTTACCGGCGATCTGACTATCAAGGGCACAACCAAAACAGTCACTATGGACGCGACTCTGAACGGCATGGGTGAGCACCCGATGTCTAAAAAGCAGGCCATTGGTTTTGATGCAGAAACTGTTATCAAGCGTTCTGATTTCGGCATCGACCAGTANGTGCCCTATGTAGGTGATGAAATTACACTGCGCCTGACCACCGAAGCCCAGGCTAAGTAGTTTTTCGCAGAGTGCTTTTTCATCACATCCTCAGCACTCTGGGCGGTAGCAAAGGCGTTATCTGCGCTACCGCATTTTGCCGCCAGCCTGGCAGTTCGNCGTAANNTAGCATCAGTTGGTCGGTAACTGNCTTTCCTTTGGAACCAATACNAACCATTGTAGGTCTATTAGTGTATATCCTTTAGCTCGTGGTACTCAGATGAACTGGTTAAGATTGTTAGTAGTGATGGTGGCAATGGTGGGNTGTCCCGCTGTTAGCACTGTGCTGCATGATGATCACAGCGTCGGAGTTCAGCGTGTTGANNTACAGGACGTTGTCGTTGATGCTAATGCTGTCGATAGCATTGAAATCAGTGATGAGAGTGACACCGATTTTGATGGCTACCTGCCGCCGTACGCGTCGACTTCTGAAGTACATCTTTTCCATTCTGCATTCACTTATCAGGGTCGAAACTCGCACTCCTACCGCTCTCGTTACGGTATCAGAGCGCCCCCCTCAATGAGTTAATTTCAGCCTTATCTGCGTCGTGCAATAGTGCATACAGACGCATAGAAATTAATTAAATGAGGATAAATCCATGCATAATTTAACCCTGTGCAAAACCGAATCTATTGATACGCTCGCTCATCCGGATATCTTTGAGCATGTTGAGTTAGCGTCGTCAGCGCTGAGTATTTTCACCGATTTTCACGATCACCAACCGCTGGTGATTGACGGCAACGTAAAAGCCGTAGAGCTGGAAAAACTGATGCGTCAGTCACATGTGAAAATGAAACTGGTGCTCGACCAGCGTGAACAGTTTGTTGGTATAGTNACGNTTGCNGATATTACAGAGCAGAAAATACTNCAACGGGTAGTTCAATTGGGAATACCGCGGTCGGAGCTGCTGGTGGTGGATATGATGCAACCTAAATCCATGTTGCAGGCATTCGACTACAGCGAGCTGAAGCTGTCGAGTGTGTCTGACGTCGTGAATGCCCTGCGCGAGAATGGTGCCATGCATTGCCTGGTGATTGATAAGGTGGCCCATGAAATTCGTGGAGTAATCAGCGTGAGCGACATTGCCCGCATCTTGCGGATCCCACTGGATATTCAGTCCCAGCCCTCCTTTGCNGCACTNTCCCATATTATTGCTGCTTANCCGCTAAATCACACCTTGCCTGTTCGCGACAACCCTGTGTCGCGGCAGGCNNGCTTTTGCTANACTTNNNAANANGTTNGCTTNCGGAATNANAATATGGANATCANGTACNTTNANCAGCACGGTGATTTTGCNNTAACCATGGTNAATGACATTGTGTTGGTGAATGCCAAAGGTCCATGGAACACCGAATGTGTGGAAAACTTCGGCCTCACCTATGCCGGCACGGTATACAAGAGTGGCATGTTGCGCTGGGCCGACATTGTTGTGCTGGATGGTGAAAGCCTGTTAGTGCCTGAAGCAGAGCGCGCGCTCACCGAGCGTATCGGCAGAGCAATAGCNGCCGGGCTGGTGCAGGTGTATATTGTTACCGAAAANTCACGNACGNNGNNNACCTCCGTAAGGCAAATCAAAAANCTCTATGAGCCCCATAATATTAACGTGGAATATGTGACTGAACTGGATATAGCAATTGATCTCGCCGGCAAAGCAGGCTTTGCGGTAGATGCTGAACAGATACGGACGTTCTTTGGCTGACTCAATAACCCGTCCCAAACTTCATGACCTAACACCCGTTAAACCGNGTGTAGCGCAGCCAGAATAACCAACGTCTCTTAATTATAAACCGGTTAATTCCACTTTCTGAAAAAAANACTGAACAGTTTNGGGGCTTCCTCACGTATAGACATAGTGTCGGCATTTTCCAGATATTCCATGGCAATGCCACGCATAAAGCAGTTGAGTGCCAGAGTCAGTGTCTTTGGATCCAGATCTGCCGATAAGGTGCCTTTGGATTGTGCTTTTTCGAAAAATTTTGACAGGACTTCACTCTTTTCCCGGCGGGCATCAATGGTTCGCTCCTGACATACCTGCAGGCTGCCGGTGTAGTCGCATTTCAGTAAAAAAAGTGAAAGCACACGGCGCAGGTACAGGTCATCTTCTAAACGGGTTACCAGCTCAATGCAGTAGCTTTTGAGACTTTGGAGTGGATCATCGCCGGTATTCTCCAGCCCGTCTACTAAGTCTTGTATAAANGGGCGATGAAGCTCATCGTGAAGNGCCANAAAGATGTCAGTTTTNTTTTTGAAATGCCAGTAAACGGCGCCCCGGGTAACATTNGCTGCTTTAGCAATTTGTTCTAACGTTGCGCGCGCTACGCCCTTTTCGGTAAAGACGTCTACTGCAGCTTCCAGAATGGCGTTTCTGGTTTGTTCGGCTTCTTCTTTCGTTCGTCGCATATTCTGACTTTTTGGGCTGATTGACAACATACATACATGAATGTATTTTAAACTATAACTTACAGACCCTTTTGTCCAGTCTTCCTGTCAAGTAGTCCTCAGGAACCATTAAAGTAAAAGTATTTATGATCAAAAAATTGGTAATAGCCGCAATATCGATTATTGCAATATCAGGTTGTTCACAGGAACCTGCTCCTCAAGCCGCTGGTGGTGGTCAGCCCCCGCCTCCTACTGTTTCTGTTCTCGAGGTTGTCCTGCAACCCGTTGAAAATACNGTTACTTTNCCCGGNCGTGTAAGNCCNNTNCGGCAGTCNCAGGTGCGNCCACAGGTAGAAGGTGTNATCACCGAGCGNTTGTTTGAAGAAGGCGCGTTTGTGGAGAAAGGCCAGCANCTGTATCAAATTGATGATTCACGCTATGCCGCTCAGTTAGCCAGCGCTAAAGCCGATGTGAAAAGTGCTGAAGCAAATCGCAAAACACTGGAAGCCAAAGCCGAACGTTTCAAGGGGTTGCTGAATAAGAATGCAGTTAGTCAACAGGAATATGATGACGCAATTGCCCAGGCAGAGCAGGCTGATGCGCAAATCAGCGTGGCTAAAGCGGCGGTAGAGCTCGCTCAGGTAGACCTCGATTTTACTAAGGTTTATGCACCGATCAGCGGCCAGATCAGTCGCTCTTACATGACAGTGGGTGCATTGGTGACCTCTAATCAGACGCAGCAATTGGCAACTATTACTCAGTTAGACCCGATTTATGTGGATATGCAGCAATCTGGTAAAGGCATTTTAAAACTGCGTCGTGCTATGCAGGAAAGTGGCACACTGCCAGTAACTTTAGTGCTTGATGACATGACCGGCGAAAGCTATGAGCACACCGGTGAGCTTAAATTTTCAGAAGTGACTGTTGATGAAACCACCGGTGCAGTTGCCCTGCGTGCCGAGTTCCCTAACCCTGATTCACTGTTGATGCCAGGTATGTTTACTAAGGCCCGGGTGAATATCTCCAATACCCAGGAGNTACTGGTGCCTCAGCGTGCCGCCACNCGCCAGCCTGATACCTCGCTTTCAGTGATGGTNGTTAATGCTGAGAATAAAGTTGAAGCGCGCACCATTACCATTGCCGGNAGCTACGGNGATCAGTANATCGTAACCAGCGGTGTGGCCGCTGGCGATAAAGTGATTGTTGCCGGTTACCAGAAGGTAAAACCGGGTGCTCAGGTCAATACTAAGCCATGGCAGCCTCAGGGCTAACGCNCGTTAACTAATTCAGGAAATCATCTTATATGGCACGTTTTTTTATAGACCGCCCGGTGTTTGCCTGGGTACTTGCTATCATCGTTATGATGGCGGGTATTCTGTCAATTAGCGGGCTTCCCATTGAGCAGTACCCCAAGGTTGCGCCGCCGTCAGTGACGATCAGCGCCGCTTATCCCGGGGCCTCGGCCGAAACCATCGAAAATACGGTAACCCAGGTCATCGAACAGAGTCTGACCGGTATCGACAACTTACGCTATTTCATTTCCAGTAGTGAAAATGNGCGGATGTCGATTACCCTGACCTTCGAGCCGGGTACCGATCCTGATATCGCGCAGGTGCAAACGCAGAATAAGTTACAGTCGTCCATGTCGTTGCTGCCAACTCAGGTGCAACAGCAGGGCGTAACGGTAAACAAGTCCAATGATGCCTTTGCGGTAGTCGTTGGCTTCTATTCCAAAGACGGCAGCCTCTCNCAGTTTGACCTGAGTGATATGCTGGTGTCGCAGTTTCAGGATCAGATTGCCCGGGTCAACGGCGTGGGTAACTTGCGGGTGTTCGGTGCGCAGCGCTCGATGCGTATCTGGCTGGATCCCGACAAGTTGTACAGCTACAACCTGACGCCGGTAGATGTAAGGGCGGCAGTACAAACGCAGAATACCGATATTTCGGCTGGTCAACTGGGCGGTATGCCAGCGGTTGAGGGCCAGCAAATCAACGCTACCATCACCGCTCAGTCGTTGTTAAAAACCGCTGAAGACTTCGAGAATATAGTACTCAGAGTAAATACTGATGGTTCTCAGGTGCGTTTAAGAGATGTAGCCAAGGTCGAGCTGGGTTCTGAAAACTACAGCTTTATTGCCCGTTATAAGCGCCGACCAGCAGCGGGTATGGCGGTCAGTCTGGCAAGTGGTGCCAATGCGTTAGAGACTATCGATGCGGTTAAAAAGCGGGTGGAAGAACTGGCGGTTAACCTGCCCGACAATGTTGAAATTGTGTATCCGGTAGACTCGTCACCATTTATCAAGCTGTCGATTAGCTCAGTGGTAAAAACCCTGGTCGAAGCGGTGGTGCTGGTCTTCTTCGTGATGCTGTTATTCCTGCAAAACTGGCGTGCGACGCTGGTACCAACCATTGCCGTACCGGTAGTGCTGCTGGGTACCTTTGCTGTGCTCTATGCCTTCGGTTTTAGTATCAACGTACTGACCATGTTTGCCATGGTGCTGGCTATCGGCCTGTTGGTGGATGACGCCATCGTGGTGGTAGAAAACGTCGAGCGCCTGATGGAAGAAGAAGGCCTCGATGCCAAAGAAGCTACCAAAAAATCCATGACCCAAATTTCCAGCGCGCTGGTGGGGATAGCGGTAGTGCTGTCTACGGTATTTGTTCCCATGGCATTCTTTAGCGGCTCTGCGGGCTCTATTTATCGTCAGTTCTCGATTACCATTGTCTCTGCCATGACATTCTCGGTTCTGGTCGCCATTATTCTATCTCCAACACTTTGCGTTGCGCTATTGCGTAGAGAAGATGTGGAAAACAAAAAAGATAAAGGCTTTTTTGGTTGGTTTAACCGGGTGTTTAATAAAGGCCGTGATACCTACGGAAAAGTTTCTACCGGTATTGCGCATCGCGTAAAACGTTCGTTGTTGGTGTATGGTCTGTTGGTTGTGGGCATGGGCGCTATTTTCACCCAGTTGCCCGGCGCATTCCTGCCGGATGAGGATCAGGGCAACATTATGGTGCTGGTCAACGCGCCGGCGGGTTCCACGGCTGGTCGTACCCTGGAATCAGTCAAACAGGTAGAGGATTTTTTCCTTGATCAAAAAGGTGAAGCGGTAAAAGACATCTTTACCATTGTTGGCTTTAGCTTTGCCGGGGCCGCACAAAACTCCGGTATGGGCTTTGTGCATTTGGTTGACTGGGAAAAACGTGACGAATCACAGAGTGCGTTCTCGATTATCGGTCAGGCCTTTGGTGCCTTATCNCAAATTCAGGATGCCAGCGTATTCCCCATTTTACCGCCGCCTATTCGTGAGCTGGGTAACGCTACCGGTTTTGACTTNCAGTTNGTTGACCGTGCNGGNAATGGNCACGNGGCNTTAATGNANGCGCGTAATCANTTNNTNGGNATGGCNGCACAGAANCCNAANCTGGNNGGNGTGCGNCCTAATGGNCTGAGCGATGTNCCTGAATTTAANGTCAATATCGANAATGANAAAGCGTCNGCANTAGGGCTTGTCNCTNAGTGATATNAANAATACNCTGAGNATNGCNTGGGGNTCTGCNTANGTNAANGACTTTATCGANAAAGGCCGTATTAAGCGGGTNTANATGCAGGCNGNTGCACCGTANCGGATGGANCCGGAAGATCTGGANAANTGGTTNGTNCGCAATAACGANGGCGANATGGTNGCGTTCAGCGCGTTNTCTACNGTTGAATGGAACTANGGNTCACCTAAGCTTGANCGCTTCAATGGTATTTCCTCAGTNAACATCCAGGGNAGNCCGGCTGAAGGCATTTCTACTGGTGAAGCCATGGCGGAAGCCGAGCGCTTGGTAAGTCAGTTACCCGCTGGTTTTGGCCTTGAATGGTCTGGTATGTCTTATGAGGAACAAGCGGCCGGTTCACAAGCACCGATGCTCTATGCGCTGTCTATTATCGTGGTCTTTCTTTGTCTTGCGGCACTGTATGAAAGTTGGGTCGTGCCTTTTGCCGTATTACTGGTGGTGCCTTTGGGGATCTTCGGTTCGGTAGTGGCTGCCTATATCTTTGGCTTGCCGAATGACGTGTACTTACAGGTTGCCTTCCTGACCACCGTGGGCCTGGCTTCCAAGAATGCTATCCTGATTGTGGAATTCGCCAAAGAACTCTACGACAACGGCACGCCTATATTTGAAGCGGTGATCACAGCGGCAGAACAGCGTTTCCGGCCAATACTAATGACCTCAATGGCGTTTATTCTGGGTGTAACACCGCTGGCAATCGCTACCGGTGCCGGCTCTGAAAGTCAGAACGCTATTGGTATCGCCGTGATGGGCGGGATGTTTGCCGCAACTTTCCTGGCTATCTTCTTCGTGCCTATGTTCTACGTGATGGTGGTTAAGTGGTTTGGCGCTAAGCGTCATCCACATGAGGAAGACAGCAAAGAAAGTTAATCTTGTAGCTTGCTTTAATAGAAACCCCGCTCCCAGCGGGGTTTCTTGTTTTCAGCGCCAAGTAGCGTCAGTGTGAAATTCAGCGCGCAAAGTCCAACCAGATCAAATAAGCGTTGTTTGATTCTGCCAATAACAAGCAACTGTGGCATTATGGTCTGAGTTGATATTGGGAGTGGGAACTATGACCGTTGCTCTGCCGCCGCGACCGGACTGGTCGCATCTGATCAAGTCAGGTAGCCGGGTATTTGTTGGTGGGAATGCCGGAGTGCCCTATGCACTCATTGATGATTTAATTAAACACAGTAAAGGCTTCAGCGACATTGAGCTGGTGCACATGCTGGCCCTGGGTGATACCCGCTGGGCCAGGGAAGACTACCGCCAGCTGTTTAAGGTCAATACCTTTTTTATTCATGGCGATGAAATTCGCCGCGCAGTGGATGAAGGGCGGGCCGATTATACGCCGGTATTTTTATCGGAAATGTCGAGCTTGTTCAGTGACGGCACTTTACCGCTGGATGCCGCGTTGGTCACGGTGAGCCCGCCGGATGAGTTTGGCTATTGCTCGCTGGGTGTGTCGGTGGATATCTCCATGTCGGCCGTGCGTAATGCCACTATTGCCATTGCCCAGATAAACCCGCAAATGCCGCGCACCGCTGGTCACTCTTTTATTCACATCAGCGAATTTAGCGCCTGCATCGAGGCCGATGAGCCATTGCAAGCCATTGAAGCACCTGCTATCGACAGCGTTACCGAGCGAATTGGCCAGTATGTGGCCATGCTGGTGGAAGATGGCGCCACCTTGCAATTCGGGGTTGGTAAAATTCCCAGCGCTACGTTAAAGTACCTGCAGCGCCACAAAGATCTGGGTATTCACAGTGAAATGCTGTCCGACAGCATTATCGATATCATTGCATCGGGAGCCATTACCAACCGCAAGAAAACCTTCCACCCCGGTAAAATTGTAACCAGTTTTTGTATGGGTAGTGAGCGCCTATATAAATTTGTCCACAATAATCCGCATATCGAGTTTTATCCCAGCAGTTATGTGAACAAGCCCACCAATATTGCCAAAAACGACAATATGATTTCCATTAACAGTGCGCTGGAAGTAGATTTAACCGGGCAGGTAGTGGCCGACTCGCTGGGCTATGATTTTTACAGTGGCATTGGCGGGCAGGTGGATTTTGTCTCGGGCGCGTCGATGAGTAAAGGCGGCAAACCCATTATTGCAATGCCCTCTACGGCGAAGCATGAAACCGTTTCGCGTATTGTACCGTGCATTGCTGAAGGGGCTGGGGTAACCACCTCTCGCGGGAATGTGCACTATATTGTGACCGAGTACGGGATTGCCTCGCTGCGTGGTAAAAGTATTCGTGAACGGGCCCTGGAGCTGATCCGCGTGGCACACCCGAAGTTTCGTGCTCATCTGCTAGCCGAGGTTCGAAAAAACTACTGGGTACCGCATTTTCAGCAAAAATATCCTACTGATATTCCTGAACTTGGGGCTATCCAGCTTCAGAAGATGGTGATCCAGGGCGAGACCTTTTACCTGCGGCCGTTGAATCCGGCTGATGAAAGACGCTTGCAGGAGTTTTTCTATTCGCATACCAAAGAAACCCTGCGCTTACGTTATAACTACGACCCCAAGCAAATGTCGCGTGAGAAGTCCTGTAACCTCGTAAGTGTTGATCAGAACTCCGACGCGGCTTTGTGTATTGTGCGTCAGGAAGGCTCGCGGATCACCATCCATGCGGTGGGACGTTTTTATTATAACGAGCACGATAATTCCTGCGAAGCGGCCTTTGTTACCCGGGAAACGCAGCAGGGTAAAGGCATGGGCAGCCGCTTGCTGATCAAGCTTATCGACATTGCCCGCAAACGGAAAATCAACAAGATGCTGGCGTTTTGCCGGGCCGATAATAAACCGATGATTGCCATCTTCGAACATCACGGATTCAAGCGCCTGTTTAGTGGCGATCCCAGTGAGGTGGAGTTGGAATTGCCGCTGCAGGAACCTGAAGCAGCGGAAGGGGCGGAACAGGAGACAAAAAATGACCATTAAAATTTACCGCGGTAGAGATTGCGTGCATCACGATGTGTCTTCTGAACACCCGGAAAACCCCGACCGCCTTTACGCCATCGACGATCAGCTATTGTCTTCCGGCCTGGAAATGATTTGCCAGCATGGTGATGCCAGGCAGGTTAAACGGGAAAATTTAGCGTTGGCTCACGACCCCTACTATGTAGACAGTATTTTTCAGCGCTCACCGCGTACCGGCGTCATCTGGCTGGAGCAGGATACCGGTATGACACCAATTACTTTAAGTGCCGCTTTATATGCAGCGGGTGCCGGCTGTGACGCGGTTGACTGGGTAATGGAAGGGGACGATCGCCAGGCATTTTGTGCTGTGCGACCGCCGGGCCACCATGCCGAGTACGACAATGCCATGGGCTTTTGCCTGTTTAATAATATCGCTGTAGCAGCCCGCTATGCACTGAAGCAATATGAATTATCGCGGGTGGCTATTATCGACTTTGATGTGCACCACGGTAACGGCACCGAAAATATCATTGCCGGGGACAAACAAATTTTAATGTGCTCGTCCTTCCAGCACCCCTTTTACCCTCACTCCGGTCATCCGGTATCGGCCAGCAATATACTCAGTGCGCCACTGAAAGCCGGTGCAACCGGCGAAGCATTTCGCGAAAAGGTGAATTACTGGTTTGATGCGCTGCGTAATTATATGCCGGAACTGATTTTAATCAGTGCCGGGTTTGATGCCCACGCCGAAGATGCCATGGGCCAGTTGCGCCTGCGCGAAGATGACTACCACTGGGTGAGTAAGCAACTTCGCAATGTTGCTGATGAAGTGTGTCATGGGCGCATCGTCAGTATGCTGGAAGGTGGTTACAATCAGAGTGCGTTAGGGCGAAGCGTTGTGGCGCATATTAAAGGTTTACATGGCGACGAACAGAGCCATTAGTGAGCTGGTTATACAGCGCAGAAGCAGCCCTTAACGCCGCTGTTAATACTAGCACCATAATACTGCGCAGAGGTAGCGGCTTGTTTGATTTGCGCCACCAGATTCTTACCGGTGAAGCAGCCATAGCCGATAGCGTAAGGCCCCAGATAGCGTAACTGTCCGGCCCCATCGATTACCGCCAGCGCGGGGTAATGATCAAGATAGCGGGATAAATCAGGATGTTCAGCCAAAGAGAGTTGTTGAAGCCGATATCCTGCACTGGCCAGTTCGCCGGATAACTCCCGGCGATGGGATTCAGTGAGCTGATCACAGTAGCAATCGCCGTTGGAAACCATGTGCACCAGGGTGCCCGGCGCAACGCCTGCCTGGGTTAAGGCGTGGGTAAAATCACTATCAAATTGTGGGTCACTGGCCGCCTGGGCCAGTAACATGGATGGATCGAAGGGTTTAATCTGGTTAACGCTGGCAATACCCAGCAGGCTCAGGATACCCAGCGCCCACACTGCAACGATCAGGGTGATAGTGCGTTGACTCATTACACCACAAAACGTTTAACGGTTTGCAGCATACGCTGACACATCTCGGCCAACTGTACCGACTTGGCTTCAAGTGCCTCAGCCGTTGTGGCCTCCAGGTTTGCCAGTTCATGAATGGTTGCCGTACTCTGGGCAATTGAACTTGAAGCCGATTCCTGTTCGACCGCAGCGGTGGCGACCTCCATCATATTGTCGCTGGCTGCCTGGATTTTCTCTTCAATAGTGGTCATAAAGCTGGCTGCATTGCCTGATGCGCTTACTGCTTCATCCACCAGTTCGATACACTGATTCATCTGGGTAACCGACGATGAAGTGCTTGATACCAGTTGCTCGGTGATAGTGGTGATTTCATCGGCACTTTCTTTTGAACGTATGGCCAGCGTGCGCACCTCATCGGCAACTACAGCAAAGCCTCGGCCGTGCTCGCCGGCGCGGGCTGACTCAATAGCGGCATTCAATGCCAGCAAGTTAGTTTGTTCTGCCACCGCCGTAATAGAGCGCATAGCATCAGAGATGTTGGTACAGCGCTCATTCAGCTCCTGGTTAGTTTTGGCGGC
The DNA here is from genome assembly GCA_002691625.1 of Alteromonadaceae bacterium. Taxonomy (GTDB): domain Bacteria; phylum Pseudomonadota; class Gammaproteobacteria; order Enterobacterales; family Alteromonadaceae; genus Alteromonas. Next base: position 60,081 of record NZIK01000074.1, read on the forward strand.
ATTGTTCAGCCGGTCGCGGAGCGAATTAATGGTGGCCGTTGCACTCTCTACTGCAGCGCGGGATTCGCCGGTAGTGTGGCGAGCGTCTTTGGTAATGTCATTGGCAGCATTGGTGCGTTCTGATGAGTCCTGTAACGTTACCGCAATTTCTTCAGATGCCACCGAAATAGCGCCAATTTCATGGCTGCTTTGTTGCACGTGACGGTTGAGTTCTTTGGTGGATGACTGCATAAAATCACTGGTGCTGGCCACATCGTTGGCCAGTGACGAAGCATCGTGTACCAACTGACGTAATGAACCCAGCAATTCGTCGAAACGCTTTAGCATGGGGATGGATTTGTCGATATCCACGCGCAGATTAATTTGCTGACGATCGGCAAGGATTTCATTTATGGCAACTTCCAGCGCTGCGCCGCCCACACCTTCATCGTGGCTCCGTTTTGTGGTGTACATTAAGATGCCGCCTTCCACTAGCGCAAATAGTGCATGCAGGACTAAAATAATAAAGGTAACGTGGCCCTCCTCAAACACATACACAGCCACTTCATTTACCTGGAGCAGGAAAAAACCAATGTGATGAATGGCGACAACAACAACGGCTGAGGCGATCACTTTCCAGTTGCGAAACACGGCCAACACTGCAAGTAAGGCGAAAATTTCAAAATGTACTTCGGTCAGACCAAAGGCCTGGTGAATGTGCAGGGCGGTCATTAACTGGGTGCCAATGCCCATAGCATGCGCGCTTATCTCCGCTGCAGGGTTATTGAAGCTTAAGAAAAGCGGCAGTGCGATAATGGGAATGCCCAGCCAAAAAGCAATGAACAGCTCGCCGGTTACCAGGCCAATAATAATGGCCAGTACCAGCTGGGCTACCAAGACGCCACGAAAAATTTTATGTCCTTCGGATACCCACGAATACATAAGCAAAAACTCCAGAATTTTTGTTAAGTGTAGGTGAGGATCTGAATCACGCCAGCCAACCAGATCAATCTTTAGTTAAATAATCCAACTGGTCGGAGCAAAATTACCCTTTATGTTACAGCCACTTCTTCCATAGCATGGCGATCAGCATGATTATTGCGAGGACACCCATTGACGACATTAGCAAAGTAAAGGCATTGGGTGTTTCAGTGCCAGGCAAACCCGCTACGTTCATACCAAAAACGCCGGTTAAAAACGACAAGGGTAAAAAAATGGCGGTAATCATGGAAAGCACATACATGCGGATGTTCTGCTTATCGGCAATCTGGTTGCGCAGTTCATCCTGCAGCACAATGGCGCGTTCACGGGCGAGATCCAAATCCTCAATCGAACGGGTCATACGGTCTGACTGGTCGCGCAGATCAAAAGCCTGTGAGTCGGGTATCAGCCCGGGAATGCGAACCAGGTTCTCCAGTGCGTCTCGCTGAGGGGCCAGGTGACGGCGAATACTCGCAGTTTGTCGGCGCAGCATAGCCAGCTGGTTACGATCCTGTTTATTGAGTGATTCCTGTGCTTCATAGTCGCCAAGGCTTTCGTCGATGTCTTCTACCTTGTCGTGAATGCGGTCGGCAATACGGGTTAAAAGGGCAATCAGCAATTCGGCAGTCGAGGCAGGCACCTCTCCCTGTTCAAAACGGGTGCGGGTATCCTGCACACTCATTAATTTACGATCCTGGCGACGCGCTGTGACAATCAGCGAGCCGGAAATCCACAGGCGTAGGGATACCATGTCTTCCGGGTCCGCGCCCGGATTCACATTAATGCCGCGTAAAAATACCAGTGCACCACGGTTCACCGGGATCACCCGGGGCCGGGTTTGTAAGGCCATCAGGCTGTCGCTTACATCCTCTGAAAGCCCCAGTGCATCAAGCATAGCCGCCGCTTCCGGCGCATCGGATTGCATATGAACCCACCGGTAACCTTGTTCCGGAGAGGGGGATGTTAGTTGGGCCACATCAAGTGTATTAATTTCGCCCGATGGCTTTACATCATAAGCCCATAAAAAGGCTTCATTTACATTTGTCATTAAGGTTTCCTGCCGGGTTTAACCAGCTGTAAAGTACCGTCCAGATGCACATCGCGTTGAGGAAAAGCGATCACAACGTTGTGCTGTGCAAAAAGCTCATCAATAGTAAATCGAACGCGGCTGCGAATTTGTCTTAAGTCCCGTTCTTTGGTGGCATTCACCCAAAAAAACGTTTCGAACATCAGCGCGTTATCACCAAAATCATCAAAGATCACCACTGCAGCAGGCTCGTTGAGGATGTCATCCTGAGCCACGGTTGCCTGTTCTATAAGGCGGGCCACCAGCTTGCAGTCTGAACCATAAGCCACGCCAACCCGCACCGATGTGCGGGTAAGGTTGTCGATAAGCGTCCAGTTCACTACCGTGTTCTCCAGTAATTTACTGTTCGGGATCAGCATGTGTACGCCATCAACCCTGCGAATACGGGTAGAACGGGTATTAATGGTCTCAACGGTTCCGCGGGCTCCGTCTACTTCCAGAAAGTCACCGATACGGATTGGTCGCTCCCACATTAAAATCCAGCCGGAGATAAAGTTGTTAATAATGTTCTGAGCACCAAAGCCCACACCAATGGCTACGGCACCGGACAAAAACGCAAAAGCCGTGAGCGGCACGTTCATGACATCCAGCGTGGTCACGATTAAAATCGCGCCGGCGATAATATAGAAAAGCCGCTTGAACAAATGAATGGTGTCGGCGCTGGCACCGGATGCCCGTAACCGGTAAGTCGCAATATGTGCGAGCTTCTTCATCAGCCAGATACCCACCACATAAATCAGTGGTACAGCAATTAAATCACCGCTGGTGAAAGTAATATCAAACAGCGTAAACAGGTCTTGCGACAGAAAGTGTTTTACTTGTTGTAGTGTTTCTTCCACGGGTCTTATCCCTATTTATCGGAGGCGCTCATAATAAGTGTGCTATTGATTAATGCAAATAACTTAGGGAAACTGCGAATAAGTCCTGCAATTTAGTTCTTGAACCAGCCTTTGCATTCGCCGTCTAATTTTTGAACGCTAAATTCTCAATTAAGGCCAAT
>NZIK01000075.1 GCA_002691625.1 Alteromonadaceae bacterium
CTCAACAAAGCTGCTTCCAAACCTCAAGAGCGTTCATCAAACGATGGTTATACAGGTGATGGTGGCGATCATAGTGGTAGTGCTACTGCTATTGGTGGCGGTACACTGCGCGATGTTATGTTAGACGTTCCCGTGTTTTGGATTGCCGATACAGACTACTTATACACCACACTGGTTGCAGCATTTATTCCTATTCTGTGGCTTCGTATTAGCCCACGGTTTCCCTTTCATTACCTGCTCATTGCCGATGCTTTTGGGCTCGCACTATTTAATGTGGTAGGCATTGAAAAGGCGCTGGCAAATGAGACGGGCATGGCCGTTGCTGTGGCTATGGGTACCATTACGGGTGTTTTTGGTGGCTTATTACGAGATGTCATTTGCCGAGAAGTGCCCCTTGTTTTGAATGGAGAACTTTACGCGATGACCTGTATTGCTGGTGGTGTTGCTTACGGAATAGCACACTTCTTCGGCCTTGCTACACAGTGGTGTGGCATTAGCGCGCTTATTATTACCGTATTATTGCGCTTGGGCAGCATGCGCTGGCATTGGCAGCTCCCTGTATTTTATAAAGAGCACCATTAACGCTTTTACCACACGAGCACTACAAACTAGTTAGTGCTCTAGCAGCAATAATAATATCTTAACTTATCAATTACATATTCTCCCCTTAAGTACAGTTTTCAAGATAACCAACCCCGCTTACACTAATGATAAGTTTAATCGCAAGGAGCGAATAGCTGTGTGCTCTCAACCTTGTAAACATTGTTGGAGCGTGTGGATGAGTATGGCAGTGGTGAAAACATTTGCGGGGCAGGGGTTATCTGCGCCAGAAATTTCGGTGGAAATTCACCTAGCTAACGGTTTGCCTGCATTTCAGCTAGTGGGTATGGCAGAAACGAGTGTTAAAGAAGCCCGCGAACGCGTGCGAAGCGCCTTAATTAACAGCGGCTTCGACTTTCCCGCCAAACGGATAACAGTTAATTTAGCTCCTGCAGATATTCCTAAGTTCGGAGGCCGATTTGATTTACCCATTGCGGTGGGTATTTTAGTGGCTTCTGGTTACCTCTCAGACACCAGTTTGCTAAATATCGCTTTTGTTGGAGAACTTGCACTAAACGGCGAAATAAAGCCCGTAGGGGGTCTTATCCCCGTTGTTATCGCAGCGGCAAATGAAGATATCCCCCTTATTTACCCGGGAGAGAACGATGTAGAAGCTGCGTTAGTATCGCACGCAGCTCGACTGCCCGCTTTTGATTTGCTCTCTGTTTACGAGCATTTAAGTGGCAATAAAAAGCTGCCAGTTGGACAACCATTTACGCCTACCTCCTCGACAACCAATAACCTTGGGTGGGACGACATCATTGGCCAAGAACAAGCTAAGCGAGCGCTTATCATTGCAGCTAGCGGAGCACATAATTTGTTAATGGTAGGCCCTCCTGGTACAGGAAAAAGCTTACTGGCAAGCCGTATGCTGGCTTTACTACCACCTCTCACCGAAGAAGAGGCTCTTGAAGTTGCTTCTGTTTACTCGGTAAAAGGCGAAAAGCTTAACCCCGAAAAGTTTATGCATAGGCATTTGCGCTCCCCGCATCACACTAGCTCTGCTGTTGCATTGACTGGAGGTGGCTCTCAGCCCGTTCCAGGCGAAATATCCTTAGCCCACAACGGGATACTTTTTCTAGATGAATTGCCTGAATTTGGCCGTAAAGCGTTAGACGTGTTGCGCGAACCTCTAGAGACGGGTGATGTACATATCTCTCGAGCATCTGGCAGCGCAACTTACCCTGCAAACTTTCAGCTTGTGGCGGCAATGAACCCAAGTCCAACCGGCGATATAGACGATAACCGCCTATCTCCTCAGCAACAGCTTAACTACCTCAATAGACTCTCGGGGCCGCTGTTAGACAGAATAGATATTCAAGTGGAAGTGCCTCGATTACCAGAATACGACCTACCTTCAGCCAAAAAAAGTACCGATGACTCTATTCACGCTGTAAAAAAGGACGTTGCAGAAACCCGTCATATACAGCTTATGAGACAGGGCAAACCTAATGCTGCGCTCAATGCTGCAGAGCTTGCTTCTGCGTGTAAGGTAAGCGATAGCGACCTTAATTTTTTAAAGACTGCAGCCAAACAGCTAAACTTATCTATGCGCGTTTTTCATCGTACTTTGAAAGTAGCCAGAACCATTGCCGATCTCAACCGCGAAGATAATGTGACCCGTGCTCACATTAGTGAAGCGTTAGGATACAGAGCCTTAGACAACCTTATCAAACAATTGAGTAGCTGTTAGCTAACGCACATCGAGTTTTAGAAAAGCATCAATTAATGGCTCGTGCTGCTTACTTTGCAGACAGCATAAGCCGAGCGCATAAGGCTCTATGTCATCTACCTGAATTTGCGTAACAGCACTGGCCATGCTTGAGTGATCTAACACTACTTTAGGCACAAACCCCACGCCGCACTCTAAGGCCACCATACTCACAATTGCCTCGTTACCACCGACATAAGCATATACGTTAGGGCGGATACCGTGCTCTGCAAACCAATGATAGGCAGTGCGCCGAGTCGGCCCTGTTTCCGGCATAATGACTTTATGGCGTATCCAATCGAGCTGATTCAGCTGAGTCAAACGCCATTCTCGGGGAGCTATTAACACCAACGGAACATCGTCAAGCGCGGAAAAATGCAGATCAGTAGGCATATCCGGAGTGTAAATAGCGATAGAAAGGTCGCATTGTTTGCTTTTTACTTTTTCTATCGCTAGCGCGGGGTCACCCGTAATTAGGCGTATATCTACGCCGGGATGTTGCTCCCTAAATTGACGAAGCATATTGGGCAAATGGCTTTGACTGGCCGTTACCGAGCAAAAAACACTTATCTCGCCTTGTAACGCTTCACTGTCCTCTCGTAAATCTATTTTGAGCTGCTGCCAATCTTTTAAAGCTTGTTTAGAAAAAGCCAACAGCTTGTGTCCACTGTGAGTAAGTGCCACCTTTCTGTTATCGCGCTTAAACAAAGTGCAGCTCAAATCGTCTTCAAGCCTTTGAATAACGCGACTTAGCGTAGACGGAGAAACATACATGGCTTCAGCAGTATCACCAAAATGTAAGCTAGTGGCCAAATGATTGAAGAGTTGAAGACTACGAAAATCCATAACGTTTCACTATTTGCAATATTATCTTGCAAATATATCATTTTCCAAAACAAAAGAAATCTTTTAATCTTCTCAGCAAGTCGTCATAGACGAGGTCTATCGACACCATGACGGTGTTTGATATTGACAAAAATGAATGTTGTTCGGAAATTTTTATGGCTAATTATTTCAATACCCTATCACTACGCCAGCAGTTAGACCAGCTTGGCCGCTGTCGCTTCATGGCACGCGATGAATTTGCTGACGGTTGTCAGTTTTTAAAAGATAAGAAGGTCGTCATCGTAGGGTGCGGCGCACAAGGTCTTAACCAAGGCCTGAACATGCGTGATTCTGGGTTAAACGTTGCTTATGCTCTGCGTCAAGCAGCTATCGATGAACAACGCGATTCTTACAAGCGCGCATCGGGCAATGGTTTTACCGTTGGTACATACCAAGAGTTAATTCCTGATGCTGACCTAGTGTATAACCTTACACCAGACAAACAGCATGCTAGCGTTGTCGAAGCGGTTATGCCACTTATGAAAAAAGGNGCAACACTTAGCTACTCTCACGGTTTCAATATTGTTGAAGAGGGTCAGCAGATCCGCAGCGATATTACTGTAGTTATGTGTGCTCCAAAGAGCCCTGGCTCTGAAGTACGTGAAGAATATAAGCGTGGTTTTGGTGTACCGACACTAATCGCGGTTCACCCAGAAAACGACCCTGAAGGTAAAGGTTGGGACACGGCTAAAGCACTTGCGAGTGCAACTGGCGGTGACAGAGCGGGCGTACTCGAGTCTTCATTCGTTGCCGAAGTTAAGTCTGACCTTATGGGTGAGCAGACAATTTTGTGCGGTATGCAACAAGTTGCAGCTGTGCTGGCCTTTGAAAAAATGGTGGAAGACGGTATTGATGCAGGTTACGCCGGTGCACTTATTCAGTACGGCCTAGAAGCTATTACTGAAGCACTTAAGATTGGCGGCGTTACTAATATGATGGACCGTTTATCTAATCCAGCAAAACTGAAAGCCGCTGAGCTTTCCGACCAGCTTACAGATTTACTTCGTCCGCTATTTGAAAAGCATCAGGATGACATCATTAGCGGTGAATTCTCTCGCACTATGATGGAAGACTGGGCAAACGGCGACGCTAACCTTCTGAAATGGCGTGAAGAAACTGGCGAGACCGCTTTTGAAAATGCGCCAACTTACGAGGGTGAAATTAGCGAACAAGAATTCTTTGACCACGGCATTCTTTTAGTTGCCATGATCAAATGCGGCGTAGAGGTTGCCTTCGACGTTATGGTTGAGGCAGGCATTCTTCCTGAATCAGCTTATTACGAGTCGCTACACGAAACACCCCTTATTTCAAATACCATCGCACGTAAGCGTTTATATGAAATGAACGTGGTTATCTCAGATACTGCAGAATATGGAAACTACTTGTTTGCGAATGCAGCAATTCCAATTTTGCGTGAAAGCTTTATGCCTACTATCGATACTTCAGTGATAGGTAAAGGTTTGCCAGCTATCTCTAACCAGGTAGAGAATAAACGCCTAGTTGAAGTAAACGATGCTATCCGCTCACACGGCGTGGAATCAGTAGGAAAAATCTTGCGTGGCTACATGACTGACATGAAAGCTATAGTAGTGTAAGACAGTAGTTAGGACAGTTTCTGTCGTTAGGTGCTTAAACTAAGCCCTTTTGCCCGACCATTTTGGTCGGGCTTTTTTATTTTTACACGCCGTATTTTCTCACTTTTTCAGCAAACCGAACCGCAACATACGCCAAAGCAAAAAATACAGAAAAACCGATACCAATAGGCATGAGGTTTCCTACTAAAAAGCTATCAATAAACAGTGCAACAGGTACTGAGAAAAGACTGGAGAACGACCCAATAATTGCGGCACCTAAACCCGCCATTTCGCCAAGTGGCTGCATAGCCATGGCGTTTAAGTTGCCAAACAGAATACCGACGAAGAAAAAGCCGACAAACATTACAGATACGGTGAGTACTAACGGCGGTAAGCCATCAAACGCTAATAATATAGCTAAATAAACAATAGCAAACCCGTTTACCCCTTTGAGTGCAAATCGGCAAAGCTTTCTCATGCCAAATCGCATTACCATTTTACCATTAAAATACGACGCTAAACCTATGGAGAAAGCAAGCGTTGCAAAGATATAAGGGAACATATCGCCTACATTGTAGTACACCTGAAATATGGTTTGAGAGGCACTCAAATATGCCAAAAACGAACCAAAAATGCATCCCATCGCGAATGTGTAGCCCATCACTGCAGGATGAGTAAGAACATACTTAGAAGAGATAAAAAGCTGTGCCCAAGAGAATACTTTGCGCTTATTTCTAGGTAGCGTTTCTCCTTGACGAGAAAAGAACCAAATACCCGCCATGGTGGCAACAATAAGAAAGAGTGTAAAAATATGAAACCAAGAAAACAAGTCCATAACCGTTTGCCCGATAATAGGGGCGAGCATTGGCACTAAAATAAATACCATCATGATGAACGACATGACCCGCGCCATCGAGTCTCCCACATACAGGTCGCGAATAATTGCCATTGAAGCAATGCGTGGCCCAGATACTCCAAATGCTTGAATGACTCTTCCCACCAGCATGGTTTCCAATGAATTCGCCGACATACAGACAAAAGTGCCAATTGCAAAAATACATAGCCCTACAAGAATAGTTAGCCTGCGGCCGCGACTATCTGAGAAAGGGCCGAAAAATAATTGCCCAAAGGCCATACCAACAAAGAAGACTGTGACAATAAGGTGGGTATGGTGGGGTTGCTCTACATTTAAGGATTCACCAATTTGCAAAAGCGCTGGCAGCATAGCGTCGATACTGAGAGCCACCAGCGATGTCATGGTGGCCATCAGTGCAACAAATTCAACAATACCTAAAACCGGCTTTTGAACAACTGCCGTATCTTGCGATACGCCATTATTTTCTTGGGGCATAATCTCTCTAATATGAATACAGTATCTGACAGTCTTTACTGCTATTACTTCTTAGCTTTGCTCTCGCGCTTAACATTGAAACAGCGAAAGCTCGTCTAACAGTTAAAATAGACAGACACTAAGGGGAATGAAAAAGCACGACTGGTTCGCGCCTGAAAGCCTGAATCTACGTGAGATAGTATACCGCAATATTGATTAAAAAGCCGCCAGCATTGCTTACACCTATCGCAGTTACTGGCAACTTAGTCGGTTAGTTATGCTCAAACATTAATATAAATTGAGCTGCTACTAAATACTGAGCTATCCCCACGAATAGTAAAATAAAGTCAAAGAGTTAGGGAACATTCATGGCATTTGGTGATCAGATCTTTCGCCAAAAAAAACCAACACAGAAAACACCATGAATGCACGCTCTATATTGAACAATCTTGTCTCTTTTGTCAGCCATAAAATGCATAAAACCCGCAAACAGGCCGTTGTCGCCTGTGTGCGAAGCTTGATTGAGAGCGGTTCGGCCACTGTGACCAGTATGGGGCGCGGTATCCGTTCCAATGCCTATGAGAAACACCGTATTAAGCGGGCTGACCGGCTGTTATCTAATGGTCACCTCCAGCGTGAAGTACCGTTTATCTATGCAATGATTTGCCGGTTATTTTGTACCTGTAAACATCCTGTCATTGCCGTTGACTGGTCAGATTTGGATAAGTGCAAAAAGCACTTTTTACTTCGCGCCGCAATTGTCGTTAAAGGGCGGCCTATTACCCTTTATCAGGAAGTGCATGATAGAAAAGCCAGTGCAAAAGCGACTACACATAGAGACTTTTTAGAGATATTGCACACGCTCTTACCGGATACCTGCCAGCCCATTATTGTCACTGATGCGGGCTACAAATCGCCGTGGTTTCGTGAAGTGCAGGCATTGAGATGGCATATTGTCGGACGTGTGCGAAAGCCACATTTATATTCGCTGGATGGCGGTAATGAATGGCAATCTATCGCTGAGCTTTATCTAAAGGCTACAACACGGCCCAAGCGATTTGATAACGCGCTTATCGTCAAGTCACGACCTTTTGCCTGTACCTTGGTGTTGGTTAAAGAGAAAGCGAAAGGTCGACGAGCGTTTAATGCCAATGGCTCGCGCCAACGGGATACCAATTCATTGAAATATGCTGATGGCGCAAGAGATCCGTGGCTACTGGCGACGTCATTGCCCTACCATCGTCACTTATCTAAACAAGTCATCGATATTTATCGCCAGCGCATGCAAATAGAAGAAGGCTTTCGGGATATGAAAAGCACGCGCTTTGGTCTGGGGTATGAAAATAATCGCAGCACAACCAAGACACGCATTACTGTTCTGGTCTTGCTTACCACACTGGCTTCGTTAGTGGCTGGACTGTTGGGCATGCTATTAGTTGTCAGTAACAAGCATCGACGCTTTCAGGCAAATACCGAAACAAAATCCGTACTATCCTTTCACTTTCTTGGCTTGAGAGCTTTTAACACCTCAATGCGATTTACCCTGCATCAGTGGAAAAAGACGATCCGCTGGCTTGATGAACTCACCGCTGAAGCTTGCATGAGCAAGANTACATGCTAAATTCGTGGGGATCCCTCAGAATTTAGTACCTGTTTGCCAGATTTTCTTATCTTCGAATCAGAGGTATACTAACTGGCACATTGTTAGAGGTGTTTATGAATACAAAGATTGAAATATACGGCGTGAAAGCTGTTAAGCGCCCTAAAATCGCAGCCAGCAAGAAACTTGATTTGTCCGGTGACGCTGGTCAGCAAATTGTGAAGTCTGAAACTAAGCTGGTTTTAAGAACACATAAGCGTACATTTGAAAAACTCGCTGATATGTAATGGATCTCATTTTCTTCCCCTTTGAACGCGTGATAGAGATTAACGTGTTCATCCTCGAAAACGAACCAGGCATGAAGGGCGCCGCTGATATCAACAAACTTCAGGGTGCCTTAGGCAGAATCGATAATGCTATTGCCTATTCAGGCTTAGATGACGTTTTCGAAATTGCTGCAAAATATGCCGCTTCAATAGCGCTTTCTCATTCACTCCCCGATGCTAACAAGCGAACAGGTCTGGCCGTTGCGCTGGAGTATTTGTCGCTCAATGATTTTGAGTTAACCGCTGATAATGATCTCTTTGCAGATGCAATCAGAGACTTAGTCATCGGAAAAATTGATGAGTCAGATTTTGCTGACTTGCTTTATTCCCAATATATTTTCGAACAAAACTCAGAACTTTGAAATTTACCTACACTTACCGGTCCTTCATGGTATTGAGGATGTCCGTTTTTGACCAATACCAGAAATGTGAGAATAAGTAGAGTTCTATATTTGTGCTTCTATTTGTACTTCTTCTTTTTGTCGTGCCGGAATACGGGTTGTATTCCTGACCTTTCCATCACAGTATTCAAGTGAGCTTCGATTGAGCTCCTTAACCCATCCATAGCATTCACTTCTTCTATGTTAGATAGGGACACCAGGATACCTTCTGCCAGGGTATCGACTATCTTGCCGGCCGACGAACGGCTTATACCCGCTGTATAGGCAAATTCCACCAATTCATGTCGAGAAGGGAAGGCTTTGCTCTTACGCATTTTTAACGCCATCTCATTGTCGATAGTGGGGTAAATCAGAGTATGGGTGATATCGTAAACCGGGCTGAGCGTAATATCGGTGTGGTCTGGTTGGTACTGCAAAGAGAAATTTTTTAAGTGGGCGTCACCATTCCCAATCAGGCAGTTAAAGGCCACCAGCTTAAATGCTTCTTCAACCTGCTCCATAGAACCGGTATTCAGGTTGACCACCTTTAACACATTCTCATAGGAACCCTGGTATTTCTGATCGCCGGTGCGGCCCATCAAAGTCGCAAAGTCCTCTATGCCGATTTTGCATCCGGATTCATCAGTATCGAAACGCTCCACCACATAATGCTGCAAATCATCGGACAACCATACTTTTGGAGTATTGAGTCCACAATGCTCAGCACATTTCATGCAGACGAATTCGTTTACTGTGAGCAGTGGGAATTCTTCATCAAATGTTTTAACGATCACATCCTTCTGCAAAATCGCAGAGCGGGATACCAAAACCTTGGGCTGCACTCCGGATGCCATGCCATTAAGGTAATATCGCTCCAGCAGTTGCGGAAAAAGCTTTTCTTTACCGGACCAATGCAGAATATCTTCTATTGCCACCGGTTCCGCTGATGGTAACTGGATGCCTGCATCGTACGACAGGTGGCCTATCCCTTTGGTCCCCATCAGTGCCAAAAGGTACATATCATCCACTTCCGCATAGCGGCGCAGCTTCTCTGAGATATAACGGCGTAAGTAGCCCTCAGGCAAATTCTGAGTGAATACGGGATGCAGTGCTCCGCGGTTGTATGGAGCCGGGTTATTCGGCATGGTGAGCGAAACTGCCATGGTATCCTGGGAGTACAAAAAGCTGAAATAAGAAGAGTGGGTGAGCAAGCCTGCTTGTTGCCCTGCCACGTTAACAGTGATCCGCTTTATTTGTTCTGGCAAACCAGTAAGTTTATCAGTCGTCATCGTAGATAGAATCCAGTGCGTCTAAGGTTGGACGCCTGGCCTGTTTAGGTGCGGCTATAAGTTCGAATCCCATAAGGTTTAAGTATCGCTCTAGCAATTGTAGTGAACCCTGGTACCTGCCATTCTCTATATTGGAGATACTGGGTCGACTGCATCGCAATTTATCTGCAATCTCTGATTGGCTGAGTTTCTGTCGTTTACGCTCGGCCTGTAATTGCTGGCCAATTTCCTTCCTACTCATGGGATGCTCAAAATGTACTCATATGAATACAATTATAAGCTTAATATTAAAATGTACAAATATAGATACAAAAAGATCGTTTAGCGTCTATTTAGAGTCAGTAATCAGATAGAACATACCGGGCATTTAATTTTGATGCGATTTTCTTAACATACCCTTTTCATTGCCCAATCGACTCTCATTAAAAGACGAGCATACCGCAAGGTATGCAATGTTCCCTTTAGGGCTGTTGCTGCGCTATCAAGCAACTTAGTTAATAACCGAACCTGACCAACAAAGGACAATGTAATAAAGATAATTTAAAAACTGAATGAAGCATGGAGCTTCGAAGAGACCCTGCGGCCTGAGGCCGCAGGTATTTAGAGATTATTCGCCAGAGGTATTCGCGTCGAACACTTTCTCACCAGCCACCCAGGTTTGAATAACCTTGGTTTTCCAGATGTCCTGGGCCGGTACTTCAAAAATATCCTGATCAACCAGAATAAAATCGGCCCATTTACCTGGTGTTAAGGTACCCAGGGCGTCTTCCATGTGGGCGGCATAGGCTGCGTCCAACGTGAAACCCTTAAACGCTTGTTCTATGGTTAACGCCTGTTCCGGGTACCAGCCAGCCACGGGTTGGTTGTTTCTGTCCTGACGGGTAACCGCTGCGTGCAGGCCATAAAACGGATTGGCCAGTTCTACCGGAAAGTCTGAGCCCAGAGGTAACGGAATACCACTATCTATTAGGGTCTTCCAGGCGTAAGCGCCTTCCATTCGAGCTTTACCTAAGCGGTCTTCGGCCATGTTTTTATCACTGGTGGCGTGGGTAGGCTGCATGGAAGGTAATACCTTTAACTCGGCAAAACGCGATAAATCTTCTACCGCAATGACCTGGGCATGCTCTACGCGGTTGCGCAGTTCCTGGCCTCCTGTGGAACTGAAGGTACGCTCAAATTCATCCAGTACCATCTGATTGGCGCGGTCGCCAATGGCGTGAAAGTTCAGCTGAAAGCCTGCGCCCAACACTTGTTGAAAGATCTTAGGAAAGTCTTCCGGTTGTGTGAGCAGTAAGCCGTGTTGGTGGGGCGCGTCGCTGTAGGGTTTTATCAGTGCCGCGCCACGGCTACCTAAAGCGCCGTCACCATAGGCTTTAACACTGCGAATAAACAGGAAGTCGTCGCTGCTGCGAATAATGCCGGTGTCCAGCATATCAGGCAGGGTAGGATCGGTCGCACTTAACATAGCGTAAATGCGCACCGGCAGGTTTTGCTCGGCGGCCCGTGCCAGATAAAAATCGTAGACGTGATGGCCAATGCCAGCATCATGCATGGCAGTGATACCTACCGATAGTAAGTGCTCACCTGCCGCATTGAGCTGTGCCTGGTATAACTTGCTGCTTTGCTTGGGCATAACCTCAGCAACCAGGTCCATGGCGTTATCAATCAGTACGCCGGTGGCCTGGCCGTTTTCATCACGGATAATCTGGCCGCCGGCAGGATCAGGGGTGTCGTTGGTGATGCCTGCCAGTTCCAGCGCTTTAGTGTTTACCCAGGCAGCATGACCATCGACCCGGGTTAGCCATACTGGCTTATTGCTGATGACATCATCGAGTACTTCTGCATTGGGAAAAGAGCGATCGCTCCAGAGTTCCTGATTCCAGCCACGCCCCATAATCCATTCCTGATCGGCATGGCCCATAGCGTATTGGGCTACCCACTGTGCCGCTTCCTGCATGGTACCACTTTCGCGCAGGTCGACTTCCAGCAGATTACCGCCCAGGCCCAGCAAGTGCCCGTGAGCATCAATCAGGCCCGGTAGCAGTACCTTGTCGTGGCCGTCCAGTCTGTCTGTATTGTTCGGTACATTTTTAGGATCCAGGCTGACTACCTTACCCGCGTCATCAACCAGCATGCGCTTGAATTGGATAAGTTTACCTTGTTCGTTGAGGGTGTAGCCTTTCACATTGGTGATCAGCGTGGCGGCGCTAAGCGACACGCTAAAGCCTACAGAAAGGAGCAGCGAAGCAGAGAGTGTGAGCAATGATTTTTTATGCATAGTGTTATTCAGTTTGCTGTTATTCAATGATAGGGGGCTGTAATAAATAGTCGGTATCCCAGACCTTTGTCATGGTGGCTTTACTGATATTGCCACCAGAAAGGATAACCACTGCGGTTTGCCCTTTGGGCGAATTCACTGCCCACGCGGCAACGGCCGCCATACTCATGGCGCTGGTGGGCTCTACGTGTAATTTTAGCAGATGCTGTAACCACTGGGTCCAGTAAGCTATTTGCTGCTCGTTGACTTCGTAAAAGTCGTCGAGTTGTTGCAATATCGGGAACGTTACATCACCTACTGAGGGCGTTGCAGCGCCATCAGCTAAGGTTGAAACCGGCCCGCTGAGGGATTCTATGACGCCAGACTGTAACGAGCGTGCTGCATCGTTAGCCAGCAGCGGCTCTGCACCAATCACTTTGGCATGGGGAGCCAGATGGCGGGTTGCCAGTAAACTGCCGCTTAGCAGACCGCCACCGCCACAGGGGGCAAATACGGCGTCTACGTGATCGGCATCCTGGATAGCTTCCAGAGTGGCGGTGCCCTGACCGGCCACAATTAGCGGATGATTAAATGGCGGGATCCATACTACGCCTTCTTGCTTTGCTGCTTGTTTTACCGCTTCGTCGGCTTCCGGGCGGGTGGCGTACAGGCGCAGCTCTGCGCCATAATCCTCGGTTGCTGCTGCTTTTACCTCGGAGATGTTCTCTGTAGAAAATATCGTTACCGGTATTCCCGCCTGTGAAGCGGCATAGGCTACAGCCTGTGCATGGTTGCCGGAGCTATTTGCTACTATATGGCGAGGAATATTGCCCTGCTCCTGCAAACTCGCAATAAAGTTAGTGGCGCCGCGCAGCTTAAATGCGCCGGTGGTTTGAAAGCATTCAGCTTTAAACAGGATACGCTGCCCCAGCCATTGATTAAGTCGACTCGATTCGATTAGCCGCGTACGAGTAACTTTGCCAATCAAACGTAAGGATGCCTGATGAACATCATCGAAGCTTACTTGCAGCGCAGTGCTTTCCATTAATTTATCCTTTAGCTATTTGCTTCTAGCTTACCATCTTGTGCGTCGAGAAAAATGGTAAATCCATTTGGCTGTCTAATTTAGCGGCAACTTCGTCGTGAATGTGAAATTTTCTGTCGCCGAGTCATGCCCGGGAGGCTGAATTTCTAAAAAGGTGTGCTAAGGTAAAATTCTAATTAATCACAAAACGGAGATCATCATGGGTTTACTTGATGCACTCATGGGCAATGCCAGTGAAGTAGATGTCGCTGAAGTTCAGGAAGAGCTAGCACCAATACTGGGCGACAGTGAAAGGGTGGTAAGTGCTTACAAACTGGTTAGGGATTTAATTGTCTTTACCAGTAACCGGTTTATGTTTATCGACAAGCAGGGCATGACCGGTCGCAAAGTGGACTACCACTCCATTCCCTATAAAGCGATCACTCAGTTTAAGGTAGAAACTGCTG
Organism: Alteromonadaceae bacterium; assembly: GCA_002691625.1. Classification (GTDB taxonomy): domain Bacteria; phylum Pseudomonadota; class Gammaproteobacteria; order Enterobacterales; family Alteromonadaceae; genus Alteromonas. The sequence goes on from NZIK01000075.1 coordinate 13,444, forward strand.
GTCATTTCGACCTGGACGCTGAACTTAAAATCTGTGTTTCAGGGCAATCCACACCGCTTGAGTTTGAACTGAAATCAGAGACCGCCCAGGGCGTACAAAAATCCCTGGCCAACGCAATGTTTTAAAACGCCTTAGCGTTTTAAATCCCGGAGGCGCACAGCGCCATCCGGGATCGCCCTTACCAAGTCGTTTAAATTACCTGGCTGCGTTTTAAAATCCCGGAGGCCTGCAAAAAGCTTGTGCGTTTTGGCAGTCCCGGAAACGCATGGTGTTATCCGGGAGCCCTTTAACAGGTTGGCGTTTAGAGCTAACTTGTGGGTCCGGTTCTGATTACCCCGCGTGCGCCTTTAACACCAGTGATTTAGGTTTGACTCACCTCATCAAATCAAGCATGTTTAGCCAATAAAGGATAAGCCTAAACAATAATAAGTGATGAAAGGGAGCTAACATGGACTGGTTGATACTGGTGGTGTTCATTGGATTGTTTCTAATTGCCGGCGCGATACTCTCTTTTAGTAACCGCTCGACCCTTAATGAGCTCAGGCGAGAGATCAAAGTCCTGCATGAGCACATCAACTTACAGGCGCGCCAGATTGGCCGCCTTAACAGTTTAATATCCAGTCAACGTGCCGCTTCGGAGTCTATTGAGCCGTCTGAAACAAATGCCGGTCAGGAAGACCGCCTTCCCGAGACTGTTGCAAGCCCGATAAAGGCTTCTGCAAGTCCAGTAAAACCATTCTCAGCAGCCGTTTCCATAAGCGCGTCCGAAAAAACAAAATCGCCGTCTGCTACTCAAAAGAGCGGTTCGTTTAATTTTGACCAGTTTATCAAGGGCAATGGCTTGCTGTGGCTTGGCGGCCTGGTATTGGCAATGGGGGCATATTTCTGGCCCGCTATTCCATTGAAGCCGGATTGTTATCTCCACAGCTCAGAGTGATCCTGGGTACCGTGTTCGGTGTGAGTTTGGTAGTCGCGGCAGACTATCTCTTCCGTCGCCGGGAGCGTTTTCATATCCACTCTCCGTATGTTTGTGCGGCACTTGCCAGTGGTGGTGTTATTACCTGCTTTGCGATGGTGCTGGTGGCTTACGACTACTACGATTTTATCCAGGCGCAACTGGCCTTTGGCTTGTTGGCCATTGTATCCCTTGTTTCAGCGACGTTGGCATTAAGGTTTGGCCCGTTGTTGGCCTGGATAGGCGTGACAGGCGCTTATGCGGTGCCGGCTTTGGTTAATACTGACTCCGGGAATGTGGCAGCATTATTACTTTATACGGCTTTCGTTTCGGTTTCAGCCATCTGGGTTGCGCAAAGCGTTCGTCAAATGCGTTTATGGTGGCTGAGTTTTCTCGCCAATTTTGGCTGGTTGGTCATGGCCACTTTAATGGCCGGTCAAAGTCACTTCTATGCCTTATTATTGTTTACCCTGGTGAGTGCTTATTTATTTGTTTTATCCGATCTGATGGGATGGAGTTTACGCGCTACCATGACCAAAAGCCTGCCCTTTAGAACGTTGTTGATGCCTCGCAAAGAACACCTTGGTGTTGTGCTGCCTGTGCTGGCGCTGGCCGGGTTTCTCGCTGCACAGGGCTCACCACATCACCTGTTAATCAGCGCGGTGGCCCTATGTGCACTGTTTTGGGTGGTTCCAGCCCGGTATAGCGCGCTGGATAGTTGGGCCTTCCTGGGACTTGGATTTCTGCTATTTGTGTTTATCCGAATGCCTGGTGCCCAGGATTACTCTGACAACCTGTTCCCGTTTCAGGATAACTACCTGTTTGCCCAGCTGGCAGCCTGGGCAACACTGGTATACAGTGGCCTGATGTACCGGTTATGGCAACGACCGGCGTATTTATTGCTGTTAGTGCTCGGCCCGATGAGTATGTTTGCATTAAGTTTCGCATTGGCAGCAGCCGAGGCAAGCGCGTTTCTTTATCCGGTTTGGGCGATTCAACTGGCTGTGATTGCGATTGGCAGTTCTGTTATCGCCAGCAGGGTAACCAACACTTTAGTGCAGGTAACCTTAAGTATCCTGGCTAATACATCTATTACCCTGTGCATGACCATGTTGCTTGACGCCGCCAGCCTAACCCTGGCTATTGCCATTCAGATTGCTGTTATGAGCTACCTGAGCTGGAAGCTCAGGGTGCATCTACCAGACTGGTTGTTTAAAGCGGCACTTATGGTAGTGGCAGTGCGTCTCACCTTTGCACCGTGGTTGGATACTTATGCGGGGCAACAAATACTAGGCGTGCATTGGACGCTGGTAATCTATCCGCTGGTGCTGGGCATTTTGTGGTTTAGCCGCGCCTACAACGAGTCACAAGAGTTTAAGCGCTGGTTAGAAGGGGCCTTTTTGCATGTACTGGCCCTCTTTGTCACCACAGAAACCACTTTCTGGCTCGTAGGGCACTATCCTGACTTTATCGATCTGAGCTTCACAGAAGCAGCTCTGTTGGCTCTAAACTGGCTTATTCTGTCGGCTGTTTACTGGTGGCGTGCCAGATTAGCCCTTAAAGCTACTCGACTTTATCAGGGGTTTGGCTTGTTACTGGCGGTGGGGCCGGACTGCTTCATTTTGATATTTCTGTGCTCAGTAATCCGTTTATTCAGTCCGTCGACACGGGTAGCAGACTGCTGATTAACTGGTTATTGATATTGTGGGCTATCCCGGCTGTCATCCTGCTAATTGTTGCGCGGCTGGGTTTCACACCAGTCAGGTCGCTACCTTTTCTTTATGCACTGAGTGGAATACTGAGTTGCTTTTATATCAATGGCGTTATCCGCGGCGCCTATAACGGGGGCGCACTTAAGTTAAGCGGGGGCCTCGAACAGGCTGAGCTATATACCTATTCAATTGTCTGGTTGTTACTGGCCACTGCCATGATATTTTTAAGCCAGTATAAGGCGCAACTGCGACTTCGTAATATCGGCTTTGGCGTGCTGGCTCTGGTGATCGTCAAAGCATTTCTGGTTGATATGGCCCACCTTGAAGGGCTTTATCGCGCAGTCTCGTTTATCGGGCTGGGTTTAAGTCTGGTTGGGATTGGCTGGTTGTTTCAAAAGCTCAGCCATGGAGAAAAAGCCGGAGAAACCCGATGAGCCGGCACCAGAATGGGCACCGACTATGACTGGGAATTACCTAAATATTTAAGGTTCGCTGAAAAAACTGCACGGCTTGCTGATACATCTGTAATGCCAGTGCGCCGTCATAGCGCTCGCCTTCATCGCGCATAAAGGCGTGCACGGCATTGACTTCCTGCCACTGGTAATTAAGGCCGCTGGCCAGGCATTGCTGATAAATCTTCAAACGACCCTCGGCGGGCACGTGAGGGTCTTGTTTGCCCCACACAAAGTACACTTCGCCCTGAATATCAGCCATGCGATGGAAGCTCTGGTCTTCATTACTGGCAGGCAGGGTATTGCTGTGGATGTCTGTGGCATACAGGCAAAAGGCACTCGCCACCGCCGGATTGATCGCGGCCCGGTAAGCCAAATGACCGCCAAGGCAAACGCCCATGGCCCCTACGGCGCCGGTGCAATAGGGCGCGGCTTTGCAGTGCTCGATAATGGCATCGAGGTCTGTGTCGTAACTGGTTAACGGCTTTTGCCATTTGTCGTTATTGCCTTTGTCTTTGCCTTCGTCATCATAGCCAAGTACCGTACCTATGGGATTCAGCTCGTGGAAGACTTCCGGCACGATTACCACAAAACCGTGGCTTGCCATGAGCGCTGCCGAGCGAGCGATGGGCGCGGTGTGCTGAAATATTTCAGAGTAGAACACGATGGCCGGATAGCGTTGCTCACTGGCCGGGCGATAAATATAGTTGCGCATGGTGCCGGTGGCTGTGATCAGGTCTTCGCTGTGTTGAATGATCTGCATGGTAGCTTCCAATTAGTCTTGGTTGGGGGTAGATGTTGTCAGGCAACAAACCACAGTAATTCCGCCAGGCTGTGCAGATGAACACTGGGTAACACGCTTACGTCTTCCTGACGCAGATCCATGGGGCGGTTTACTGCAATCCAGGCGGTTTGTAAGCCGGCCTGATGTGCGCCAAGTACGTCTTTTTCGAGGTTGTCGCCCACATGGAGGATCTCGTGTGGCGCAAGTCCTAAGGTTTGTGCCGCTTCATCAAACATATGGCGGTGGGGCTTGCTGGGGCGACTCAGGCTGGCGTGGTACGTGGCGGTAAAGAATTCATCAATACCTATTTGTACCGTGTCCACATTGCCATTGGTTATAGCGATTAACGGGACTTTTGCGGCCAGTGCAGTCAGTACCTCTCTGACCTCTTCGTTTACAGCAAAGTCGCTGCGGGCATGGTAAAAATAATCAAACAACGATTGTGCAGCCTGGTGCCGCTGGTCGTAGTCTAACTTCTCTGCAGCCAGTCCGTGATACAAGGTTTCGTAGCGTAATCGGCCCATGTCCGAAGCTAATCCCCGGTTGCCTTTAATCAAGTCGCGTTTAATAGCGGCCCATTGTGCTGGTGGTAGCGCGGCTGCGGCCGGGTAGAGCTCGGCAATACGATTGTTCAGGGCCTGGGTAGCGCCTGCAATGATAGGCTCGTTATCGTACAGGGTGTCGTCTAAATCAAAGGTCATAGCTTTAACCGGCGAAACCGGGCGGTAACATTGCATCAAAAATTCCTGACTGGCTGTTTAATCTTTCTTCTTACGGGCGCGAGGGTGGGCTGTATCATACACTTTGGCTAAATGTTGAAAATCCAGATGAGTGTATACCTGAGTGGTCGACAGATTTGCGTGGCCTAATAACTCTTGTACTGCACGTAAATCACCGCTCGACTCCAACACATGGGTAGCAAAAGAGTGGCGCAATTTGTGCGGGTTAATGCGCTGGTTGAGGGTTTGCCGCCGCGCCATTTCCGTGAGGCGGTTACCTACCTGACGATTGGATATCCGTCGCTTCTGACGGCTGATAAATACTGCGTCATCCAGGCCCGCGCCCCAATGACTGCGAATGGCCAGCCAGCGCTGCAAGGCCTGCCAGGCTTTACGGCCAATGGGCAGCAGGCGTTGCTTGTTGCCTTTACCTGTTACGCGTAACTGACGGTCACCGGTAATGTGCTCAAGCTCCAGCGAAGTAAGCTCACTGAGGCGTAAACCACATCCGTACATCAGTTCAAACATGGCTTGGTCGCGGATAACAATCTCTTCATCATCCGACTCATTTAGCAATGCAGACATATCGTCCACCGACATTTGCTTGGGCAGGGGCTTTTCTGCTTTGGGGGCGGAAATGCCTTCTACCGGATCGGTGCCGATAATCTGGTGGCGCAACAGATATTTACAAAATGTGCGCAGTGCAGATAAGCGTAGCGCAGTGCTGCGAGCGCCGAGGTTTTGTTTGCGGGCAATGGCGACGGCTTTTTTTACCGCGGCCTGGTTCAGTTGCTGCCAGCTCGCCAGCTCCAGACTCAGCGCAATCTGTTCAAGCTGTCGGGTGTAATTTTTTATGGTGTGATCAGACAGGCCGCGTTCGTAACGCAGGTAATCAATAAACTTGCTCAGCCAGTGTTCGCAGTCCGGCGCCAGCGATACAGGAGTGTCGGCTGCCGATGCACTCATCAGTAACGCAGTTTCTCGGGCAGAACAACATTGAGCACTTCGCGTAGCTGGTTTAGCAGCAGGGTGTCCATATCGGGGGTAAAGTGGTCGGCGCTACGGCTGCCAACGGCCAGCACGCCTAAATTGCGGTTCTCACCAAGCAGGATCAAAGCCACGGATTCGGCGACTTCGTTGCCAAACAACAGTTGTTTTTCATGCTGACTGAGACGGCCAAAAAAGTAAGGCCCCTGTTTAAAACGCTTTTCCATAAACAGCCGTTGCTGCAATTCTGGCAACGCATTGGCGCCTTTAAACAGCTTAAGTTCGACACTCGCCAGTCCCAGCTCATCCTGCAGGGTTTCCTGCAGTTTAAGTAGCATTTCGCCGACATCTTTGCAGGTTAACAGGCGCAGATTTAAATCGGCGTAGGCGCGGTAAATTTTTTCGTTTTGCTTGGCAATGCTAATTAACTGACTGAGTTTATAGTTGAGCAGGCGCACTTTTTTGCGTAGCTGCTCACTTTGTAATTCTACCAGGGACACGCTGCCTTTTTGCAGGTGGGGGATTTGCAGCGCTTCCAAAATACTCGGATGCTGAATAAAAAAATCAGGGTTCTCGACCAGATACTGACTCACTTGTTCGGCAGTCAACTCGCCTACCTCAGGAAAGTCGGTATCAAACTGCAGTGTTGTATTGGCCTGACCTGATAGTTCATTCATATATTTATTGTTCCGTCGTATACATGCTCAGCCGGTCCGGTCATTTTTAATGGGCTTCCCGGCCCTTGCCAGCGGATGCGTAAGCGCCCGCCAGGTAAATCCACCCGAACGTCTTTCCCTAATTTACCTTGTATTTGTCCTATTGCAACTGCTGCGCATGCTCCGCTACCACATGCCAGGGTTTCTCCGGCACCACGTTCAAATACTCTGAGGCGAATGTGTTCGGCCGACAATAGCTGCATAAAGCCCACGTTAACCCCTTCAGGAAAACGCTCGTGGCGCTCCAGTTGTGGCCCGACCGTTTCCACATCGGCGCTTTCGGTGTTGTCAACCTCCAGCACGCAATGGGGATTACCCATGGAGACCGCACCACAAAAGTGGGTGCTATCGTCGGCCCGAATAATATAGGTTTTTTCTTCTTTGTTAGCCTTTAACGGGATTTCTGCCGGGGTGAAATTCGGTACCCCCATGTTTACCGTTACCTGACCGTCCTTTTCGAGATACAGGATCATCTTGCCGGCTTTGGTGCTCACCAGAATCTTGTTGCGGTTGATTAAACCTTTGAGCTTTACAAAGCGCGCAAAGCAACGCGCCCCATTACCGCATTGCGACACTTCTGAGCCGTCGGCGTTAAAAATACGGTAGTGGAAATCCTGATCAGGATCGTATGGCGGCTCAACCATCAGGAGTTGATCGAACCCAATACCAAAATTGCGGTCGGCAAGCTGCTGGATTTTCTCCGGAGAGAAAAAAACATTTTGGGTCACATTATCAATAACCATGAAGTCATTGCCGAGACCGTGCATTTTAGAAAAGTTTACCAGCATCCTGGGCCTGTTTATTTAAGTGTTGCTGACTATTTTTATTTGGTACCCGGTGTTGTTATGGCAGAGAAGGTGATGTGGTATTCATCACAATAACCCAACAAACAACAACGGGTTTTAGCGCAACAGGACTTATTAGAATAGCTCTAGTTTACGTAACTTTATGCTCACCTTTCCAGAGATCTTTTAGATTTTCTCTTTCTCTGACCACATTAACATCGCTTTTATCTACCAGTAACTCTGCCGGGCGGCAGCGCGTATTGTAATTAGAAGCCATTACAAACCCGTAAGCACCGGCGCTACGTACCGCCAGGAGGTCGCCCGGGGCAATCGCCAGTTCGCGGTCTTTACCAATAAAATCACCGGTCTCGCAAATTGGNCCAACCACATCATACACATGGGGTTTGTGGGCCGGGTTTTCATCTACCGGAATAATCGACATCCAGGCCGAGTAGAGCGACGGGCGAATGAGATCATTCATGGCCGCATCCACAATGGCGAAGCTTTTATCCTCGCCTTCTTTTACAAACTCTACCTTGGTAAGCATGATGCCGGCGTTAGCGGCAATAGCGCGCCCTGGCTCCATGATCAGCGTTAAGTGCTCGCGACCGGCCATCTTTGCTGCAATGGCTTTGGCGTACTCTTTCGGGTGCGGCGGTGTTTCATCTTTGTAGGTAACACCCAGACCACCACCAACGTCGAGGTGACTGATTTCAATGCCCTTGGCCGACAGTTCATCCACCAGTTCCAGTAAGCGGTCCAGCGCATCCACAAAAGGGCCGGTTTCGGTAAGCTGTGAACCAATATGGCAGTCCATACCTACCACGTTAAGGTGTTCCAGGCTGGCTGCCAGGCTATATACCTCTACGGCACGCTCACGGGCAATGCCAAANTTATTGGCCTTTAAACCGGTAGAAATGTACGGGTGAGTTTTAGCATCCACATCGGGATTAATGNGCAGCGAGATAGGTGCCTTTTTGCCCAGCTTACCGGCTACCGCATTGATACGNTCAAGCTCCGGCTCCGATTCTACGTTAAAGCAGTGAATACCTTGTTGCAGGGCAAACTCNATCTCTTCCGGNGTTTTACCCACGCCAGAGAACACNACNTTGCTCATGTCGCCGCCGGCNTCAATAACNCGGGCNAGTTCGCCGCCTGANACGATATCGAANCCAGAACCCAGTTTAGCCAGTACGCTCAGCACACCAATATTGGAGTTGGCTTTTACCGCGTAGCAAATCAGGTGNGGATGATCGCCCAGCGCATCGTTAAAGGCGTGCCAGTGACGCTCGAGGGTGGCACGTGAATACACGTATAACGGGGTGCCGTACTGGGCGGCCAGCNCCTTTACGTNAATGTCTTCAGCGTGCAGCGATTGGTTTTTGTAACTGAAGTAGTCCACTAGCGAGAATCTCCGGATGNATCAGGAGTCGAGTNGTCNGCAGGTTCACTATCACTGGCCGGNGGTTGCTCCGGTAAATATAAGNCGCCGCGGTATCCACAGGCCGAAATACTCAGTAACAACACCAGTAATAATGCAACACGTTTTGCCACGCACTCACTCCNCAAATAAAAAGTGCCGATATCATCGCAGAGGGAGATTAAAATGCAAGTGACATCAAACGTTCACGGGTCTTNGGNCCAAAATTTACCTGTTTCCACAGNGCTTCGCACAGNGGTTTGGTGTTGTGCCAGTCACCGGCCACAATCCAGTCGAGCATAGGGGTNGGATCNTCGGGGAACTGNAACCCTTCACTGGCNGGNTCCAGNAACCACTCTTCCACGGTATCCGTATCGAGTTGGTAAAGGGGCTGNCANAGGCCCAGTGACATCAGGGTTTTGAGGTTNGAGAGTTGTTCAAACTGGCCGTTCAGGGGTTTTACCAGCAGTTTCTTTTTCAGNTGCAGTGATTCACTGGCCAGTTCAAAACCGCCGTTGCTGATCACNCCNGANCANTGTTGCAGNGCATGGCGGAAGCCCGGCTTNGAAGGCGGGTGCCATTCNATNTGNCCNTGCGTGTGTTGCTGTTTCACCTTGGGGTGAAANCACACAAAGTGNTGCTCGGTGAGNGGCTCCAGCAGCAACTGAATATCGTCGAGNTCTTCAAAAGGCAGGTANACCAGCGTGTGGCTGTTAGCNGGNTGCGGNGCNGGTTTATCNGTAATAAANGGNGGNACTATGGGTTTTTCAAAGTGAAACCANTGNACGCCTANCTGAATNTCNGTGGGNGCAAAACTGCGCANNATAAGCTTATCAGTAAAATGCTCNCTGGCGCGGGGAATATCGTGACTGAAAGCNGCCTGATGACTCACCGANATCGANGNNANCCCCTGACGCCGGGCGGCCCAGGCNGTNACGGGTTCAAAGTCGTTCAGCAACAGGTCGTAACNGCTCACATCAAGTTGNCGGATATCCCGGTATANNTGCAATGGTTTNGCGTTTTTCAGCGTTTCCCACTGACTAACCTGCCCCTTGCGGGTGGCAAAAGTCAGACCGCTGAACGTGCGATACTCACCAAAACATTCCATGTCGAAATAGTCATCGGCCGCGCGACCAGAAAAAACAAAATCTACGTCAATGTCATCACGCTCAGCCATGGCCGCAGCCATAATCCGGGCACGGGCAATGTGACCGTTGCCGGTACCTTGTACGCCATAGAGTATTTTCATGTTAAACCAGAATAGTCAGACTCAGTTGGGCAATGGTGAGGCCCAGCAAGGCACCAGCAATTACATCTGTAGGGTAGTGCACGCCCAGCAATATGCGGGACAAGCCAATCAGGCTCGCCCAGGTGTAGGCAAGCAGTGCGAAAGAAGGGTAGTAAAACGCGATGATAGTAGCCATTAACCAGGCCGCAGCGGTGTGACCGGACGGCAGGCTGAATTTATCAGACGGCGTTACGTGAGCGGTCAGGTTTGCCAGAAAGTCGCACGGGCGAGGACGTTTAAACGCCTTTTTTAATACCACATAAATTGGTAGCTCAAGGCCGTACGCCATCAGTGCAGTGTAGAGAAAAATCTCACCGTGCTCAGGTTCGAAGCACATCAGCAGCAGGCCAATAACAAAATACAGGTAACCATCACCGGTGCGTGACAACCAGACAATAGCCCGGCAATCGCGGTGCTTGGTCAGATCGTACAACCAGTGAAAGATTGCAGTATCGTATTTGGTTAAATTTTTCAGGCCCATCCCACGCGGCTCCTTTTCATCAACGCTATCAGGTTAAAAAGTGTTCGTGAAACACAAGTGACAGTTTTGCTAAAGGTTTATGACAACGGAGGGGAATGGCAGGAGGGGAGAGCGAAATCAAACTTTTTGTGAGTAAAATCAATTTCTGCGCTAGGCGTTATCACGGTTAGAGTGCTATGCTAAAGCCCGAAAACCTAGCTTACCAACAGGGTACAAACATGGACTATAACACTTCTGAGTTATGTGATTTATTCGCCGATAACGTGGATGTGGTCGATCCCATTTTCACCAGTTATGGCGGTCGATATTCCTTTGGTGGAGAAATTGCCACCGTGAAGTGTTTTGAAGACAGGGAATTAATCGACCGGGTACTCACCGAACCGGGCGATGGCAAAGTACTATTAATCGACGGTGGTGGCTCGCTGCGCCGGGCGTTGTTTGATGCTGAATCTGCGCAGTTGGCAGTAGAAAATAATTGGGAAGGCATCGTGTGCTATGGCTGTGTTCGCGAAGTCGACAGCCTGTCTGATTTTGACCTCGGTATTCTGGCGGTTAATTCTATTCCGGTGAATGCCGACAGCCAGGGCACTGGTGATATTGATGTGCCGGTTAATTTTGGTGGGGTAACCTTTCTGCCGGAGGATCATCTGTATGCCGACAGTACCGGCGTTATACTCTCACCAGAGCCGCTCGATATTGATTAAGCCGGTGGCATAGCCACCTCTACAGGCCGAGCTGCCTTACAGGTAATGTCCTCGTTCGGCGTGAAAAACTTCATTCTATAGAGCTGAAAAAACACCACATCCTGGGTGAATTCAGCTCGTTCCCCCGGCTATCCGCTGCGGGCAAAAATCTTAACCTTTAGTATACTGTGGGTATCAATATAAATACCTAAATTCCGTTTGTCTTGCGATAACATACGGTTCACGGATGATGTCTCTGAGCTGTACAGGGAGCTGTAAATGATTATTGGTGGCTTTAACGCGCCACGACTACCATGTTGAAAGCAAAAACAAAATAAGGTTTACAGTGAGTAAGTTTGAACTCCCTGACAACAACTATACTCTGCAAGTTAAGCAGCTTATCGAAGAGGTTTATCCTAAAGACGATCGGCTGGAGTCGGTTTACAGTGACGCCAGACAATATTTTGCAGAGGGCAGTGCCCGGCAGTCAGCACTCGCAGAGTTACAGAAGCAGCTTACCCGTGCAGAACAGCAGAAAAAAGGTCAGGCAAAAGCCGAGCAACTGCGAAAGCAGATCAAAGACATATCCGCCTCCCACGAAGATGGTCGCTATCGGCGTGTAGAGCGACTGCATTCGGTGGCCAGTCAGCTGATTAGCCTGTGCGAAGGCGAAAGTTTTGAAGATACCCAGATGTTAAGCTCCAAATTTCTCGGTACCCTGATGCTCATCACCCGTGGACCAGAACGCAATTTTGCGAGCCTGCACCAACGTTTAAAGCCACTTTATAAAGCCGTTCTGGCTTTAAGGCTGGTGGATAAGGTGCACGACATGGATGTGCACAACAACCGTTATCTGCGTTATCTTAAAGATTCGGTATTACGCTTTAAGGGCGACCGTGAACATCATGAAAAGTGGCAGCAAGAAGTGGCCATTCCCATCATTAGCTGCGCCCTGTTGCAGGACATAGGCTTACAGTCACCTGAGGCCCTGTCTATTTTGCATGGCGAAGACAATAAACTGGATGAGTTTCGCGTGCTGGATGAGCCTAGCCGTAAACAGTTGCTTAAAATTAATTTTACCCAAACCCTGGAATACCTGAAAAATGGGTTGGGGATGCCGCGTTATATTGGCAACGACAAAGCCGAGCGGGATCGTTTTGTGCAGCGCCATACCGCCCTTAACGGCTTTATGCAGACCCTGATGAAAGACACTTATTTGTCTAAAAACGGGGTGGGGGAACTGATAAAAATACCGCAAATTTACACGTCTATTGTGTTATCAACCAAACCGGATTTTTCCAGGAAAAACCTGCCTAAAGGCTATGTGTTTATCGAACAGCTGGCCAAAAAGGGCGCACTTAACGCTGAGTTAGCCAAGGCATTTGTGCAGATTGTGGGATATTTCCCTCTTGGTTTTGGCGTGACCTATATTCCGCGCAATGAAAAGGGCATCGACCGGGAGCAGTACGAATGCGCTATTGTGACGCGTTTAAACCCGCCCCATCCTGCCGAGCCCGTAGGGCGCCCGGTCACCAGAAACCTTTCTTACATTAGCTCTGGTAGCGACGAAGTCATCAAAAAGTCCAGCAATCTGTTTTTCCCGGCGAATCGCAAAAAGTTAATGCGCATCGGTCGGGAGCGACTCATGGAAATTATGAGTCAGTTGTCCGGTAACTTCTCGCCGGAAGCTGTTGACGATCTGATCCCTGCCTTCTGGGAACCGGCAGACTATTTTTCGTTTAAGAAAAATCAAAATCTTTGGAATAAAGTCCGTTAGGTCGATTAGTCGGCTGGTCATTGCTTTACCTGGTGGTCAGTTTCGCCTGGCTACTCATCCGTTTTTCCCTACTTCTCACTTATTAGCGTTCCATTGAGTGCAACTCATTAGCAGCAGTAAATATTGATCTGAATCAAAGTTCGATCTAAACTTTCAGAAATTACTGAAACTTTAGAAGATAAAAATGAACATGTCACCGCTGGTCACTTCTGCTGTTATGCATTTTGGGGAAATGGGCAATCGTTGGGGATTTAACCGCACAGTTGGTCAAATTCTCGCGCTCATCGTATTAAATGAAGAGCCATTGTCTGCGCAGGAAATTGCTGACGCGTTAAGTATCTCAAGAGGGAACACCAGTATGGGTCTTAAAGAGCTGCAATCATGGCAGCTTATTAAGCAACATCATGTACCGGGTGAACGGAAGGAGTTTTTCGTTCCGGCGGGCACTATCTGGGTGCTGGCTAACCGGGTGTTCGAGGAACGCCGTAAGCGGGAGATCGACCCTACCATGTCGCTGCTGCGCGATTTGATGATGGACACACCAAGCGGTGAAAAAGACATTGCCGTTCAGGCCCGCTTAAATGAAATACACGATCTACTCGAGTCGGTGACAGCCTGGTCTCAGGAATTACAGAACCTGGGCCCGGAAAAGCTCGACACCTTAATGAAACTCGGCGCCGGGGTTGGCCGCATTCTTGAGCTTAAAGACAAGCTTCTGCCAGCCAAATCTAACTAACCAGGAGCCCATTGTGGATGCATTGTTACTGTCCAGGCTACAGTTTGCCCTGAACATCAGTTTTCATATTCTCTTTCCTACCATCACTATCGCGCTGGGGTGGTTCTTATTTTATTTTAAACTGCGCTCAAACCTGAGTGGGCATCCGGTATGGATGCGGATTTATCGTTTCTGGGTACGGGTATTTGCCCTTACCTTCGCATTAGGCGTTGTGTCGGGCGTGACCATGTCTTTTCAATTCGGCACCAACTGGCCGGGTTTTATGGAAAAAGCCGGTAATATCGCCGGCCCGCTGCTGGGCTATGAAGTGCTTACCGCATTTTTCCTGGAAGCGACTTTTCTGGGCATTATGCTGTTTGGTATGCGCCGGGTGCCTAACTGGTTACACACGCTGGCAACCTTTGTGGTGGCTGCAGGTACCACGTTATCAGCCTTCTGGATCCTGTCACTCAACAGCTGGTTGCACACCCCTCAGGGGCACGAAGTCATTGATGGGGTAATCTACGCTAAAGATTGGTCGGCCATCATTTTTAATCCTTCTTTCCCTTATCGGTTCAGCCATATGTTGCTGGCTTCCGGACTCACTGCCAGCTTTTTAATTGCGGGATTATCGGCCTATCGTTTACTTATCGGTGATAACAAGATTGCCCCGAAGCTGGCCCTTAAAACGGCCACCTATACAGCGGCAGTGTTAATTCCGTTACAAATTCTGGCCGGTGATATGCACGGCTTGAACACGCTTGAGCATCAGCCACAAAAAGTGGCAGCGATGGAAGGGGTTTGGGAAACCGAGCAAGGCGCACCGCTACTGTTATTTGCTATTCCCGACGAACAGGAGCGAACCAACCATGCCGAGCTTGCCATTCCTAATCTGGCCAGTTTCATCCTTACCCATGAGCTGGATGGTGAAATTAAAGGTTTAAATGAATTTCGCGGCGAGCATCCGCCTGTAGCGCCGGTGTTTTACTCTTTCAGGGTGATGGTTGGTATGGGCGTACTCATGCTGTTTGCCGCCTGGGCGGGTGCTTATTATCTGTTTCGTAGGGGTGAATTACCCGACTGGTTAGGCAAGCTGTTTATCGCTATGAGCTTTAGTGGCTGGGTGGCAACCCTGGCCGGCTGGTATGTCACCGAAGTAGGTCGTCAGCCCTACCTGGTCAGCGGCGTTTTGCGTACCGCTGATGCCGTCACGGGTTTGCCACCTCAGAATATCGGCTTGTCATTCACCCTTTACGCGGTGATCTATGCAGTGTTGATGGTCGCTTATATCCGCACGTTGACACTGATGTGTCGCAAGTCTGTGGGTATAGAGGAAATAAGCAAGGGAGATGCTGATGAACGACACACCAATAAACTCGATATAGCCAGCAGCAACGCCTAGGAGCCAGACATGCCATTTGAATCACTTTCTGTTACCGCGCTGGGCAATATCTATCTGGGATTGTTGGCACTCGCGGTATTGTTATATGCCATTCTCGACGGCTACGACCTGGGCGTAGGGGTATTGTTTCCACCTCGTAATGAACAGTTTAAAGACGACATGATAGCCTCCATCGGCCCCTACTGGGATGCCAACGAAACCTGGTTAGTGCTGGCGGTGGGCATTTTGCTGATTGCCTTTCCCGAGGCTCATAGCCAAATACTGCAAACACTGTATTTACCGGCCACCTTTATGTTACTGGGGCTTATTCTGCGTGGCGTCTCTTTTGATTTTCGCGCTAAAGTACCTCAGAACAAAAAGCCCAGGTGGGATACCTGCTTTAAATACGGCTCAATACTCACCACCTTATCCCAGGGCTACATGCTGGGTATCTGGGTTACCGGTTTGCGAACCGATATCTATGCCCAGGGCTTTGCCTTACTGGCCGCTTTTGGGGTCACTGCCGCTTATGCGTTTATCGGCGCCTGCTGGTTGATCCTCAAATCGGAAGGGGATTTACAGGCCAAAGCCTTTTACTGGGCTAAGCGCTGCCTGCTGGTGCTGGCCAGCGGTATACTGGCTGTCAGTTTGCTTAACCTTACCTTGCATGATGAAGTGCGGGTGCTGTGGCTGGAAAGCCCGGTAGGCTGGGGGGTAATGACTATCCCGCTGACCTGCTTTGCACTGTTGTTGCTATGCAGTGTGGTACTGAAAAAGCTCCCTGCCGCTGGCGGTAAAGGGGAATGGTTACCCTTTGCTATTGCCTTGTTGATTTTTGGCTTATGCTTCGCTGCGTTTGGGATCAGTTATTACCCTTACGTGGTGCCAGGAAAGCTGGCGTTTATGGATGTGCTCAGCGATGGCAACTCATTGCGTTTTCTGCTGGTGGGTGCGGTTGTGGTAGTGCCCTGCATTTTAGCCTATACCGTGCTGGTGTATCGCATTTTTGCCGGAAAATCGGAAAAGCTCTCCTATTATTAGGCGCTGTTATCTTCGGTTGATATTTACCACCGGCGCTCTTTTCAAGTCATAATGGCTCTATAGGGACAGGGCTATTTGAGAAGAAAGCCGGTGTGACAACTGCTAAACCGGACTAGTCTGGTAACTGACTGTTTTCAGGCGATTTGGATACCCTTGAATTCAATTAAATGGTACAGTTGTCAGCCATAATGATTTTAATTGTTATCACCTTCGATACAGTTAAAATACAGTACGACAGAAAATAATAAGTGCCAGGGAGGCAATTATGCGCTTATCTAAATTAGCGGCAGTCATCGTCGCAGCAATCTCGGTATCAGGATTATCAGCTTGCGGTGGCAGCTCCAATTCTTCGGGTCCAGCACCCACGCCAACACCTACACCGACCGGGCCATCCTGGCAACCAGGCGNNTNTGCNTCNGCNTCNTCGCTGGNGGCGAAGTGCGAATCGCCACGAACCGGTNTTGATCCTTTNACCGGCCANCAGTACCCNGATGNNGCNGGCAGNAGTNTNGAGGAAAANCTNTGGCTNCGTAGCTGGACNAATGANACCTACCTNTGGTACGACGAAGTNGANGATAACAATCCGGCNAATTATTCNGTNTTNGGATATTTTGACCAGTTAAANACGACNGCGACCACGCCAAGCGGTACNCCAAAAGANAATTTCCATTTTTATCAACCNACNGATGAATACAANGAACTGACNCAAAGTGGTGTTGCNTCAGGTTATGGATTCGACTGGGAGTTTGTGCGAAATACCTCGCCAAGAGAGTTAGTNGTCAGATTTGCCGAACCNGGCTCNCCTGCTGATNTNGCNGGCATCCCNNGGGGCGCGTCAGTAAAGNTNGTNAATGGNATNGANTTTGTNAATACCAACANNANNNCCGATATCGANGCNCTNAANGNNGCNCTNTTCCCNNNNGATAATGGCACNACTACCNGTTTTGTGTTTGAACTCGTTAATGGTGATGAACTGGCNGTGGATGTGACTTCTGCNGANGTNNAGGTATCACCGGTGCAGCANGTTCAGGTATTGGATACNCCNGCNGGCAGAACNGGNTATTTTCAGTTCAATACCTTTATCCGAACCGCCCAGTATGACCTGATTGACGCTTTTGATGGATTTATNGATGAGAACGTCACCGAACTGGTTATNGANNTGCGTTATAACGGCGGCGGCTTATTGGCGCTGGCATCTCAGCTGTCTTACATGGTGGCGGGGCCTGCCCAGACCAACAATGCTTATTTTGAAACCTTGCAATTCAATGATAAATCGCCAAACAGGGATCCGGTTACCGGCAGTGTTATTCAGCCCACGCCCTTTTACAGCAATGAAATAGACTATAATGCCGGCCGTTTACTCAGCGCGGTGCTACCCAGCCTGTCATTAACCCGGGTATTCGTATTGACCACCGGTGCGTCTTGCTCAGCGAGTGAGTCAGTTATCAATGCTCTGCGTGGGATCGACGTAGAAGTTGTCCAGATAGGCTCAACCACCTGCGGCAAGCCCTATGGCTTTTATCCGACTGACAACTGCGGTACTACCTATTTCTCCATTCAGTTTCAGGGTATAAATTACAAAGGGTTTGGTGATTATGCCGATGGCTTTATTCCTACCGAAACGCCTAACTATGGCTATGAGGTACCTGGTTGTGCTGTAGACGATGACTTTAGCCAGCCGTTGGGCGATCCTGCTGAAGGCATGCTTTCAACGGCACTGGCATATGCGGAAACCGGGTCCTGCCCTCAGCCTGTCAGTCCTGCACCGGTGTCACCTGATGCGGTTAATGCACAGAGTTCGGAGTCTTCACTGGCTATTGAAAATCCATTCGCCCTCAAGGAACGACTCATTTTGCAAAACAAAATCAATGAGCCGATTGTTACGGAGCAAGAGTNATGCAAAAGCTAATCCGGCTTTGGGCCTNTGCGTCACTGGTATTAGCCAGTGGCTGCGCACAAACGAGTGATAATGAGCTTTATCCTGCCACGGTGAAAAGCCTGACCAATCAGCAGAAAGTGCAGATAGAGAGGGTAATTAGTGATTGGTTTGGTGGAACCAAAGTCACGCTGGCTGACGATGTGTTCACAAACTCTTCGTTAGTGACCATCGAGCGACGAGAGCACCTGGATAGTTTGGGGAGNCCCGTTGAAGGCCGCNATAACAATCAGGCTTACGCGTTCACCTTATATAAAAAAGGCACGCTGTGCCTGCTGAGTAATAATGCAACGGGCCAAAAGATTGTGCTTGATAATCTGGAGTGTGTGGCCACAGAGCGTTAATAAGACGCTCAGATAAGCATTAATTTGGCTTCTGAGCGCCTGCGTTTATTTGGCAAACACTTCATTCAGATAGTGCGCAATGCGGATGCCGGCCTGCTGCAGGCGACGTTTTGCGGTGGGGATATGATCGTAAAGATAATCATAGGCCATGCGGTTGGCATCTTCGGGATAGATGGTGTCACGGATTTTAGTGCTCTCGGTGATCCACACTTNNGGATCNGTTGAGTGCCAGGCTTCTATGTCTTGNGCNGTNATNTTNTTNTCGAGCCAGTCAGTCCANTCGGTATAAGACAGCTCTTTNTGNCCAATCATTTGCGAATCCCACACGCGGTGGAGGTTNGAATCNTGCCAGAAGAANCGTACTTTNACNTCGTTACCACCACGATCGGTGCCGTTNCCAGCATGAAGNGGCTGATGCAGGTCGCCNATGATATGCACNATAAAGCGNANTGCCAGCTGTTTGTCTGCTTTAGANGCCTTGCTGTCTTCAAGNGTNGCGCGGAANTNNNTTAANGCNGTNANNGCATCGCCTTCTTNNGGNGCTTCNACTTCATGGTAGTGCTTGNNCTCNGGNACNGTAACGTANTGCCAGGGNGAAGCNGTNTTCTGCCAGAACTNCGAAGGGTTCGANTTCATATCGTCNGGGTATGTGGANGCTTCNGCGAGCGATTCGAGNGGNAGCAGCGCTNCTATNTGCTGTTTGGCTTCGGCNGAAAGGTGNCGCTCGGCAATGGCNCCGGNNACGCGGTGGCCGGTTTGGCCCCAGCCAAAAGCNGGNAGGCTTANNACTGATGAAGCTANGAGAAGNAGTGCAACAGGGGCGTTTTTAGCGCGTGTTATCATTTTAATTTTCCTTTGCAAATATAAATCCGTCGGGTTACTTGTTTTGATAGCCCCAGCGTTCCATCAATGACTGCTCTACGCCTAAATGGTCGAGTATACGCGCCACCACAAAATCAATTAAATCACTGATCTGTTGGGGCTGATGATAAAAGCCGGGCGAGGCGGGCATGATAGTAGCGCCCATTTGTGACAGTTTGAGCATGTTTTCCAGGTGAATGCTCGATAGCGGCATTTCCCGGGTTACCAGAATCAGCTGCCCGCGCTCTTTAAGTACTACATCTGCAGCACGCTCAATCAGATTGTCACAAGCGCCTACCGCGATGGAAGACAGTGAGCCGGTAGAGCATGGACATACCACCATCTGTTTGGGGGCTGCAGAACCAGACGCTACCGGTGAAAACCACTCCTCTTTCCCACAAACCCGAATTTGTCCGGGCGTAGCGTTGAAGCGCTCGGTAAAAAAGGCACTGGCTGCTTCGGGCTGAGTCGGAATCTTGAGGTCTTCTTCGGTAGCAAAAACCACTTTAGCCGCAGAAGATATCAGTACAAATACGTCATATTGAGCCGCAACCAGTTGCTCCAGTAAACGAAGTGCATAGGGCGCACCTGATGCGCCGGTGATTGCCAGGGTGATGGTTTTTTTCATGGTAACTCTCAGGCTTTACCCGCTAATACATCCAATAGCTTGTTATGGATCCCACCAAAACCGCCATTACTCATGATTAATACATGATCGCCGGGCTGGAGCATAGTCGCTAACTGATGAATGATAGCATCTACGCTACGAAATACCTGTGTGGGCGCACGACTGTGCTTGGCCAGCTGTGCCATAGACCAGCCCAGATTATCCGGTTCAAACAATAATATCTCGTTGGCTTCCTGCCAGGAGTCGACCAGCACATCTTTATGAATTCCCATTTTCATGGTGTTGGAACGGGGTTCCAGCACACCTATGATGCGGGCATCGCCGACTTTCTTACGCAGACCATCCAGGGTCGTTTTAATGGCGGTAGGATGATGGGCAAAGTCGTCGTAAACGGTGATATCTTTCACGCAGCCGCGCACTTCCATGCGCCGCTTAACATTCACAAATTCGCTCAATGCGGCAATGGCTTCCGGCAGTGTTACACCGGCATGATGGGCCGCCGCTATGGCCATCAGGGCATTATCAACGTTGTGCTGACCCAGCAGCGACCAGTTAACCGTGCCAACCTGCTCGTCCTGATAAAACACATTAAACGCTGAACCGTCTGCATTAATCAGCTCGGCATGCCAGTGGCGACCAAGATATTGCTGTTCACTCCAGCAGCCTTTGTCGAGTACGGCGGCAAGGTTGTCATCACTGTCGGGCGAAAGTACCAGGCCGGTGGCGGGTACAGTGCGTACTAAATGGTGAAACTGTGTTTGAATAGCAGCTAAATCGGCGAAAATGTCTGCATGATCGAACTCAAGATTGTTCATTACCAGAGTGCGTGGGCGATAATGAACAAACTTCGAACGCTTATCAAAGAATGCGCTGTCGTATTCATCTGCCTCAATCACAAAGAACGGGCTTTTGCCCACCCGGGCGGAGATACCGAAGTTTTGCGGAATTCCCCCAATTAAAAAGCCCGGTTCAAGCCCGGCGTATTCGAGTATCCAGGCCACCATGGAAGACGTGGTGGTTTTACCATGGGTGCCGGAAAGTCCGATTACCCAACGGTCGGTGAGAAGGTTATCCAGCAGCCATTGCGGGCCACTGGTATAAGGCAGGTTGCGGTCAAGCACGTATTCTACGGCCGGGTTGCCACGCGACATGGCGTTGCCGATGATCACCATGTCCGGTACCGGTTCAAACTGAGCCGGGTCATAGCCTTCGGTAAGGGTAATCCCGAGCGCCTCAAGCTGGGTGCTCATTGGCGGATAAACATTGCGGTCTGAGCCTGTGACAGTGTGTCCCAGCGATTTGGCAATTGCAGCGATACCGCCCATAAAACTGCCACAAATTCCCAAAATGTGTACGTGCATTAACTTTCCTGCGCTAATTTCATATCCGAACACTTTACCAGATGCGCACGGTGTTGCCTAAACATCTGATTTCCTTTCAGGGGTGAGTCAGTTTACAATCTAACCAGAGCATCATGCTCAAGGTTCAATTGCTGCCACGCGGCAACGGAGAGAACCAGCATTATCGACCCGTATAGTGCGACAATACCCTACATAGAAAAAAAGGCTTACATAAACCATGAAAAGACTTAATTCACAAATGCAACAAGATGGCGCTCCGCTTGAACTCATTTTGCTGATCCGTACACTGTTGGCGGGCTGTAAAGAGATTTCGTTTCGGGTGAGTCAGGGCGCTTTGGCGGGCGTTTTGGGTTCCACTCTGAGTGAAAACGTTCAGGGCGAAACGCAAAAAAAACTGGATGTGATTTCAAATCAAATTCTTAAGGATATTCTTAAGGAGTCGGGTTATGTAAAAGCGATTTCCTCAGAAGAGGAAGATGACGTGGTGCCCTGTCACCCGGATGGTAAATACCTGGTAAGCTTCGACCCGCTGGATGGCTCCTCAAACACCGAAATTAACAGCCTGATCGGCACCATCTTCTCCATTGCCCATGCGCCACAATGGATGGAGCCGGATGATCCTGCTGCGTTCCTGCAGCCTGGCAGTCAAATGGTGGCGGCCGGGTATGTACTGTATGGTCCGTCGACCATGCTGGCAATGACTACCGGTAAAGGCACGCATATCTACACGCTCGATAAAACCCACGGTGGTTTTCTGTTAACTCACCCGAATATTCAGGTGCCGGAGCAAACCGCCGAGTTCTCTATTAACGCTTCTAACCAGCGCCACTGGGAGCAGCCTATTCAAAACTACGTGGCAGATTTGCTGGCTGGTACCGAAGGACCGCGTGAGAAAAACTACAACATGCGCTGGGTAGCCGCCATGGTGGGCGATATTCACCGCCTGTTATGTCGTGGTGGTATTTTTATGTATCCGTACGATAAGCGCGACCCGGGCAAGCCAGGTAAACTGCGCCTGTTGTACGAAGCCAACCCCATGGCATTTCTGATGGAGCAGGCCGGCGGTCTGGCCTCAACCGGTGAAGGGCGTATCATGGAGGTGATGCCGGAGGAAATTCATCAGCGCGTACCGGTTATTATCGGTTCTAAGGACGAAGTTGAGGCCTGTCTGAGCTATTACGACTAATTGGTTAGGCAAAATAAATCCTAAGTATGCCCGATACGTCGGGCAACAGGTTTTTATTTTTTTCGGTTAGCCTTATACTTGACGCAATTTTACTATTAACGAAAGGACAATCCCGTATGAGCTTAAACGCCGTACCAGCAGGCAAGAAACTGCCTGACGAAGTGAACGTAATTATCGAAATCCCAGCGCACGCTGATCCGGTAAAGTACGAAGTAGACAAAGACACTGGTGCTATTTTCGTAGACCGCTTCATGGCCACCTGCATGCACTACCCAACTAACTACGGTTATGTAAACAACACCCTGTCTGAAGACGGTGACCCGGTTGACGTGCTGGTTATCACGCCTTTCCCTCTGCTGGCAGGTTCTGTGATTAAGTGTCGCCCTATCGGCGTATTAAACATGACTGACGAATCAGGTAAAGACGCAAAGGTACTGGCTGTGCCAATCGACAAGCTGTCTACCCTGTATCGCAAAGTGTTTGAAACCTCAGACGTAGAACCTCTGTTGCTTAAGCAAATTGAGCACTTCTTCGAGCATTACAAAGATCTGGAAGAGGGCAAGTGGGTGAAAATTGACGGTTGGGCCGATGCCGCTGCCGCTAAAGCTGAAATCGTATCGAGCGTTGAGCGTTACGAAGCTGAAAAGTAAGCACCACGCTTATTGATGAAGGGCTCGATTCGTCGGGCCTTTTTTATTGTGCGCCGGGCATGGCGCGTAGTGCGAAAGCACTGTTCGATTCATTGTGGTGGTGAGTCGATGACTTGGAGGTGAAAGTCCTCTGCACACCCAGCAAGG
>NZIK01000076.1 GCA_002691625.1 Alteromonadaceae bacterium
CCGTAATCACAGACAAACAGGAGCGCCAGCAGGTGATCATTGATGTACTTGGCACATTATACCAAGAGATTTATTCCTGAATTTGATGCGGAATGTCGGGTCTACAGCTTCGGGACGAATTATCAGCACTCTTCTAATAGCGACGCATTGTACGAGATTGCCCAGTGCACCAGTTTCCACGCCTAGATAAAGCGATAGGTGTCCGCACCATTTTAATGAACTTTAGGCTCCTGCAGGAAAAGGACAAGCTAACTCGCATGTTACTTAAGAGGGTCAATCAATGGCTGTTGTGTCTGCGGTGTGCCGAAATACTGCCAGGGGCGAGGAAACTTGCCTTGAACAAGCTTCGTGCGGAGACAACTAGAAAAGTGAGTGTGCTATGGAAACAGAAGCGTGCGCAGGGTAGCACTGATTACTTGAAAAAGATGTTAGCGGCAGGTTTGGTAGCGTTGAAGGATATTTGAGCGCTTATGCTCTCGCGCTAGCAACTGGGGCCGTCAGTTAAATATAAAAAAGCCCGACCAAACTGGTCGGGCAAAAGGGCTTGGTTAAGCACCTAACGACAGAAACTGTCTACGCTTCGATGATGGCTTTCATNTCCGTCATNTAACCGCGTAATTCTTTACCAATGGCTTCAACGCCAGTGTTGCGAATCGCTTCGTTAACCTCGGTAAGACGCTTGTTGTCTACCTGGTTAGACGTTACGTTCAGACCTTTACCGATAACCGAAGTATCGATGTTAGGCATGAACTTCTCGCGCAGTAATGGNACTGCTGCGTTCGCAAATAAATAGTTACCGTACTCTGCAGTGTCAGAAATAACCACGTTCATTTCGTACAGACGCTTACGCGAAATNGTGTTCGAAATCAGTGGTGTTTCGTGCAGTGATTCGTAGTAAGCCGACTCTGGCAGGATGCCCGCTTCAACCATTACGTCGAAGGCCATCTCTACACCGGCTTTAATCATTGCTACCAGCAAGATACCCTTGTCGAAGAATTCCTGCTCTGAGATTTCGCCGTCGTAAACCGGNGCATTTTCAAAACCNNNNTNGCCGGTTTCTTCACGCCATTTCAGCAGGTTTGCGTCGTTGTTTGCCCAGTCAGCCATCATGGTGCGGGAGAATTCGCCGCTGATGATGTCGTCCTGGTGTTTTTCAAACAGTGGGCGCATCANAGNNGTCAGTTCTTCTGACAAATCATAAGCTTTTAANTTCGCTGGNTTAGACAGGCGATCCATCATGTTGGTTACGCCGCCGATTTTCAGCGCTTCAGTAATGGCTTCTAAACCATACTGGATTAAGGCTGCTGCATAGCCGGCATCGATGCCGTCAGCAGTCATTTTTTCGTATGCCAGAATCGCNGCAGTTTGNTGCATACCNCACAGNATAGTTTGCTCACCCATNAGNTCNGANTTAACTTCTGCAACAAAAGACGACTCCAGAACACCAGCACGGTCNCCACCNGTGGCGCTTGCCAGTGCTTTAGCGATTGGCCAGCCTTCACCTTTCGGATCGTTCTCNGGGTGAACCGCAATCAGNGTNGGNACACCAAANCCACGCTTATATTCTTCNCGTACTTCTGTACCCGGGCACTTAGGCGCACACATAACAACAGTNATGTCGCTACGNATTTGCTGNCCTTCTTCAACAATGTTGAAGCCGTGTGAGTAACCTAAGGTTGCGCCTTCTTTCATTAGAGGCATTACCGCTTCTACCACACTGGCGTGCTGCTTATCAGGAGTGAGGTTATAAACCACATCCGCAGTTGGGATCAGATCCTGATAGGTACCTACTTTAAAACCATTGTTAGAGGCGCGTTGGAATGAGTCACGTTTCTCATCAATCGCAGCCTGACGCAGCGCATAAGCGACGTCTAACCCTGAATCACGCATGTTGAGTCCCTGGTTAAGGCCTTGTGCACCGCAGCCAACGATGACAATTTTTTTACCTTTAAGAAACTCACAACCCTCAGCAAATTCGTCGCGATTCATAAAGCGACAACGACCTAACTGGTCCAGTTGCTGNCGTANAGACAGAGTGTTGAAATAATTAGCCATAAAAAAATATTTTCCGAACTTCTTTTTGTCGTTATCCCTTTGCTTCACTCAGCTGGGATGACCTCGTCATTGACGACTTNTAGCAAAGATACGCTACCNCNTTCGTTTTGAAAAATGATATATTTGCAAAACAGTGTTGCAAAAAGTGAAATCACCATGGATTTTCGCAGTCTACAGCTATTTAATCATCTCGCAAAAAGCTTACATTTTGGTGACACGGCCGATGCNATGTTTGTGTCGCCGTCCACNTTNAGCCGCGTGATCCAGCGCCTCGAAGAAGAGTGTGGATGCGTGTTATTTAAACGGGATAATCGCTCGGTGGCGCTCACTCACGGCGGCCATAAGTTGTTGAATTTTAGCGAACAAGTGCTTGGTGAATGGCAGCAGGTTCGGCAAGAGCTACGCGACGATGGCAAGGCCCTGCAGGGTGAGTTGAGCCTGTATTGTTCTGTAACAGCCAGCCAGAGCCACCTGCCATCTGTACTCTCTCGTTTTCGCCAGCGTTACCCCGGCGTCGATATCCGTTTGGTGACCGGCGATCCGGGCCTGGCAATTGAACATGTAAAGCATAAAAAATCGGATGTCGCTATTGCCATTCACTCCCCGGAGTTTCCAACTGACCTGTGTTTTTCCGGATTAGACTTTGTACCCCTGGTATTAATTGCCCCCCGTGAACGGCGTTTAACCCAGTTGGCGCAGGTAGACTGGCGGGTTAATCAGGTCATACTGCCCGAACAGGGGCCAAGCCGCCGTATTGTTTATCATTGGTTTGCCGAACACGGCATCCGGCCTAATGTGTATGCTTCGGTAGGGGGGAATGAAGCCATTGTGTCTATGGTGGCGCTAGGCTGTGGGATTGGCTTTGTGCCCCAGGTGGTGCTCGACCACTCCAGCATGTCATCCAGCGTTACCCGCATTCAGGTAGACGATATCGGCTCCTACGAGTTAGGCCTGGCCTGTTTACAGGAACGCCGTCACGAGCCGTTAATTAACGCGCTGTTTCAGCTTGAGTTAAACTGACGAATTAAATTATCCAGCGCCCGGTAACCTAATGCTTCGCCAATATGGTCGGTATTAATTTGTGCCTGGTTTTCAAGGTCGGCAATTGTTCGGGCGACCTTAATAGTGCGATGAAATACCCGCATAGACAGCTTTAGTTTGGTGGCAGCGCGCTGCAGAAAATCCTCAGTTTCTGCCGGCATGGCGCAATAGCTACTGAGCTCTGCCACACTTAGCGCAGCATTGCTTTTCCCCTGACGCTGCTGCTGAATTTGGTGGGCTGCCATAACTTGTTGTCTGGCCAGCACTGCAGAATCTTCACCCGACACAGGCGAAGCAAACGCATAGGAACCCGGCCGGCGCACTTCTATCTGAATATCAATACGGTCGAGTAACGGGCCGGAAAGCTTGCTTAAATAGCGTTGAATTTGTTGAGTGGTGCTGCGCCCGTCGTCGATATCGCCTGTGGGGCTTGGGTTCATTGCCGCTAATAATTGAAACCGGGCCGGATACCTGGCCTGACCGGACGCGCGGGACAGGCAAATATCGCCGGTCTCCAGCGGTTCACGTAGCACATCCAGCGCCTGGCGACCAAACTCAGGCAGCTCATCTAAAAACAATACCCCATTATGCGCCAGCGACACTTCGCCCGGCTGTGGGTGGGCCCCGCCGCCAGTCAGCGCAATGGCAGAGGAAGTATGATGAGGAGAGCGAAACGGCGGCGTTAACCAGTCTTCAGTGCCACGCTGTTCACCCTTAACCGAATAGAGCGCGGCAGTAGCCAGCGCCTGTTGATGGTTCAGTTGCGGTAATAAACTCACCAGGCGACTGGCGAGCAAACTCTTTCCGGTCCCTGCCGGCCCTACCATCAGCAGATTATGCGAACCTGCAGCCGCGATACAAAGGGCGCGTTTAGCCTGCTGCTGACCGATGATGTCATCCCAGTGCGGGCTCGGCGGTGGCAGGGCAATGTTATTTTGAGTGTGTTTAAGCTCAAGCGTTTGTTGTCTCGTGAAGTGTAAGAAAGTATTTAACAGTGTGGCTGGCAGTAAATATTCCAGATTATCCACCAACTGTATTTCCGCTTCATTACCCGCCGGAAGCACCAGGGTATGGTTGTTTTCTGCACAGCGCATAGCCACCGGCAGCAAGCCGGGTACCGGGCGAATATCGCCATTTAAGCTCAGCTCTCCGGCCACTTCGGTACTATTAACCGGTGATTGTTCAATTAACCCCATGGCTATCAGGATCCCCAGCGCGATGGCTAAGTCGTAGCGTCCACCGCTTTTGGGGATATCAGCCGGTGCCAGGTTTACCGTGATGCGCCGGGCCGGATATTCAAACCCGCTGTTTATTAAAGCGCTGCGTACGCGCTCTTTGGCTTCCTGCACGGCGGTTTCGGCCAGGCCGACTAACTTAAAGGAAGGCAGACCGTTGGATAAGTGCACTTCCACCTTTACTTTTGGTGCGCTGATCCCGGCGGCACCGCGGGTATATACAATTCCCATTCCCATGATGTTCTGCACTGTTGGGGCGTTTTAAAGAGCAGTTTAGTGAGGATGGGTACTCAAGAACACTGAGCCTTGGTGCAGATTCGTCGAAAGAATGGCGGGTTTGGTCGGTCAAAAGGTTAATTTTTATGCCCTGCCCTTGATCAGGCCCCGGGATCCGTGGTATTTCTACGCCCCTGAAAGGTCAACGTTATAGCCAGGCGTTAATTTTCCTTTCAAAAGCCAACCAAAAACTTCCGAATCTGTGTCTGTATCTCGTTATTGTCTGCCAATAAACTATCGGCGATAACGGTGTTTATTATTCCGTGCAAATTGCACCGCGAGTGCCGAAGCGCTTTACGCGCACCTTAATTGCACGAGTTTACACTGTTTATCTGCGAAAAATGCCGCTGTGCATTGGGTCGCAAGCCCGCGTCATGTATCATTTGACGCGGTATTAATTATGGTGGTCAGTTAGCAACTGGCTACTCTTTAGGGTTATCTGAAACCCGCTTGTTCTTAAGGAAACGTCATGGCTAAGCAACTTGCTGATTATATCTGGTTTAACGGTAACATTATCCCCTGGAAAGAGGCTACCGTTCATGTAATGACTCACGCTATTCACTACGGTTCATCGGTCTTTGAAGGTGTGCGTGCTTACAACACACCGGATCAGGGTACCTGTGTCTTCCGTTTACAGGAACACACCCGTCGCTTGTTCGACTCAGCCAAAATCTATCGCATGAACATTCCATACACGATGGATGAATTAAATCAGGCGCTAATCGATATCATCGTTAAAAATGAGCTTAAATCCGCTTACATCCGTCCGATTGCTTTCTTTGGTGATATTGGTATGGGCATTAAAGTACCTTTGGATGCGGAAGCTGAGGTATCGATTGCGGCCTTTGAATGGGGCGCTTATTTAGGAGAAGAAGCGCTGAAAAACGGTGTTGATGCCGGTATTTCTTCATGGAACCGTCTGGCGGCTAACACTATGCCGACTGGCGCGAAAGCGGGTGGTAACTACCTGTCTTCACAGCTTATCTCAATGGAAGCCCGTCGCCACGGCTACGGTGAAGGAATTGCGCTGGACCGTAACGGTTACATCAGTGAAGGCGCTGGCGAAAACATCTTCGTGATCCGCGATGGCGTTATCAGCACTACGCCTAAAACCGCGGCAATCCTGCCGGGTATTACCCGCGACACGGTCATGACGCTGGCCAAAGAACTGGGTTATGAAATCCGCGAAGAGAACATTCCGCGCGAAGCCATGTATCTGGCCGACGAGATCCTGATGTGCGGCACCGCTGCCGAAGTAACGCCGGTAAACAGCGTTGACGGCATTACCGTTGGTAAAGGCGGTCGTGGCCCGATCACCAAAGAAATTCAAGACATGTTCTTCGGCTTGTTTAACGGTAAAACCGAAGATAAATGGAACTGGTTAACCCCGGTTTATAAATAAGATATACCCCCACGGGACGAGAGTTTTTTATGCCTAAGTTAAGATCTGCAACCACAACACAGGGACGCAACATGGCCGGAGCGCGCGCTTTATGGCGGGCCACCGGTATGAAAGACGGTGATTTTGGTAAGCCTATTATTGCCATTGCCAACTCCTTTACCCAGTTCGTGCCTGGCCACGTGCACTTAAAAGATATGGGCCAACTGGTGGCTCGAAGTGTTGAGGCTGCCGGTGGTGTGGCAAAAGAATTCAATACCATCGCGGTAGATGATGGTATCGCCATGGGCCACAGCGGTATGCTGTACAGCCTGCCGTCCCGTGAAATTATCGCCGACTCGGTTGAATACATGGTAAATGCGCACTGCGCCGACGCCATTGTATGTATCTCTAACTGCGACAAGATCACCCCGGGAATGCTGATGGCGTCTATGCGTCTTAATATTCCGGTAGTGTTTGTTTCCGGCGGACCGATGGAAGCGGGTAAAACCAAGCTGTCTGATCAAATCATCAAGCTCGATTTGGTGGATGCCATGGTGGCTGCTGCAGACGATAAAGTCTCCGACGATGATACTAATGAGATTGAACGTTCAGCGTGCCCGACCTGTGGTTCCTGCTCTGGCATGTTTACCGCTAACTCTATGAACTGCTTAACCGAAGCGCTGGGTTTATCACTACCGGGTAATGGCTCAATGCTGGCTACTCACGCCGATCGTGAAGGCCTGTTTAAGCGCGCCGGTGAACTGGTGGTTGAGCTGTGTGAGCGCTGGTATAAAAACGATGATGCCACGGCTCTGCCGCGTAACATTGCCAATTTTAACGCTTTTGAAAATGCCATGAGTCTGGATATCGCCATGGGCGGTTCTACCAATACTATTCTGCATTTACTGGCCGCGGCAATGGAAGGGGAAGTGCCATTTACCATGGCTGATATCGACCGCTTGTCGCGCAAAGTGCCGCATCTTTGTAAAGTGGCACCCTCTACGCCGCAATACCATATGGAAGATGTGCACCGCGCCGGCGGTGTATTAGGCATTCTCAACGAATTAAACAAAGGCGGTTTGCTGCATGGTGATTGTGCTCATGTGCTGGGTAAGCCTATCGAAGAGGTCATTGCCGAGTGGGATATCACCAATCCGGATAATGCCGATGCCACAACTTTTTATCGGGCAGGCCCGGCGGGTATTCGCACCACTAAAGCGTTTAGTCAGGACTGTCGCTGGGACGAAGCCGATGCCGACCGTGAAAAAGGCTGTATCCGTGACTTAGAGCATGCTTACAGTCAGGAAGGTGGTTTGGCCGTACTGTTTGGTAACCTGGCAGAGAACGGTTGTATTGTAAAAACCGCCGGGGTGGATGAATCCATCCTGAAATTTACCGGCCGCGCGCGTATTTATGAAAGCCAGGACGAAGCCGTTGCCGCTATCCTGAACGATCAGGTGGTTGCCGGAGATGCCGTCATTATCCGCTATGAAGGCCCGAAAGGCGGCCCGGGTATGCAGGAAATGCTCTATCCTACTTCCTATCTGAAGTCTAAAGGTTTAGGTAAAGATTGTGCGTTGATCACCGATGGCCGCTTCTCAGGTGGTACATCGGGCTTATCGATTGGTCACTGTTCGCCAGAAGCTGCCAGTGGCGGTGGTATTGGTTTAGTGCAGGAAGGCGATACCATTGAGATCGATATTCCCAACCGGTCGATTAATATTGCCATTACCGATGCAGAATTACAGGCCCGTCGCGCCGCGATGGAGGCCAGCGAGCGCCCATGGCGCCCGGTTAGCCGCCAGCGTGAAGTGTCGCTGTCACTGAAAACCTTTGCCATGCTGGCCACCAGCGCCGATAAAGGCGCAGTAAGAGACCCATCCAAACTGGAAGATCTATGACCGTTACCGATCACGAATACCTTAAAAAAATCCTGTTAGCGCCGGTTTATGACGTGGCGGTTAACAGCGATTTGGTATTGTTATCGCGCTTAACCGCCGAGCTGGGCAACGACGTTTTCTTAAAGCGTGAAGACCAGCAACCGGTTAAGTCTTTTAAACTGCGCGGTGCGTACAACCGTATCGCCAGCCTGTCGCCTGAGCAATTAGATGCCGGGGTTATTGCAGCTTCTGCCGGTAACCACGCTCAGGGCGTGGCTTACAGTGCCAATATGAAAGGCATTAACGCCACTATCGTGATGCCGGAAACCACGCCGGACATTAAAATTGAAGCGGTACGCCGTTTTGGCGGCCAGCATGCAAACGTAGTGCTGCACGGCACCAACTTTGATACGGCCAGTGCCCATGCCCGGGCGTTAAGCGCTGAACATGGCTACACGCTGATCCCACCTTTTGACGATCCGGATGTGATTGCCGGTCAGGGCACTATTGCCCGCGAATTGCTGGAACAAAACCCAAACCTCGACATTCTGTTTATTGCTGTGGGCGGCGGTGGTTTAGCGGCGGGTATCTCGGTATACCTTAAGCAGTTAAAACCTGAGATCAAAATTATTGCCGTAGAGTCGGAAGAATCCGCCTGTTTTAAGGCAGCTAAAGACGCCGGTGAACCAACCAGCTTGAGCTCAGTGGGCATCTTTGCTGATGGCGTGGCCGTTAAACTGATGGGCAGTGAGACCTTCCGCCTGTGTAATCAGTACGTCGATGAGATCATGACGGTCACCAACGATGAGATCTGCGGTGCCATTAAAGACATCTTCGACGATACCCGCGTGATTGCTGAACCGGCTGGTGCGATGTCGGTAGCAGCGATTCGCAAGTATGTGAAGCAAAACGACATTCAGGGCAAAAAGCTGGGTGGCATATTGTGTGGCTCAAACACTAATTTCCATACTCTGCGATATGTGTCTGAACGTTGTGAGTTAGGTGAGCAAAAAGAGGCGGTATTCGCGGTTAAGATCCCTGAGCGCCAGGGTGCCTTTAAGCAGTTTTGTGAATGTTTGGGTGGCCGCACCATCACCGAGTTTAATTACCGCTATGCGTCGCAGACCGAAGCGCATATTTTTGTTGGCATTAAGCTGCGGGGCGGCAAGGCCGAATTTGAAGCCCTCACTGCTGAACTGGGTGACAAAGGCTACGATTGCTTTGATCTCTCTGATAACGAATTAGCCAAACTGCACGTGCGCCATATGGTGGGTGGTCGTCCGCCAACTATTCTTAACGAAGTGGTATTCAGCTTTGAGTTTCCTGAATACCCGGGCGCTTTGCTTAACTTCCTCAACACCCTGGGTGAACGCTGGAACATTACCTTGTTCCATTATCGTAACCACGGGGCGGCAGAAGGCCTGGTGCTGGCCGGGTTTGATATTCCGCCAGAAAGCCGCAAAGCCTTTGATGAGCACGTTACTGCGCTCAACTATACCTGTCAGGATGTCACAGATAACCCGGCTTACCGGTTCTTTTTATCAGAGCCCAAGTAATTCCGAGATAATCTTAAGTACCCGGCATCAGCCGGGTATTTTTTTGCCTGATGAAATCAGGCTGGTTGAAAATTGGCCAATTTAGACTCGCCACTCTATACTAATATCAATCAGTGTTCATAAGGAGTGTGACATGTTTAACCCTTTTTCCTTTCCGCCCTTTGCCTGGAATATGCCGTTAAGCGGTGATGTAAAAGATATTTCGCCGGTGACAAGTTGGTTTTCCCCTCAGTATGAATTCAATATCGCTGGTAATGCGGCCCTTGAGAAGCAGGTGATCACGAAAGTGGCCAGCTATGGTAAGCAACTGGGCAAACTCACCAATGCTGTACTGGAACTTGCCGATGGCGAGCCCGGAGCAGCGGTGGAATCGCTAAGAGCCATGGCTAAGGAAATCGAAGATTTAAAAAATAAAACGCTGGTTGATAGCATAGAGGCCGATCTGGCTAAACTGAAAAGTCAGGATACAGCGGCATATCAGGAATTATTGAAGCGTCTTTCCAGGTAATCACAAAAACAAATTAAACTAATCAGTTTTAATTGTTTTAAATCTTTCTGGTCGGCAGCCATACTTTGCTCTCAGAACAAATGTTGAGGAAAGTCTGATGCAGCAAATTATTAATCACCTTCTAAACCGCAAGCCCACCACCCATGCTGAGCAATCCCAACGGGACTGTAATTTTCGCGATAACTATTATGGCGATCAGCTATGCAAAAACGTGGAAACAGAACAGTCTCCTGAGGCTTAACAGGAGGCGGCGATGTTACTTTTATTACTCACTGCCACGTTATGTTGTATTCCACTGTGCTTATCGGTGGTTATGACCAGTAAAACCCGCTCGCAACTGTATCAGGATGCGGCCAGGCAGGGTGACGTTGCCATGCTCCGATACTTTCGCTACACCGGTAATGATATGGCGCTGAAGGCGCACGAAAGAAAGGCCGCATTATCGGCCGCCCAACAGCACAACCATCAACAGGTGCTGGCGTTTCTTAATCAGTCTGACTGATAGTTGTTATCCGATTTAATTGTGTTATCCCAATCCTTGCTTGCCCTTTAAGCTATGGCGGGAAGTTTCCCCCGCCATTTTTTATAGTCTCTCGACGATCTCCTTTACATGCATAATCTTATGTGGGATAAAAAGTATACAGAATAATATTCAGGCGTAGTAACTACCGTTATCGCGGCGTTATGGCAGCACAGCCACGGGATCTTCATGCACAAAACGCGATTGCCCTCACTGACCGAAATTCTCATTCTCACCCTTCTGCTGCTGGCCATTATCTTTGTGGCGGTACATCAACTTGGCCTACCCATTCAACTGGCCTTTATTGGCTGCTGGTTTGTGGTGATGGGCTTTGGGAAATACCTTGGTTATCACTATCATCATTTGCAAAAAGGGGTGATTGCAGGCGTTACTCAGGGCATGGATGCGATTATGATTTTGATCGCTGTGGGTGCACTTATCGGTAGCTGGATGGCTGGCGGAATTGTGCCCAATATTATTTATCTGGGTCTGTCGGTAATGGATCCGGCGCTGTTTCTGCCTGCTGCGTTTATTATTTGTGCCATCACCTCACTGGCAACCGGTACGTCGTTCGGTACGGCTGGCACGGCGGGGATTGCCATGATGGGCATAGGTGCTGGCTTTGATTTACCTCCGGCGCTGGTGGCCGGTGCTGCCATTTCGGGGGCTTACGTTGGCGATAAGCTTTCGCCGCTTTCTGATACCACGGTCATGACCGCCTCCATGTGTCAGGTAAACCTTATTGCGCACATTAAATCCATGCTGTATGTCAGTGTGCCTGCCTGCATCATTGCCTGTATTGCATTTTTGTTGGTCGGCCTGGGGTTTGATCATGATGGTGGTACCGGTACCGCCCAGCAGGTAATGGATGCCATTGCCGTTCATTACACTATTGGCTGGTATATGTTGTTACCGGCGCTGATTGTCATTGGTTTACTGATGATGCGCCTGCCCTCGTTTCCGGTTATCTGGCTAGGGGCATTGCTAGGTGTGCTCTGGGCAATGCTGTTTGAACAGGCCTCTTTGGTGAGCGCTTTCGACAGTCTGTATAACGGCAATTTTATTGATACCGACGTTGAGTTCCTGCAAATCCTGCTCAATCGGGGCGGTATTACGTCGATGTTGTCGGTGATCCTGCTGGTTATTCTGGCGCTGGGACTGGGCGGACTGATGGAGTCTATTGGTGTGCTTACGGCGGTATGTAATGTCCTGCAACACTGGGCCACCACTACCGGCCGCCTAGGGCTTTCCACTATGCTTAGCGGTATCTTAGGTAATGCGCTCGGCGGCGCGGCCTATGTATCGATAATGACCGCCAGCACCATAACATCCCGTAACTATGAACAGATGGGCATTGATAAACGGGTACTTTCCCGCAACGTTGAATCCGGCGGAACGGTAACTACTCCAATGATCCCCTGGACCGACGGCGGTATCTTTATGGCGACTACGCTGGGGGTAAGCACGCTGAATTACCTGCCGTTTTTGTGGTACCACTGGCTGGTACTCGGCATTGCCCTGCTATATAGCTACGCAGGCTGGTATCACTTTGCTTCGGTTGAGTATGATGCCGAGGGCACGCCACATCCGCAGTCGGCAGGCTAATCTGTGTGGCGTGCGAGTTAAAAGGCTAAAGACAGTCTGAAATCATGTGTTGAGCTATTGAAGCGAAGTCTTGCTCATTACAATGCCTCAATAACGCTATATACTTCCTGGCAGTCATATGGCGTTTGAGGAATTTTTATGTTCACTGCCAACCTTGCTATGGAAAAAGCCTATCAGTTTTCCCGGTTCGATACTGCTAACCCACTTTCAACATGTTCAGCACACCCGATTTTTCTGGATGATCAGAACTGGCTGACTTGCGAACATTATGTTCAGGCAAAAACCTTACGCAGCGCCCGGCAAGCCAGTAAAGTTGCTGCGCTGCCTAGCGGTGAAAAAGCCAATGCCTATGGGCAGGTCTGGTATCGTAGCAAAATCGCCGACTTTAAAATCACCGCGCCGATACTGATGAAACGCGCTTTGTACACCAAAGTACAAATGTATGACGAAGTCCGCGAAGCACTGTTTGCAACCGAAGACAGGTTGATTATTGAAACCTCACAATACGATTATTTCTGGGGCATTGGTCGCGATCAGCGAGGCCTGAATCATATTGGTAAAGCGTGGATGGACATTCGTCAGAAACTACTTGGCGATTACTCTAACTAAAGCAAGGCTATCAGCGCGTTCAAAGGGGGGCGGGTTTTATAAATACGCCCGGCGGCAGTGATGGCCGCTTGTTAGCAGCGTAAGGCAATTCCTCTATAATCACTACTCTAAATTCTTCACTTTCACCGGCTGGGGAAATTGCTGCTTCTCAGCGAGTTTCACATGTGAAACAAACCTGCGGTATTTGGCCCTTCAGCCACGGATTACTTGCTTCAATTCAGGCCTGACAATCACACTATAGGCTCATTTGCGAAAGTTAGCTGACAGGAGAACGGGTATATGACCTCCCCCGATTTTGGATTAACCAACAAGGTTGCTTTAGTCACCGGTGCCAGCCGTGGCATTGGTCAGGCGCTGGCTACAGGGTTGGCGGGGGCCGGTGCAAAAGTCATTTGTGCCAGCAGTCGTGAAGGCGGTTGTGCCGACACCGTCAGCAAAATTACCGATGCAGGTGGTGAGGCCACAGAACTGTTTGCCGATTTATCAGACGCCACGGCCGTGCAAGCTCTCGCTGATAAAGCCAAAGGCGTTTACGGCGAGGTCGATGTGCTGGTGAACAATGGCGGCACGATTTTTCGCAGTCCGGCGGTGGAATTCCCATTGGAGCAATGGCAGCACGTGTTACAGGTAAACCTCGATGCCACTTTTATTTTGTGTCAGCAAATTGGTAAGGATATGGTCGCTCGCCAGCAGGGCAAAATTATTAATATAGCGTCCATGCTCAGCTACAGCGGAGGCATTACGGTGCCAGCGTACACCGCCAGTAAGCATGCGGTGGCAGGCTTAACCAAGGCACTTGCCAACGAGTGGGGGCAGCATAATGTGCAGGTCAATGCCATCGCGCCGGGTTATATCCGTACCGACAACACCCAAGCGCTGCAGGATGATCCTGAGCGCAGTAATGAAATTCTCAAACGTATCCCGGCCGCGCGCTGGGGCGAAACCGCAGATTTACAGGGTGCGGCCGTATTTTTGGCCAGTGCCGCCAGTAACTACATTAATGGGCATGTACTCGCCGTCGATGGCGGGTTCCTGGCCCGATAGCAACGAATTGATTTAAGGACTTATTATGTCTAACAAAACTGAATATGAAGTCAGGTATGCAGTAGGGCAGTGCGAAGTAAAAGGTTACGACACGACCGAGCTACGCGACACCTTTCTGGTCGACAAACTGATGACACCCGGCAAGGTTTATTGGGTATACAGCCATTACGAGCGATTCATGCTGGGCAGCGCAGTACCCACAGACTCACCGCTGGTGCTGGAAACACTGGATGCCCTGAAGGCTGAGCATTTTCTTGACCGCCGTGAGCTGGGCATTATTAACATTGGCGGCGACGGCACCGTGGTAGCCGATGGCGAAGAGTTCAACCTGGCCCGCGAAGAAGCGCTGTATATCGCTAAAGGGAATAAAACGGTAACTTTTTATTCCAACGATCCGGAGAAGCCTGCCAAGTTTTATTTAAACTCAGCGCCGGCCCATCATGCTTACAGCAATAAAAAAATTGGTAAACGTGATGCCAGGGTGTTGCACCTTGGAGGCCAGGAAACGTCCAATGAACGGAACATTAATCAGCTAATGATTAACACCGTGGTGGAAACCTGTCAGTTACAAATGGGGCTTACCCGCCTGCTGCCGGGCAGCGTGTGGAATACCATGCCTGCCCATCAGCATGACCGCCGTAATGAAGTGTACTTCTATCTTGATCTCGACGAAGGTCAGGCGGTTTGCCACATCATGGGAGAACCCCATGAAACACGGCATATCTTTGTGCAGAATGAACAGGCCGTGTTGTCACCACCCTGGTCTATTCACTGCGGTGTGGGCACGTCAAATTATGCCTTTATCTGGGGCATGGCGGGTGAAAACCTCGACTACGGCGACATGGACAGCTACCCGCCGGATCAACTCCGTTAGTAGCTATTTCGCCTGAGTCCTATACTATGATTAATGATGTAACCCGGAAGTGATTATGGAACGTTATCTGATCCCCAGTGTTAACCATGCCTGTCAGATTTTCAGAATTCTGGCCAATGCGCCGGAGGGGATGACCATGCACGAGATGGAGGTGGCGCTGGAGTTACCTCGTACCACGCTGTTCAGGTTACTGCGTACGCTTTGCAATGAGCAGATGCTGGAGAAACGGGGCAAACGCTACTTTTGCGGTACCGACCTGATGAAGCTCGTGTTACACATTATCAACTCCGATCGAATGCACCAGTTGGCGATCCCGCACATTCAGCGCCTTGCCCTGAAAAGCGGCCATACGGCCCATCTGGCGGTGCCCAATAACGGCAGTATTCTGATTGTGGAAGTGGTGGACAGTCCCAACCCCCTGATGGTTTCTAAACGCCCTGGCGTGCAGGCCCAACTGCATTGCTCGGCCGGCGGCAAAGTGTTTCTGGCGTTTCTGTATTACGACAATCTGGAGTTAATCCTGCAGGAACACCCCATGGAGAAACACACCGAATATACCATTACCGACATCGATAAAC
Organism: Alteromonadaceae bacterium; assembly: GCA_002691625.1. GTDB lineage: Bacteria > Pseudomonadota > Gammaproteobacteria > Enterobacterales > Alteromonadaceae > Alteromonas. The sequence goes on from NZIK01000076.1 coordinate 15,163, forward strand.
TCCGCGAGGAGCTCAAACGCGTAGAAGCCTTGGGCTATGCGGTAGATGAGCGCGAATACAATAAAGATGTGCGTTGTCTTGCCGTACCGGTAAGAGACAACCGCGGCGTAGTAGTGGCTTCTGTAGGGGTTACCGCGCCAGCAGTGACCTTCCCTAAATCGCAAATTCCGGCAGTGGCTGAGTTTGCCAAAGAAGCGGCCCGGGGCATTTATCGCGATACTTATCAGCTATCGGAAAAACGCCTGGGTGCTTAGGGTTGTCGCTCTCCCGCCGGCATTTCACTGACAGTTATCTGATATCGGCTGAGCAGAAAGCCAAGCAGAAGGAAAATAACCCCTGCCACACTCATGGCTAATACCGCATGAAAGGTATGGCTGTTGAAGCGATCGGTAATTTCTCTTATCACTTCACTGTGCAGCACTACTTTACTTTGCTTTAAGCCGAGGCGGGTATATTGCTCGTTTTGAATATCGTGCAGATTGAACAGGTAATCAGACGTACCTTCGATCATGGATGAGACGTAAAAAGCCTGAATAAACAGTAAAAAGCCAGCGGCGAAAAAGAAAGTACTGATCCCTTTGGTGCTGATAGTCAGGTTCATCATAGTGCCTCCTTGCACTGCTTAACTAAAGTGTTGCTCCATTCCTGAGCCGTAAGCGGCTAACCTTGCCGCCCATTAAATATAGTCTAAAACCCGCTAATTTCTCCAGTGTACTGAGCGCAAAAATACGCTTTTCATGCAAGCCACAATAACCGTGGGAAATTTAAGGGTTTGAGCGGCGCGGCGTTATTGGGTAGTCTCTGGTTAATTCACTTTTTCTTATAAACAGCATGATAAAAACACTTATTCTGAGCAGCGCACTGCTTTGTACGTTTGCCTGCCTCGCGGATATCGGCAACAGCATTAATCTGGATAGTTACCGGCAGGCTGTGAAAACCCTTGCCAGTGATGAATTCGAGGGGCGTGCACCGCTTTCCGATGGCGAAACTAAAACCGTGGCGTATCTGGTAAAACAGTTTCGCGAGATGGGCCTGCAGCCGGCATTTGATGATAGCTATATCCAGCCAGTGCCTCTGGCTAAAATTGCCGCCAGTCAGGACATGTCGTTATCTGTTGGAGATACCAGCTTTACCAATGGCGAAGACTTTGTGGCCCGTACTGAGCGTATTATCGATGAAATCACGCTGGATAGTGAGGTTGTGTTTGTCGGCTATGGTATTAATGCGCCGGAGTATCAGTGGAATGATTATGCCGGGGTTGATGTTAAGGGCAAAACCGTGGTCGTACTGGTTAATGATCCGGGCTTTACCTCTGGCGACAAGACGTTCTTCGATGGCCAGGCCATGACCTACTACGGTCGCTGGACTTACAAATATGAAGAGGCCGCCCGTCAGGGGGCTAAGGCGGTGTTTATTGTTCATGAAACCATGGCGGCCGGCTATGGCTGGGGCGTGGTGAAAGCCGGTGGCACCACGGCAAAATACACCCTGGTAGACAAGAATCATAACCTATCGAAAGTCGGTGTGATGGGCTGGATAACACTGCGCGCGGCCGAAAAAATGTTTGCCGCATCGGGTTTGGATTACCGGCAATTAAAAACGCAGGCGGGTAAGCCAGGCTTCAAAGCCATCGAGCTGCAACAGCGCGCCAAACTGACACTGCGCAACACCATTGAACACAAGGCATCACAAAACGTTGCCGCGATTTTGCCCGGTAGCGAAGCCCAGCATGAGTGGGTTGCCTTACATGCCCACTGGGATGGCCTGGGTAAGGGCACAGAGAATGGCCAGCAAGTGATCCTGAACGGTGCGGTGGACAATGCTTCTGGTGTAGCGGGTGTGTTGGAGCTTGCCAGGGTCTTTAAGCAAAGAGCCGAAGCCGCACCCTTTAAACGTACGCTGATGTTTGGTGCTTTTACCGCTGAGGAAACCGGCTTAATTGGTGCAGAGCATTTTGCTAAACCCCCGCCTGTGCCGGTTAAGGATATCGTCGCATTTTTAAATATTGACGGCATGAACGTCAATGATGCCACACCCTATACGCTGCAATATGGTGAGAATATCTCTGAACTGGAAGACTATGTTGCCCGGGTGGCCAAAAGCCAGGGGCGCTTTGTTAAGCCGGATCCACGGCCGCAAAATGGCCTGTTTTTCCGCTCCGATCATTTCGCAGCAGCCCGCCAGGGGATCCCGTCTTACTTGTTTATGAGTCTGGGAGATACCGATCCGCAATTTATCGCCAGTCGTTATCATAAATCCGGTGATGATTACTTTGATAGCTGGTCATTAGGCGGGGTGGTTCAGGATCTGGACCTGATTGGGCAGATTATGGCTGAGCTTGCCAATAACGGCGACTGGCCGGGCTGGAAAGCCGACTCGTCCTTTAAAGAAGCGCGGATTGCTTCGGGCCGCGGGAACTCGTCTGTCGAAGATTAATCGGCTGGCGTTACCATTTTGCTAACCAGTGCGGCCATGGTGCCAGCGTCGATGGCCTGCATATCAATCAGCCGTAACGCTTGTACCATATGCAGGGTGGCCTTTTTATACTTTAAAAAATGAGCGGTCTTAAGGCGTTCCCTGGCCGCAGTGTTTTCATACCGGCCAGAAAAGCCGGAACATTGTCGTCGCCCTCAGCCGGCGCCCAGCCTGCAAAGTCCTTATCGTCAGTCACTTCGTAGGGGCCTTGTTTTACTTCGACAAAAGTAACCGGCTGGTTACACACGGTTGCATGCCATGTGTTAGGCGGTATTTCCACCCCCAGACAATCACTGCCCGGTCCCAGAGCAACGCGCTCGGTGAGCACGCCGTGATCGTCAAAAAACAGCAGTTCAAGGCAGCCGTCCACCACCATAAAAAACTCCCATTTATGTGGTTGGCTATGGCGATGAGGCCTGACATAAGAGTCTGGCAGCATACACACAAACAGGCGCTGTACCGGCTGCTGGTAGTCGTCATGCACATTATGGTGAGCGCGACGGCGCGGGCTGGCTTCTGCCCGGGTTCTTAGTTCACTGAGTAATTCAAGATCAAACTTCTTCATCGGCGCCTGCTTCCCTGTCGGCCTGCAGAATATCCTGCTGTAAATGCTGCACTATCTCCGGCCAGACTAACGCCATGATGTCTTTACGCAGGGCTGAGGCTTCCTCGGAGTACTTCAGGCTGCCGTCCTCATCTGCATCGAGCCAGTGATTATCCCGTAACGCGCTGATAAAACTCGACAGCACATTTTTATCGTAAAACTCCGGCGAGTGCATGCCATACAATTTGGATAAACGCTCGGCAACGGTTTTGCTTTCCCGCTCCAGGGCATTGCGGCTAATCGATTTGTCGCGTTTAAGAATGGTCAGCACTACCGCGTAACGCTGAAGAGTTTCCTGCATACAGCGACTCAGCAGCCAGCTTGAATGGAATTGTTCGCTGTCGGCTTCCGGCAACGCCAGATAACGTCCCTTTTGCTGCAACATGCCGGTTTGTTTGAATGCATCAATCAGCTGCGCGGTGTAAGCCAGCGCTTCATCCTGCGAAAGGTGCAGGAATAGCTCGCGCTGCAGCAGCGGATAAAGCGCCGCAATTAACTGCAGAATGTTGGTTTTCTCCAGTTTGCCATGGGCAAAAATGGCCGTCATGACAATGCCCGGCAGTGCGAACAGGTGAATAATATTATTCCGGTAGTAGGTTAAAAACACCGCATTATCCGGCATCGGACTAATCAGCGTGCCGTAGTTGTCTTCGCTTACCTGTAACCGTTTTAACGATAAGGTGTGGTCGAGCAGCGCGTCGGCATCATCTTTGGGCAGAGTGGCATTAGCGCTGTACGGGGCCAGCTCAAACAGGGCGAGATAATCCCGCATCGCCTGGGCCAGCTCCGTTTTACTCATGGTCTGGGTTTTTGACGCCAGCAGGCATAGCGCGGTGAGCGCCATACCATTAATCGCAGCTGCGCTATTTACCCGAGTCATTAACTCATTGGCCAGGCCGTTAACCGTGGGTGTTAACCAGGCGGGTTTTTTCTCAGGGTTTAACGTCTGACTCTCACGCCAGTCAGGAGCTTTATTGTCGAGAAATTGATTGAGCGGCAGTGGCTCGCCAAAATTCACAAAGCCGTGGCCGTAATTTTTGAGCTTTTTAATGGCTGAAAACACCTGCCAGTTGGACTCTTTCTTTTTCGCGCCGCCCTTGAGCTCGCTCAGGTAGCTCTTCACTTCCATAACGTTTTCGTAGCCAATGTACACTGGCACCAGACTGATTGGGCGGTTGACGCCTTTAACCGCGGCCTGAATGGTCATGGCCAGCATGCCGGTTTTCGGCGGGATCAGGCGTCCGGTACGGCTGCGGCCGCCTTCCGGGTAATACTTAACGGCGTAGCCTTTTTTAAACAGTAACTCAAGATACTCGCGGAATACGGCGGGGTAGAGCTTGTTACCGGCAAAACTGCGGCGCAGGAAGAACGCGCCGCCGCGCCGGAAAATACCGCCTACCGGCCAGAAATTAAGATTAATACCTGCTGCGATATGCGGTGTGACGAGGCCTTCGTGGTAGATCACATACGTCAGCAACAGGTAGTCCATATGACTACGGTGGCAGGGTACGTAGATGATTTCGTGGCCATTATTGGCCAGTTCACGAATACGGTTAGCGTGACCAACGCTGATACCGTTATAAATTTTGTTCCAGATACGGGTTAACAGGCGATCACCAAAGCGGATCAGCCCTTCCCGGTAATCGGCGGCAATTTCAGTCAGGTAGCCTGCGGCAACCTGGCGTGCTTCATCGGCACTGAGCTTTTTAGCGCGCATCTCTTCGCCAATGGCATTGCGAACCATTTCAGCGCCGAGCACCGCATTGTTCAGTTCCTGACGTTCCAGCAGGGTTGGGCCGGTCATGGCCTGGCGCTTACGATGAAAGTGAGTGCTTGCTACACGGGAAAGCTTATGGGCCAGCTTTTCATCGGTACTGTGCTGATCGGCCATTGCCCGTGATGACACCGCCTGGCTGTAACTGATAAAGGTGTCGCGACCCAAAAACAACACGATAAAGAATTTGCGTAACCAACTTGGCGCGGCTGACAGGGTGAGTAAATCCGCCAGGCCCGGCTTGCCTTTGCCTGGCGCCCTGCCCCAGGTGATAAATACCGGCACCACCTGAACATCGAGGTCGGTGTGATCGCGGTGCAAATGAAACAGATCGGTAAAAACCGGCTCAATATCAGTGTTTTGATTGCGTTTGCGCAGCAGTGCTTCAGTACGACGCAGAAACAGGCTGCCCGGATAGTTTTTATTTGCCAGCGTCACCGGCTCAATGGGGTCAGGCAGACCCATCTTTTGCGCGGACATTTGCAATGCCAGCTGATCGGTGACCGAATCGGATGGCAGTAAATAAATTATGGGGCGTGATTTATCGATGCCGAGTTCACTCTCAACATCAGAAGGAATACTGTTGGTTTTCACCAGCCACTTAACCGGTAGACGAAACACGTTAAGCAAAGCCTGACGCATCCAAGTCATGAATTGGGTGTCCTGTTTAATGAAATACCTGCATAGTGTATCACGATTTCAGGCAGTTATAGCGTGACAGACCCTGCCTGGCGCTAATCCTTAAGTTTTATAGCCAGTGCGCCGCTGGTGCTGATTAAGGCGGTAGCCACAGTGCCCCAGGTCCAGTCTATCAGGGTAATCAGTAACGGCCAGTCGGCGACGATGGAATAATTGGTGAGGTTATAGGCACCATAAGCCGTGGCACCCACCACAGCGCCGTTGAGAAACGCTTTGGCCAGGTTTTGTCTGGCCGGGAGCACCGCCAGATATAAACCCGCCGCGCAGTAGCCAATATAAAACACCAGCCAGGGCCAGGTGATAAAAGAGTCGCGCAACAAGCCAGACAGACTGCCGAAATACCATTGATTTGCCACCACGCCCAGCCACATGCCATCGAGCACGCCAAACACCAGCAGCATCGTGACATAAGCCAGTAACAGCTGACTAACACTGGTTTTAGAAGCGTAAGGGGATGTCATGGTGTTTCCTTAATATGGTGGAGTTCCGTTACAAATTGATATGACAGTAAGCCTGAAACAGATCGCTTTGTGCAGATTGATCTTTTTGTAAATGTAAATTATTCTTATTTGCGTTTTAGGGTCAGGCCTCTGCCTGACAAAATCAAACGGTGTAATAGCGGTTAATCAGGCACTAACGTGCTAAACGCTGCATCAGCTGAAAATAATAAGTAAGGTTTATGATTTTAGAAAGTTTTCTGGCTTTGGTTGGGTCAACCGTGGCGGCCGGTGGTATCTACCTTAGCTGGCGTAACAGTTCAGCGGTGTATGCCTGGTTGGGCTGGTTAGCCGCGGCTGGCAGTGTGTATTGTTGGTATTTGGTCCTCGGCGTGGAATATGGCCTGACCATTGGCTTGTGCTTGCCTGCGCTGACCGTGTGGGCCGCTATCGCGGTTGAAGCCAACCCCCAACGTCAATCTACAGCGCGTATTAAGCCGGCGCATCAATGGCGACTTGCCCCGCGCCAGATTGCCCTGCAAACCGGGCATATTCTGTACGTCTTACCCGGGCAGCTGTTTATCTGTGCGCTCATTATGATCGCCGTGGTGTATCAGCTGCCTGTCTCGGAGCCCAAGCAAATGGCTATTGGTGTGCTGGTGATGCCAGTGTTGTGGGGCCTGTTGGCTTACTGGTATGGGCTGTCATCGCGTAAGTGGCTGCATATTGCTATATCTTCAGGCGCAGCGGTTGTGGCTGGCTTGTGGTTATTTGGAGGTGCTCATGGCTAAACCGGTTTCTGCAGGCAGTCTGGCAAAACGCTCGCTGCAGTCTCACACCTGGCTGGGGCTCGTTGTTAGCGCGGTGATGTTCCTGATTTGTTTATCCGGCACCATTGCCGTATTGCATAAAGAGTTTGAGCGCTGGGAGCAACCTAACATCCCGGAAACAACAAGCTACACTATCGAACAGGTGGAGCGCGCCTATACCAGCTTTACAGAGCAATACAATGATGACACCCATCACTACTATTTTGTGTTCCCTGGTACCGGCATCCCGCGGCTGGTGATGGAGGATGATCACCGGGCTCACTTTGTGGATGATCAGGGCACACTTATTGAGCAGGAAAATGTTACCTGGTCGCGGATGCTGGTGGATTTGCATTTGTACCTGCACCTGCCTCATTCGTTTGGCATGATCCTGGTGAGTGCCTGTGGCGCCTTATTGTGCGCGTTGATTGTATCGGGCTTAATGGCGCATCCCCGAATTATCAAAGACGCCTTTAAGTTTCGTTATGGGGGCGACGGGCTGAAGGAAAACATCGATCTGCACAATCGCCTGAGTGTATGGGGCACGCCGTTTCATCTTATGATAGCAATCACCGGTGCCTATTTTGGCCTGGCCGGGGTGTTTGTAACCCTCATTGCCCAGGCGTTCTACGATGGTGATACCCAGGCAGTGTACGACCGCGCTTTTACGCCGGAGCCTGAGCTGGTGCAAGAGATTGCCCCGCCTGACATCGGCACCGCCATGCGCGATCTGCAGGGCCGGGTAAATACCGAAGGCAATTTGCTGTTCTTTACGGTGCACGAACCCCATACACCGCAGCAGTTTCTGGAGTTTTTTGTGAAAACCCCTGAGCGCCTGATTTACTCAGAAAACTACCGCTATGATTCGGCCGGCAACTATTTAGGTAAAGCCGGGTACTCTGATGGTGACGGCGGCATGCAAACCCTGTATTCCGTTTTCCGCATCCATTTTGGTGACTTTATCGGCATGCCCGTAAAGATACTCTACATTATACTGGGCATGATGCTGACTGTGGTGTCTGCCACCGGCATGAATATCTGGCTCAAGAAGCGCCAGACCCGCGACGCACTTAATCTGCTCTGGCCAGCATTTGTGTGGGGTACACCCGTAGCGTTGGTGGCTAGTGCGGTGAGCTATTTTGCGGTGGCACTCTCACCTACCCTGCTATTCTGGGTGGCAATGGCTGTGCTTGCCGGTGTGGCGTTACGCCTTAATGACGAAGCGCGAATTGTGCCCTTGTATAAGCAACTGCTGGCAGTAGTGATTGCTTTGTTCTGGCTGGTGTATCTGGTGCGCTTTGGCACTGCCGCATTTTCTGTGGCAGCATTACAAATTAATTTGCCGTTGCTCGCCGTTGCCGTGTGGGCTATGTGGTCTGCACGTCGCAATAAACGAAAGGTGATGCAGGTCGCAGCACTAAGCGCTGGTTAAACAGGAGAAGCCATGTTTATTGTTATGTTTGAGTTCGTTCCCAAAACCGGTAAGGAAGCAGTTTTTCTGCGCGCCTGGCCGAAAGTAACTCAGGGCATTTACCTGTTTCATGGCAGCCTTGGCTCACGCTTGCATAAGGATGAAGAAGGGCGCTGGATTGCCTATGCTCAGTGGCCCGATAAGGCTACCTGGGAACAGGCCGCAGCCAACAGCATGAGTGAAGACTACGAACAGCAACGTATGCAGATGCATGATGCGCTAAATCTTGAGGCCACCCGTATTCTGTATAAAATGGACGTTGCCTGCGATTATTTGCAGCGCCGCCCTTTTGCGCTGGATAGCTACCAGCCGTTAGCGTCTTGTGCAGTTAGCAGTTTGGTTGTGGTTAATGAGGAGTGGCCATGGAACATACGTTCTGGCATGACAAGTGGGAAAAAGGTGAGATAGGCTTTCATCAGAGCGATATCCACCCAATGCTGGCAGGCTTTGCCGATAAATTCGGCATAGGCGATGGATGCCGGGTGTTTGTCCCGCTTTGCGGTAAATCCAACGATATGACGTTTTTGCTCGAACGTGGTTGCGAAGTGGTGGGCGTTGAGCTAAGCCAACTGGCCGTAAGCCAGTATTTCGAGAGCCTTGGCGTTACACCGGTGATTGAAGAATGTGGCAAATTAATGCGATATACGGCACCGGATATCACTCTTTACTGTGGCGACTTTTTTGCGCTTACTCCTGAACAACTGGGCACCATTGATGTGGTTTACGATCGCGCCGCGTTGGTGGCCCTGCCCCAGGATATGCGTAAGCAATACAGTCAGCGCTTGTGTTCACTTACTCCCGGCGCAAAACAGCTGTTGGTGACTTTCGAGTACGATCAATCATTAATAGGCGGCCCGCCTTTTGCCATTCCCAGTGAAGAAATCCAGCAAAACTATGGTAAGTACTGCGCAATAACGCTACTGCACAGTGAAGCGCTGAAAGGCGGCTTAAAAGGTAAAGTCCCAGCCGTTGAAAATCTATGGTCGCTTACCAGTAAAGGATAACGGGTTACCGTTAAAAAAGGTCGGCAAAGTGCCAGAAATTTGCACTTTACCAACCTTGCACCAGTGAATTTTGAAAGCAATCAGTAAGGCCCGTCAACCACGGCATCTGGTTGCCATAGCGCGTGATAAACCAGGTTACCGCGAAGATAATAAATATGGCCATTGTGCAACACGCTGCGATCCTCATAGCTGCCAATGTAATAGTCGTCCTCTGTTGTCGGAGTTATCGAATCAATAAGGCTCAGCGTCCGATCTGCTTCATTGACCTCCAGCGTCTGCAAGGCATTATGGGTAAACCAGTAACCGGAGTCGTCGAACCCCCAGGTTTGTGAGGGTAGTGCAAACTGGTAGCCGGACTCCGTTTTCAGCACCGACAGTGAGCGGTGGTCGTATTCCACCGGGGTATAGGCTTGCGGCCAGACAAATTCACCCAGTACCACCGGATTGGCCGGGTCGAGTACATCAAATAAACTGACTTTCATGCCTTCCTCAATGGGGGTTTCCAGCGGGGTGCTGCCGCTTACGGGGATCGCATCATTCCTGACCTGTTGGCCTACGCCCAGTAACAGCCCGTTTTCCATGGGATGCAGGTAGCTGGAAAAGCCTGGTATCTCCAGTTCGCCGGCAACCATTGGCGCGTAAAGGTCCGTTAAGTCAATCACGTACAAGGGGTCAATCTGTTCAAAGGTAACGATAAAGGCTCTGTCTTCAAAAAAGCGCACCGCATAAATGGCTTCACCTGGCTTACCAATGGGCGCGGGTTGAGATTCGTTGGGCAGGGTGGCAATTTCTACCAGCTCACTGCCCTGTTGCTCAAGGATATGCAGCATATGCTCGGGATCCTGTGACCAGGCGCCCACTGTAGTCACAGCCAGTAATTTGCCGTCGCGCTCAGCCAGTCGGAATTGCGCTGAACTTTGCCGACCCAGAGTGCCTACCACACTGGCAGTTGCCTGATAGCGGATCTCATTGCCCAGAGCGACTTTATGCACAACCGTTTTTTCTTCGCTACTGGCATGTAAATACAGGTGATCGGCCGAGGCGAACAGGCCATGGGCTTCGGTCAGCATGCACAGCGAGGAATAATCCATAGGGTTATCCAAATTAATTTTAACCACGCTAACCATTTGCGTATGACCATTCTGTTTAGTGGCACGCTGGGGTAACAAGCAATCAGTTAACTGATAAAGATCACTGGTTTGGCCGTTAATGGTGATTTTGGGAACCAGCTCACTGCTGTCTTTTGCCTGGATTGCGTTGTACAGATCAACCAGGCTGCGGTTGCTGGTGCCGGCATGAGGCAAGTCTTCCAGATTAGGCACAAACTGCGTGGCGATAAACAAATGGTTGTCGATACGTCGAGAGTTAATCAGACCGCCATCAATACGAATGTTACTCACAGAACTGGGATTGGCAGGGTCGGCGACGCCGTAAATATCAATATATGTATCGTTCTCTGGTTGTTGCCAGGGGCTTGAGTCGACCAGAATATCGGCCATGGCGTAATACTGGAAAGAGTGACTAACCACGCCGAGGGTATCTTCATACAGGTACATGCCCGCTACGTTAAGGTTGTCCTGCAATGATATTGTCGCGGCTTCGGTTAAAGAATAATCGTTCTGGCGCGCCAGAATGTGCACTTTTTTGACTTCTCCGTGGTCCGCGGTCCACACCGGTAAATCGGCCACAAACAGATAGTCACCGTTGTATTCAATACGGTCCGCCTCATCGACACCGGCAATCTGGGTGTTGGTGGTCGAAAAGCTGGCCGGCGCCGCAGTATCATCGGCGGCTCTCTCCACCGCCGTTGCCTGCGATTTTTTCATCAGATAGATGCCATTTTTAACATAGCGTTCGGCACTGACCTGTTGCGCAGTGGTTAAGGCTGAGTCCGTCGCTGTCATGTAGCTGAGCGTCGGCGGACTCTCGTTACCGTCGTTGCTGCAGGCGGTAATTGTACAGGTTGAAAATATCGCTACAGCCAGGCACTTCCACATCAGGTCGGTTTTTTGCTTCAGGTTCATATCCATGTCCTTTTAAGCGGTGAGGTTGATTACTACCCTAGTGCTTGTTTAAGGAATAATCCGATCCAAACTATGTAGAAATGTGACAATTTGTAATCGGGTGCTGTGCAGGCTCTCAGGGTTTGATAATCTTAAAAATCTGAATAACCTGCCGGAGCTATGGTGTGCGGATCCCTTTGCTGTGCTGTTTATTGCTGTGGCTGTCAGGCCACGGCATTGCGTGGGCCTGTGAGAGTGACGATGCCTGCATAGCACCCAACTCCTGGAAATTAGGCATCGCGGTGGGCATTGGCGCCAGAACCAATCCACTGGTCGATGGCGATCCTATCCCGCTGGTGGTTTTACCCGATGTAGCCTGGTATGGCGAAAATGCTTATTTCGACAACGGTGAGGTTGGCTATCAGTGGCTATTGCGCAGTGATGTAACCACCGAATTGTTCGTGAGAGCGAACCGAGAGCGTTCCTACTTTGCGTTCTGGCACCCGGCAAATATCGTTTTGTCTGTTAATACCAGCGCGGCGGATGTTATTGGCAGCCCGTTGCAACCCGGCGATAGTGACGGTGAATCCCCCGCCCCCCGGGATTCAATATCTATCAACGACATCAGCAGCCGAAAGTGGACCGCTGATGCTGGTTTCAGAGTCAACTGGAATGGCTCCGACAGCCTGTTATCTGCTGCGGTAGCCGGCGACCCGCTCGGCGTACATCAGGGGTATTATGCACAACTAAAATACCAGTACCGCTGGCAGTGGGACGACTGGCGCTTTGCCGCTAATGCTTCAGTGACCTACAAGAGCGAGAAGCTGATAGATTATTATTACGGTATAGATGGTGAGGATACGGCTAATAGCAGCCTGTGGTACGCCGCAGACCATGCCCTGCAAACCAGTGTCGGGCTGCTACTCAATAAATCTTTAAGCAAGCACTGGCGCTGGGTGGGCCGGGTGCAGTTATCCACCCTGGGCAGCGGCATGACCGACAGCCCGCTGGTGTCTAAAGACTACGTTGCCAGTGGTTTCATTGGCTTCGGCTATCAGTTTTAAGGGGTTTGGGTGCGTTTATTCTGCTTACTTCTGCTGCTCTCAGGGGCATTGTTAATGCCGGCAGAAGCTGAGGACGACGCCTTTTCAGCCACGCCCAGTGAGTGTATCGCTGCAGAACAAGGCGATGAATGTGTTATGTCAGTCCCGCTGCACTATCCACCGCTTCCTGACGACAGATATTGCCTGACGCTGAACACCGAGCCGCTGGGGTGCTGGCCTCATAGTGGCATGCCAGGTGCTGTGAAGGTTAGGTTAAAAGAAGAGTCAGAGCTTAGCCTGGTGAGAGAAAGCAATACGTACCAGGCTTCGGTAATACTCACACTGCGTTATCGCAGCGCTTCGATGCTCAGACGCCGCGTTAAAAATCCCTGGAGTTTATTCTGATGAAGTCGCTTATCCTGGTTGAAGACGATGAAAGACTGGCTGAGCTGGTTAGTCAGTACCTGACGGCCAATGATTTTAGCGTGGACCGGTTTGCCGATGGTGAAGGGCTCGTAGAGCGAGTGAAGGATGCACCACCGGATGCCATTATTCTGGACGTCATGCTACCGGGGGATGATGGCTTTAACTTATGCAATCGATTACGTCAATTTTATACCGGGCCGCTGCTGTTTATGACGGCGAAAAGTGAGAGCTTTGATCAGGTGCTGGGACTGGAAATAGGCGCTGACGATTATGTGGTTAAGCCGGTGGAACCGCGGGTGCTACTGGCCAGGCTGAATGCCCTGATGCGTCGCGCCGCCTCGGCTGAAGCGCCGGTTCAAAGTGGCTCGGTAGTGACTTTTGGCAAGTTGAGCATTGACAAGCTGTCGCGCAGAGTCAATCTGGGCGGCGAGGATATCACTTTAACCAGCCACGAATTCGACCTGCTGTGTTTACTGGCTGATAACGCCTCTCAGCTGGTAGAGCGAACTAACCTGTATAAGGAGCTAATTGGGCGTGAATACGATGGTCTCGACCGTTCGGCTGACGTCAGGGTGTCGCGCTTGCGTAAAAAACTCAAAGACAATCCGCAAAACCCTTACCGCATCAAAACTATCTGGGGCAAGGGATTCTTTTTTGTGGCGGATGCATGGAGTGACGAATGACCCGCCTGTTCGTGAGCTTTTACCTGTTTATGGCGGTCTCTCTGGTACTTATCAGCAGCACGCTCGAACTGATTTGGCCTGACGAAGATTACCGCGAGCCGGCCGACATGGTGTTGGCAAAGGCCTTATTGCCGTTGACATTAAAAGATCAAAAGCAACTGCTGGCAACACTCCGCCAGGCGGGTATCGATTACAAGCTGAAAGACAGTGCGGCGATTAACTGGTCTGCTGCGGAGCAAGCCGACCTGGAGGCCGGCTTGCCCGTAACCTTGTATACCGACACTGCAAGGTTCATTTATATACCGGCCAGTGAACGCCGTTTGATTGTGCTTTCGTTGCCGTTTACCGAAGTGTCCAGGCCCTATTTACTGATCTATCTTTCGGCGTTCCTGCTGTTGCTGGGTGTGATGCTGGCAATCTGGTTATGGCCGCTGTGGCGCGATCTGGCCTATCTCACCCGCAGGGTGGATCACCTGGGGCAGGACAGCGAAAACGTATCGATTACGCTGAAGAAGCGTTCTGTCATCCAGCCTATTTCGAATAAACTCAATATGCTAAGCGAGCGGGTGCACGGCTTGCTGCGCGATCAGCGGGAACTGACCGGCGCTGTGGCGCATGAATTCAGAACGCCTATTGCCAGATTAAAATTTGCCCTGGAAATGAAACCCGAGCCAGACAGCCAGGCCTGGCGAGGTATACAAGCCGATCTGGACGAACTTGAGGGGTTAGTGCAGGAAATGCTGGATTATACCCAGTACGATGCCATGACCCCTGAACTGAATATTGCCGATATTCCAATTACAACATTGTGTAGTGATGTGGTGGCCAGGTTAGCACTAACCACCAGTAAGACCTTGTTGGTGAGTGGTAACGAATTTACCGTGCGTGGGGATGGTCACTTTATAGAGCGGGCTGTTATTAACCTGCTGAATAATGCTATCCGCCATGCTAAGTCGCAGATTATTATTGAAGTTTATCAAACCGATACTGCGATAAACATTGCCGTAAACGACGACGGTACCGGCGTAGAACCCGCCCAGGCCGCGCGTATTTTTGAACCGTTTTTCAGGCCTGACAACAGCCGCGTACGTTATGCTGGCGGCGCCGGTTTAGGGCTGGCCATTGTAAAACGAATTCAGCTCTGGCACGCAGGGACGGTATCGGTGATTTCCAGCAACTCGCTGGGGGGTGCCTGTTTTATTCTTTCTTACCCCCTGTAGGTGACTGGCGAACTGCGGGTATAAGCATTGCTATGCTGCAATTTCCCTTAAGGTTTGCTTAAGATTTAACTGCTATACTGGGGTTAACTTAAATTTTCACGTTATCAATAACATGCGAATACTTCTTGTTGAAGATGACCAGCCGCTCTCGGCCGCGCTGAGTAAATCGCTGCGGGACGCCAGTTATGTGGTGGACTGTGTTTATCGCGGCAGTGAGGCGCTGGCAATGCTGGCGGCAGAGCAAACCGATATTGTAATCCTCGATCTTGGCCTGCCGGATATGGATGGGCTTGAAGTGCTGCGCCAGATTCGCCACAAAGTGAAAGACATGCCGGTGATCATCCTGACTGCCCGGGATGAAGTGACCGATAAAATCCTTGGCTTAGACGCTGGTGCTGATGATTATTTGCCCAAGCCTTTTGATATGGACGAACTGTTTGCCCGTTTGCGTGTCCTTGAGCGTCGTTTAGGTACGGCCAGTACTGCCATGGTAAAAATTGGTGAGGTGGCCTTAAATACACAAACGCTGGAGCTGAGCGTGGCCGGAGAAGCCGTTTCGCTGCCTCGACGGGAGCTGATGTTATTAAAGGTGTTAATGGAAAACGGCGGCCGTATTCAGCCCAAACAAAAACTGGAGTCACGGTTATATGAATGGGGCGACGAAGTCTCAAGCAATACTATCGAAGTGCACATCCACCATTTGCGTAAAAAGCTGCCGGAGAACTTTATCAAAACCATTCGTGGTGTAGGCTACAGTATCCCTGTTAACGGAGCCTGACGATTGCACTCAATACGGCGCACGATAACGCTGGTGCTTATCAGCTCGCTGATCCTGGTGATTTTCAGTGCTGCGATCCATGGTTATCGCGCAGCGCTGTCGATGTCGTCGCGGTTTATGGATCAGGAGCTAACTACTCTGTTGTATTCGGTAGCACTGAGCAATGGTCAGCAAATGGATGGCTTCGGTAGTAGTGAACTGGTGTATCAGATCTGGCGCGACGGTACACTTATCACCGACTCGCCCAATCAGCCAGATGAGCCGCTCACCATTGGCGCGGATGGCTTTTCCGAACAAAATTTTGATGGCCGGCGCTGGCGGGTTTATAAACAGACTCTGACAGACGGTACTACAGTTATCGTTGGGCAGCCGTTACAAAGCCGCGTGGGGTTAACCGATGCTTTAACGGTATCGGTCATTATGCCGTTTATTTATGCGGTACCGATATTGGCGCTTATCGTCTTCATATCGGTGAGTCTGGGGTTAAAGCCCCTTAAGTTACTGTCATCAAAACTGTCTAACCGCCAGGGCAAGGATTTGTCGCCGGTGTCTTTGCCCCAGGTGCCGACTGAAATGCAGCCGGTGATGGACACCCTTAACACCATGTTCCTGCGCCTTAATGAAGCCTTTGAGCGCGAACAGCAGTTTGCTTCCAATGCCGCCCACGAGCTGCGCACACCACTGAGCGTAATGAAAATTAACCTGCATAATCTGGCCAAAGAGCGCCATGACGATGCGGGTAAACTGCAAGCCATACAGCAGGACACCGATCGAATGATCCACGTGGTGAATCAGATTTTACTGCTAAGCCGCACCAGTCCGGAGATGTTTCACCTACAACTGAGTAAGGTAGATGCTTTCGTTGTGGCGCAAAATGTGATTGCTGACATTTACAGTAAAATCGACAGTAAACATCAGGACATCAGCCTCGAGGGCGACAGCGCGTTTTTAATGAGTACTGAGTTTACCCTTTACACGATGCTCCAAAACCTGATTGCCAACGCCAGTGCCTATTCACCGGAGGGTGCAGCCATTCAGGTAACGGTGTTGAACAAAAACGAGCAGGTATGCGTGATGGTGGAAGACTCCGGACCTGGTATTGCGCCTCAGGAACGGCCCCGCGTGCTACAGCGGTTTTATCGCGATCAGAAAGATGAAAAGTACAAGTCAACGGGCAGCGGCCTGGGACTGGCCATTGTTGGTCAGATTATTACCTTGCATCATGGCACTATTGCCCTCGGTGATTCTGCGCTGGGAGGCTTAAAAGTGGCGGTGAGTTTACCTTTTGAGGTAACTGAGTCATGAAGCTGATTCTGCAAACCATAACGCTAACCCTGTTAACGCTGGCGCCATTGCATGCGTTGGCAGCGCTGCCAGAAGTGGTTATCGAAATTCGTGATCATCTGTTTATTCCGCAAACCGTGCGCATTCCGGAAGGTAAGAAAGTGCGTCTGGTATTTATTAACCATGATCCCTCGCCAGAGGAAATTGATAGTTTTGATCTTAACCGCGAGAAGGTGATTTTTGGCCACAGCAAAGGCACTATTTTCGTTGGCCCATTGCCAAATGGCCGCTATAAGTTTTTTGGTGAGTTGCACCCGAATTCCGCTGTGGGCTATGTCATTGTAGGCGACAAGGAGGCAACGGATGCTGATTAATACCGTGATCCTGTTTATTCGTGACACTCTGCCGGTATTCTTGTTGTTCAGTTTTTTACTGGCGCAACAGGGGGGAAGTGCGCGTCATCTGCTTGGCGGTACGCTGGTGGGTTTTCTGATGGCTGTGGGATTGTATTTCAATTTATCCGTCGTTTCTGAATGGTTTGAGGGGGGCGGTCTGGAGCTCATTAAAACGCTGGTGCTGGTTGTTATGCTAAGCGGGTTGGGAGAGTTTGTCCGCCGGCAATATCAGGGCAATACCTCTTCAACGCAGTGGTTAAGTGCCTTGCTGATGGTTGGCATTACGTTTATTAACGTGATCCATTTTATTATTTATTTACTTGCCTATTGGTCGGCATCCGATGCCGGTGCGTCACTCATTCTGGGCAATGTCATTGGGCTTGGGATCAGCCTGAGCGTGGGGGTACTGCTCTATGTCGCAGTCGCTGCAATTCGCGTCAGAGTGATTAAGTTCGCGGTTCTGATCCTCTTCTTTGCTGGTCAGATTGCTGGCATCGCGATGTTGCTGGAACAAATAAATTTGCTGCCAAATCAGCGTCGGTTATGGGATACCTCAGGCTGGGTGGCGGATGACAGTGAGTATGGTCACTTTCTCAATGTGTTAATCGGGTACGAAGCTACGCCGACGGGAGCTTATATGTTGATTTACGTGGCTTCGATACTGTTTCCGGTTGTGTATTGTTACTTATGTTCGTTACTGGTTGGTAAGCGTCAGCTAACCGGGGAGTTAAGATGAGATTATATCTGGTTATAGCCCTGTTACTGGTTTTGCCGGGCAAGGTGTGGGCCGACAATTTTACCGTCGACAGGGTTTATCATCCCTATGTTTTACCCTTTGAGCGTGAAGTCGAATGGCGCCTGACCTCTCGCCAGAGTGAGGAAGACGGCAATATTCTGATGCAGCGGATTTCGTTTGGTCATGCGTTGTCTGAATACACTATTCTGGAGGCCTATATTGTTGGCTCTCGTGATGACACCGGCAATTTCGGTGTGGCTGGTTACGAGCTGGAGTTGCGTTCGATGCTTACCGAGCAAGGGCAATACTGGGCTGATTGGGGGCTGTTGTTTGAATTGGAAAAACAAAATGCCAGTAACGATTGGGAGTTTAAGGGCGGTGTGCTCACCGAAAAAGAACTGGGGCGCTTTAGCTTAACTACCAACGTGCTGTTGGTGTACGAATGGGGAGACACCATCGAGTCTGAGTTTGAAAGCGAGTTTAAAATGAAATTTCGCTATCGCTGGATCCCGGAAATTCAGCCGGCTGTGGAGTTTTATGCCGCGGAGGACTTTATTGGTGTAGGTCCGGCCTTTATGGGGATAAAGCGCTTCGATAAACAAAAGCAACTTAAATGGGAGCTGGCTTTTATTGCCGGACTCAACGGTGACAGCAAAGACCATACACTGCGTATGGCCATGGAATACGAATTTTAGTAAATCGCTACACCCTTGATGTATATCGTCGGTACGCTACTGGCAATGGTGTTTGGCTGGCTGTCTTGGGCGGCCAGGCTCCCGCCAGATGCGTGGCAATGCCTGAAAATAGCCGCTTGAGTTAGCCAGACTGTAGTGCGCAAAATATAAAGTGTACCGTCATCCATACCGGTAAACCCCAATTGCAATGCCAACATCTCTTGTGGCGTGCTGCACTGATGGTTGCTCCTGACCATTACTGTATACGCAGCCTGACTTAGTTTATGGTTAAAGAGGTGTTCACCTGAGTTGGCCAGAAATTGCTCGAGGCGCTAAACGATCAGTGAAATTCAACTCTTTGTCATTATTAACGAGTATCAACTTGCCACTATAAATAGCTAAATACCATAGGTACTGCATCATGGGGAAACAGTCCGCACGTTATATTGGCGTTAGCGTGCAGAGAGGCCCTGAGGTATACTCTGAGATGGTTTTCAGGCGGCATAAGGTCGCTTTGGCAGATGAGGCAGAAAAATTAGCACAATGCGGTTAATTTCCTATTGCATACTCTTACTTCTAAGCAGTGTATTCTCTGCCGGTCGTGCAGTGGCCTTACCGCCGACGCAAGAGATCATCTTTGCGATTAATTCGCCCGGCTCACCGCCCTATCTGTATTTTGATTCGCAAAGTCAGTCCTATCAGGGCGTGGTTGTGGACTTTTTTAACAGCTTTGCCGACAAGGCAAACCTGCGGGTCACTTACCTTGATTCCAGCCGCGCCCGCAACGAGTTATTCCTGCGCCAGGGGAAGGCCGATATGTTTCTTTCTGGTGAGGAATGGCTGGACGACCCCAAGGGATTTATCTTCAGCAATCCGCTGCTACAGCATGATAGCTATCTTTACGCAACAGCCGCTTTTGACGGGCCATTCGAGTTAGCTGAGAGTAGCGGAGAGTTGGTTTGTACCCGCCTTGGGTTTAAATATCCGGTGTTACAGACGGCTTTTGAAAGTGAACAGCACCCACTGATTCGCGTAAACTCGGCCAGCCAGACACTGATGGCGCTTATGCTCACCAAAGGCCGTTGTGATTATGCCATTATGAGCGAACAAAACGCGTTGTCGGTGCTCAATAAACGCCAATTCTGCGACAATGAGTTTTATCAG
The DNA here is from genome assembly GCA_002691625.1 of Alteromonadaceae bacterium. Classification (GTDB taxonomy): domain Bacteria; phylum Pseudomonadota; class Gammaproteobacteria; order Enterobacterales; family Alteromonadaceae; genus Alteromonas. The sequence goes on from NZIK01000076.1 coordinate 34,842, forward strand.
TCTCCCAATGTGATCAGCAGTGTTGATCTGGTGTTTGTCCTCCGGCCAGGAAGGCAAGATCTGCTGCCAGTCATCAATCAATATATGGCCAGTTATATCAACAATGGCCAACTCGCCAATTCCATTGAACGCCATTCCGGTGTCCACACATTTCCCAAGTTGCTCTGTGATTAAAAGTCCGGCATCGCGGATTGAGTTTGTCGCTTAATTTGCGTGGAACTGCAGAGCTCGTCAGCAGTTTTAGCCGGATTCGGATGGCTAACCCGTTGGTGTTATATAAAAAGAGCCAAGGCAAACCCGCTGATTTTTATTGGTGAGACAAGCTTTTAAGGAGATCCGGATAACGTAGACGTTTCCGGAGTGCCCAAAAATCTGTAGATTTTTGGGCACTTAAGGTTCGCTTAATATTGACAGTTCATAATTTCGCTCAACAGTCACCCAATGAGACGAAGTTATGTTGAGTACCATCCAACCTGTTTCAGAACAATTATCACGCCTGCGTGTTCCGCGTAAAGGCTCGACTGTGGTGCCTGCTGCCAGCTTACCAAGCTTACAGGTAGTCAATCAGCAAAGCACAAAGAGAAAAACCATTGAAAACCATATTGCTAAAGGCTTTAACCAGGCCTATCAGGCAGACATTACCGAATTTATGCCCGTGCTGATTGCCCTCGGAGGTAACAACATCGAAGCCGCACTGGGCATTCGTACCGGCAATGAAAAAATGTTTGTGGAAACCTATTTCCCTGACTCTTTGGAGCAGGCACTAAGCGATAATGGCATCCATTGTCCGCGCCATCGACTGGCCGAAATCGGTAATCTCTACAGCAAATCTTCCCGCTATACCATGCCGTTGTTATTGCTCACCGCCATGGGATTATTTCAGCAGCATATTTCAGTATTGGTGTTTACTGCCACTACCCGACTACAAAGAATGATGGAACATGGCGGCCTGGCTCTGCATTACCTTACAGACGCCGATGAAACCCGGTTAGGTGAGCCAAAACAAAATTGGGGTACCTATTACCAAACAGGACCTAAAGTCGTGGCAGCCAAGGTCGCCGATATTATTCAGTTAACCCTGGACAACCCGAAATTACGCACCGGCTATGAGCAGTTTGCGCCTCTGGCTCCGGCGTTCTCGGCACAATTGGGAGCACAGTTATGATTTTGAAAAACTGGCAACAATGGCCAGCCAGGCAAGCGCTTAGCTGGCGAAGCGGCAGTCTGACTTATGCAGAGTTGAATGACCGGGTGAGTCAGGTGGCTGACTGGTTGGCTTCGCACTTTGCAGAACGCATAGCATTGCTGGCCGATAACAGTGCCGAATGGATTATTTGCGATTTGGCCTGTCAGCGGGCAAATAAATTACTGGTTCCGGTACCACCTTATTTTTCAGCGACCCAGCGGCAACACCTGCTTGCCGAAGCCGGTATTGAACTCATTATCACCGATCAACCCAGATTGTTTTCCGGTGGTCAGCCGACGTCTTCGCCGTTTAATCAATTGTACGCAACATTGTGGGATAACCCGATGTTGCCAGAAGTCCCCGTCGGCACTGGGAAAGTTACCTTTACTTCCGGCTCTACCGGTAATCCTAAAGGCGTCTGCCTGAGCAATGTCTCGCAAGCCAGGGTTGCTGCCAGTTTGGATGCAGCGCTGAAGATGCCGCATGTGCGCCATCAATGCCTGTTACCTTTGGCAACCCTGCTGGAGAATATCGCTGGTGTGTACGCTCCTTTAATCTGTGGTGGCACAGTGGTGATCTGCGGTAGTGACGAGCTGGGTTTTTCCGGCGCCAGGTTAACCGACCCGGCGGCGATGCTAAGTGCTATCAGCAAAGCGCAGCCTGAGTCGTTGATTTTGGTGCCTGAGCTGTTATTCATGCTGGTTACCGCCTGCAGTAATGGCTGGCAACCACCGCAATCATTAAGGTTTATCGCGGTGGGCGGCGCTCTTGTGCCGGCTGGTTTGATAGCCAAAGCACGTGAAGCCGGTTTGCCGGTTTATCAGGGCTATGGCCTGTCTGAATGTGTTTCGGTTAACACCCTGAACCTGCCCGATGCAGACAATCCTGACAGTGTAGGACGTTCTCTTGGTCACAACACCCTTACCATNGAAANCGGCGANCTGGTGGCCAGTGGCACCATTTTCCTCGGNTATCTGAANCAGCCGCAATCNTTTTATCCCACAGNAGTAAAAACCGGCGATTTNGTNAGNGAAGAANACGGCTANTACTNNGTGGCNGGNCGCAGGAAAANCCTCATTATCACCTCATTAGGNCGCAATATTTCNCCNGANTGGATTGANAGTCTGNTNCTNGCNGGNGGNNTNTTCAGCCAGGTNCTGGTGGTGGGTGAAGCNCGNCCGCATTGCGCTGCGCTNTTNGTGCCGCGTCANANGGGCGTAACCNCACANATGATTGANCAACACCTTNNGGCAGTTAATCAACAACTGCCCGACTATGCCCGCTTACAGGCGTGGCAAACCCTGCCTGAAATTGCGGCCGATGCTGGCTTATTTACCGCCAATGGCAAATTAAAACGGCAACAAGCCGTTACGCATTTTCAGACCGTTATCGACACTATGTATACGCCGGCAGTGGCTTAGGCGAGGAGTAATTAGCATGAATTTATATACCCGTTTAGAGCAGGAAACCCAGGCAGAGCGAGCTTACTTAACTGGTTCGCCGATTATTCAACAGGTGTTCAGGGGCGATATTACCCTGGATAATTACACGGCCTTTCTGCGCGAAGCCTACCACCACGTAAAACATACCGTACCCTTACTTATGGCCACCGGTGCAGCGTTACCAGAAAGCAAAGAGTGGTTGCGAGAAGCGGTAGGTGAATATATTGAGGAAGAAATGGGCCATCAGGAATGGATCCTCAATGATTTAGCTACCTGCGGGGTGGATAAAGAAGCCGTGCGACATAGTCAGCCATCGGCGGCCACCGAATTAATGGTAGCTTATGCTTATGACGCTATTCGTCGTAAAAATCCCTTGTGCTTCTTTGGTATGGTGTTTGTGCTGGAAGGTACCAGCATTGCGCTGGCGGATAACGCGGCCGCCATGATTAGAAAAACCCTGGATTTACCCGGTGGCGCGTTCAGTTATCTGCGCTCCCATGGTTCGCTGGATCAGGAGCATATCGTGTTCTTTCGNGACCTGATGAANAAAATTGACGATAAAGCTGAGCAGGATCTGATTATCCATTCAGCCAAAATGTTCTTTCAGCTGTACGCCAATATCTTTCGCACGCTGGCATGCAAGGATACGCTTGGGGAGGCAGCCTGATGAGTATTGACTGGCAACAGCAGGTTTGCCTGATTACCGGCGCTTCAGGCGGAATCGGGGAAGCCATTGCCCGCAAGCTGGCTGGCCTTGGTGCCTCGCTTATCCTTACGGGCCGCAATGGGGCTAAACTTAGCGAACTGCTTGANTCATTGCCCGGNCGTCACANGGTNGCCTGCGCTGATATCACCACGGCCGAAGGTCTGGATAAGGTTGTGGCGGTGTGTCATGAGCACCCGCCCACGATGCTGATAAACAGTGCCGGTATTAATGAAATTGGCAATTTCAGTGCTATTCCAATGGCCCGGATTGAAGCGCTGTTAGCCACTAACTTAACGGCGCCCATCGCCCTGATCCAGCGCTTGTTGCCTGTATTGCAACGTGCAGGCAAAAGTTACGTGGTTAATGTTGGCTCTACCTTTGGCAGCATTGGATTTCCCTGCCATGCGGCCTACTGCGCCTCTAAATTCGGTTTACGGGGATTTACTGAATCCCTGATTCGTGAGTATGCGCACAGTTCGGTTAACTTTTATTACCTGGCTCCCAGGGCCACTCAGACTGCGATTAACTCCGACGCCGTGGTATCGATGAATCAGGCGTTGGGCAATCAGATGGACCCGCCAGAACGCGTCGCTGATGCCTTAGTTGCACAACTTGAAGGCAATAAATCCCGCTGGTTTATTGGTTTTCCGGAGCGACTTTTTGCCCGCATCAATGGGGTGTTTCCCGCCATTGTTGACCGTGCGCTTATTAAAAAACTACCCGTTATTCAACGCTTTTTGACATCCGTCACAAAGGAGAAACTGTCATGAAAACTGTTCGCTATTTGCTAACTTTGCTGGTGGCTGTGTGCCTGCCTCTGACTGCCGCTGAGAGTACCCCGGGACTGGCTGATATTCAGTCTGCCTGGGCCAGAATTAACTACGCTGACATCGACAATAATAAAAAAGCCGATGAATTTAAATCACTGATAAAACAAGCCGAGGCGCTGGTGGNAGCCNAGCCNAAGCAGCCGGAATATTTAATCTGGCTGGGGATTGTNCAGTCGAGCACTGCCGGTGCAGAAGGCGGTATAGGCGCGCTGAAATACGCCAAGTCTGCTAAGAAGAGCTTTGAGGATGCGTTGGCTATCGATTCTCATGCGCTGCAGGGATCGGCAATGACCAGCCTTGGTGTGTTGTACCACAAAGTGCCAGGCTGGCCGATTGGCTTTGGCAGNGACAAAAAAGCNGAGCAGCTGTTAAAAAGTGCGCTGNANGTNAATCCGGATGGNATAGANAGCAACTATTTTTACGCNGAATACCTGTACGACGNTGGCGAATATGAACAGGCGCTGGCTTATCTGGATAAAGCGNTAAATGCCGCGCCACGACCNGCACGACCATTAGCTGACGAAGGTCGTCACAAAGATATCGCGGCNCTGCGCGCCAAAGTAGAGAAAAAGATCCACTAAAAGTTATAGCTGTTTGTTCGAAACGCCNTGGTGGCAGGTTACGTCAATACCATAGTTTGCTTANTAATGGCGNTGNCCTACCACNGTTTTGTANGNCGTCAGCGCTGAAGGTAGGTTTGCATACCNGCCGTTTTCTCCAGCTTGCGTAACACCAGTANGGCCAGCAGAATACCTACTGCATCGGCGCTTAGATCGGCAAAGTCAAAGGTACGGGAGGGTATAAAGGCCTGGCTGATTTCCTCGCCAATCACAAACAGCGTCACCGCCATAGCACCAAAATACAGCTTAGTGTTGTTCAGCTTCCAGCCGGCAAACTTTGATGCCAGCACCGCTAACAAGGTTAAGGTGCCGAATAAGCCCACATGGCCAAGTTTGTCGCCGTATGGAATGGCCGCAACAAAGTCGAAAAATACACTGCTGTGCCCGGCATTGGCCATGTAAATAACCCAGACTATAAACAATAAAAAAGCAAGCGCAGCTAAGCGGGTGAAATTAATCATTGGAAGTGTACCAAATGCTGATAGTAACCACTGCCGGGCGCCAGGAGCCGCCACTCTGCGTTTGATGGATATGCGCCACGCGATAAGCCGGATTGGCTTCTAACCACTGGGTGACCTCGTCTTCCAGACCGCCGTCAGTGACTTCCTGGGTAGCCGCAAATAATCCCGGCTTGTAGGCGAGGGTTTTAGTAAAAATTCTGACTTCCATGTGTTGCCCTTCAAAATAGCCAATACAGTGTGACTATAATCCACCGGATGCGTCGATAAAGCTACCTGTTATAAAGGATGATTTATCCGTTGCCAGCCAGACAATGGCTTCAGCTACTTCTTGTACGGTGCCCGGTCGCTGCAGAGGTATCTTTGCCTCCAGGCGTTTGACTCTGTCTGGCTCGCCACCTGAGGCATGCATTTCATTATCTATCAGGGCCGGTCGCACTGCATTCACCCGAATCCCTTCGTCAGCCAGTTCCAGTGCGGAGCCGCGGGTAAAGCTGTCTATGGCACCCTTTGATGCGGCGTAATCCGTGTATTCATTGGGGGCCCCGGATTTGCTTGCTGTGGAGGAAACATTCACAATAGTGCCGCCACTTTTCCCTTCTTTTGTCGACATTCTTGTTGCTGCTGCCCTGGTACACAAGAAGCAGGACAGTACGTTTACATTAAGGATATGGCGAAACCGCTCAGCCGAAATGCCTCGCAGACCGGTTTGTTGCGCCAGAATGCCAGCGTTGTTAATCAGCACAGCAAGGGGGCCCAGAGCGTCGGCCTGAGTAAACAAAGCTTCAACCTGATCTTCCTCAGATACATCGGCCTGCACCGCGATGCAGGGCACACCCATAGCGCTAATTTCTTGCTTTAATGCCTCGGCCTTCGCGGCAGAGTACTGATAATTAAGCACTATCGAATAGCCTTCTGCAGCCATAAGCCGCGCTGTTGCAGCACCTATTCCTCTGCTGCTGCCGGTAATGACGGCGACCTTGTTTTACATGGGATATGCCCCTTACTGTTTGATTTCGCGAAAGCGATAAATAATAAAATGGTTAGTGGTGAGCGTATGTCATTCAAACTTTACTATTGTCGACATTGATGCTCGGAAGAACGGTTAAAAATGATATAAATCTGATTTTTACAATATAATTGTCGACAATTTGAATGTGAAAAGGATTACGATTTGACTTTATATAATTTGCTGGGCGCTCTCAATACCCTGTTTATTATGGTAAGTGTACTGGGTGTGTACTCTCAACTGAGCACTATATGGCGCCGCAAACAAAGAGAAAGTGAAACCGCGCGTCCGACCGCGTTACTGTCATTGAATCAGTTCACCGTGAGCTTTTTTGCTTACCTGTCTTTTTTTATTTATGGCTACTCCATTGAACCATTTAATCACTATATTGTGTGGCCCCGGTTACTGGCGGCAATGCTGGGGATGGGGATTTTGTTGGAAATCTGGCTGGACCGCAAATCCCGGGCGGCCCGCTTGAGTGTTGTACTGGCAGGCGGAAGCTTGGTGTTGGCGGGTGCAGGGCTACTGTTAGGCGACACAATCGCCGATCAGGGCAGGCACATTGCTACTCTGCTTATTGTTCTGGTGTCTGCGTTTATTGCTCAGGGTTACTATCATCAAATCCGCTTAATTCTGAAAGCGGGTCAGACCGGTGCGGTGGATCTTAAAATGAGTCAGTTTATTTTGCTGATGGATATTTCCACTATTGCCTTTGCCCTAAGCATGGGGGTAAAGGAAGGCTGGCCACTGCTTACTTTAGCGATAACCAGTGCGATAACAAAGTTGGTAATTATGTATCTGTTCCGCTGGGTAAAAGTAAGTGCAGTGGCAGAACAGCGCCGGCAAGCGTATGTCACAAGATAGTTAGTCTGCGTTTCGCAGCCAGCATAATGGGTTACATACTACCTGTGCTGTTTTTGCAAAGTAATGTGTCACTTTTTGATATTCACAGGTGTGAATTGGTGTATTAACATTTTTTTATCATTTACCCACTGGCACAGGACCTTGCAATATCAATGAAGCAGAATAATTCCATGCACTTTCGTTGGCTTCACCTTCTGTTTTTAATGTGTTTAACCATAACATTAGCGCCGCAGGCAAGCGCTATGAGTGAGACTGTTGTAAATCTGAGTGATCGCGATATTCCTGAAACTGATAAAGTGCCGGGCATGCAGCACGTGCTCACGTTAGTGGTGACGGTAGATGAGCTGGTTGAAGTCGGAGAGAGTGACAAAGGTATCCGCAAATACGTCCCAATTACCGGGGGATACTTTGCCGGACAACATGTTAATGGTGAGTCGTTGTCTGGTGACGTTCTGCCCGGTGGTGCGGACTGGCAGCTAAAGCGCCCTGATGGCGTGTTGGAAATTGACGCCCTGTACAGCATCAGAACTTCTGATGGGCAAACGATTATTATCCATAACAGTGGTATTGCATCCCAGGCCGATGAGGGAGGGCCTTACGTTCGTACGATACCAAAATTCCAGGCACCCAAGGGTAAGTATGACTGGCTGAATCAGCGTGTTTTCACCGGTACCATTGACCTGGTAAAAGGTGGTGGCGCGGTAATCATCCGTGTGTTTCAGGTTTTATAAAGCAGCTTTCAGATACATACTCAGTGCGGGAAAGCTTGCCCGTCAGAAGCAGAAAAGCAAGCACTGACGGGAAGCCGGATTAGCTGAAGATTACTTCGTTTTAGCTACGCTGATTTTTTCAATATCCTGCCTGTTTAGCGCACTTTCATCGTCGTCGGCAGCCAGTTTAAAGTCCAGTTGCACTAAAATGCCGGTTTGTCTTTGCGCCTTACCACCCTGAACCCGGGGCTTATACTGCCATTGTTTCATCGCTTTCACTGCACTGGTATCAAATACGCCAGCTGGTGACGACTTCACTACTTTAATATTGTCGGTGGCACCAGTTTCAGTAATATCAAACTGAAGCGTAACGAACCCCTCCTGATTTGCCAACGCTGCGCTGGCCGGGTAAACCGGCGGGACGCGCTTAACCGGCGTGGCCAGATTGACTTTGTCAGCCTGAATATCGCTGGCAGGCAGGTTTGCCAGTGCTGTGTGAGTGGTAAGAATAGCGGCGAAAGCCAGTGCCGCGACGCCAGCAACTTTAGTCGCCGAATTTGGCTTATTGATCAGATTGAGTCGTTTTAACATGGTGCTTTTTTCTCCGAAGGTAGGGTAGGTTGTAAGGTACGAAGAGTTTTGTTCCGCGCAGGCCACCAGGGCTTTTGCGTAGAGTAATTTTTCCTGTGGACTTTTCTGGTGCAATACCTGGTTATCGCACGCCAGCTCCTGATTGATCCTGAATGAGCGCAGGGCCAGCCAGACCAAAGGGTTAAACCAGAAAACTGTCAATATCACCAGCGCCAGCGCATTCCATATATGATCGCCGTGCCGACGGTGCGTGTTTTCGTGTTCGAGCACTAATTGCTGCTGCACAGGGCAAAACAGCCTGGTAAAGCTTGCCGGAAGTAATATTCTGGGAGCAAACAGGCCAAACAGCATAGGCGTGGTGGCCCGCCGGGCAAACCAGGTGTTGTTACTGCCAGCCACAGGTTTACCTATGGAGCGGGCAAGCTGTGAATACTGCGTTATCAGGTAAAGCGCTATGCAAGAGGCACCCGCTGCCCATAAACCCAGCCATACTGTGTTTTGTGAAACGTTTACCGCTACCGATCCGCTTACTACATAGCGGGTAAAACTATTGGCAGGCAATGAAATCACAGGGATGGGCAGATTAGCCATCAACAGCACAACCGGTACCATCCACCACAGTTTGTACATCAGCCGGATGCCAATTCTGGCGGTGAAAAAGTGCTCCATCACCATCAGGGTGATAAGCACTAAACATAATGGGCCTTGTTGTTGAATAAGCTGCTGAATGAGCCACTCAGTCATTGTTTTGCTCCCACTGTTTAATCAGCGCCTTAAGCTCATCCACGTCCTGTTGAGACAGCGAATTCTGGTTGGCAAACCCGGCTACCAGAGGCGCTACCTTGCCTTTAAATATTCGGCTCACAAAGCTGGAGGCTTCTTTTTTGGTGTAGTCTTCCCTGGCAATCAGCGGGCGGTATAGGTACTGACGCTGGGCCTTATCAAAGTCCACTACGCCCTTCTTAACTAATCGGCTGAGCAGGGTTTTTACGGTTTTATCGTGCCACGGCTTTTTTTGATTTAAACGTTCAACAATATCGCTGGATGTGGCGGGGTAGTCATCCCACAGTACATCGAGCACTTCAAATTCGGCGTTGGAGATATCCGCTTTTGGATTGTCGTTACTCATCGATCACCTCTTCCCAAATTCAATTTGATGATTACATTTGTAGTCGATCTGTTTTTAAGATTACATGTGTAATCTTTTCTGGCAAGTGATTTTTTGAAAAAGATGAAACAAAGAGCATGATTTTGACGGCGGATTAAAATACGTATCCACCAAAGAAAAAACAAATTAAGATCCATTATCTTGTGATCCAGATACGGTCTTTCAGATGATTGATACAGAGGATGAATATTTGGCCACTCGTGAAGTAGTGCCTTGGCTTGGCTATATGAAATGGTCTGAAAACCTCTCCCCCAGTTTTCACAGAGATTTTATGATTGGTTTCGCAGGATTGGCCGGCCAAACACGCTGACCATTAGTAACGACCTGACAGCAAATGTGCGCTTCAAGATTTACACTAAGTTCCATCGGCGTCTTACTAATCGAACTGATTTGGGATTCCATAGCGATAATTTTAACGAGTCTGTGACTCAGCGTTTACAACTTCCAATGGACGTCGAATTTGAAGTGTCTATAGATTTTCTGCCAGAGAAAGACGCTGTAGTCCTTAATATTAATCGCCCCACAATGAGAATAGATAAGGACAATTTACGGATAAATAGTATTGTGGAGATGATGCAACCCCGGCGACATGACCAGCATTTTATTCACATTATGCAAATCCTATCGCACAATCCTGTCATGGATTATTTCGAGATTTATTTGTCTCTTACAAGTTCGCACAGAATTCACTTTGACGAATTTCAGATAATAAAGTGGCACGTTAATCCTTACTGCATAGAAGAAATTAGTGATATTCAATACTGCGATTGAATGGTCAAGCCACTACTTACGAGGATATGAGCTTCGAGGAACGGCTGGGGTTATTAGCCCAGCACGAAATTCACTGCCGTCAGTCTACTAAGGTGAAGCGACTGCTAAAGCAAGCATCACTGCGCCTTGATGCACATGCCAGCCGCTTGAAGTACCGCAGTGAACGTGGGTTACGTAAAGATAAAATCGGCTCGCTACTCAGCGGACAATACCTGCACCACGCGCACAATATAATCATCACGGGGGCCACTGGCTGCGGCAAAACCTACCTTGCCTGCGCATTAGCCAAACAAGCCTGTGAGCAACACCAAACCGTCCGCTATTACCGCTTAGGGCAACTCCTTGATGAGCTAAACATCGGCCACGCCGATGGCAGCTACCGTCAGCAACTGGCCCAAATTGCTAAGAAAAAGCTACTCATCCTGGATGACTGGGGAATGGAAAAACTCAACGCACGACAAGCAAATGACCTGCTCGATGTGATGGAGGAGCGATACCAAAACGCCAGCACCATCATTGCCAGTCAATTACCGGTTGCTGAGTGGTACAAGTTGATGACCAATCCCACCGTAGCCGATGCCTTACTCGACCGATTATTACACAATAGTCATCGCATTGAACTCACGGGAGAGTCGATGAGAAAACTAGACCAATCCGATCACTTAAGGTAAAACTGGCAGGGACGAAAAAGAAGATGAAAAAGTGATCGGATAACTCCGAAACGCCTGATCGAATTCACCGAAATACGCAGGGCAACCAGGAAAACTAATCCAGCACGTACTTGTGCCTTCTCTATACTCAGATAGGTAAGTGTATTTTGACTCATCAGGTAGATTTCAGTCAGCGTTTTCTTTTCGTCATTGATAATTAACTTATACGGATAATTAAACGTGCGCCAAAGCTCGAAAATACAATACATGACAATTATCGGCGTGCCATAAAGGCCAAGTTCATACTTAGCTAGCGTTTCTGGGTCGATGCTTGCTGGATCCCTAACAACATATTGGTATAACCAGAGTCCTATAAGAAATATGACAATATAAATTCGAGCTAAAACATTATTTCTCTTAAAAATACTTTCACGATGGCTGGACACAATCGCAATATCCTTTTTGATTATTTCATCCTGTTATCGGCTGAATAAATCGTACTATGGATTAGTTGAGCCTTAAATTGGATCCAGCAAAAATCGTTGTGTTTTAAGTTTTAGTCGTTATACTGCTAACAACTGTATGGAATAACAGGCTGTTTATGCGTCCACTAACCCCCCGACAACAAGAAGTACTCGATCTGATCAAATCCACTATGCTGGATACTGGTATGCCGCCCACGCGTGCTGAGATTGCCCGTCAGTTAGGCTTTCGCTCTGCTAATGCTGCAGAAGAGCATTTAAAGGCGTTGGCGAAAAAAGGCGTGATTGAAATACTTCCGGGTACTTCGCGGGGGATTAAGCTTAATATTCCGCTGGATGACGAAGTGGAAGAAGAAGGCTTACCGCTGATTGGCCGGGTTGCGGCTGGCGAGCCGATTCTGGCTCAGGAACATGTGGAAATGCACTATAAAGTGGATCCGGCGTTATTCCATCCAAAAGCCGATTTCCTGCTGCGTGTAAACGGTATGAGTATGAAAGACATAGGCATACTGGACGGCGATTTGTTAGCAGTGCACCGCACCAGCGATGTCCACAATGGACAGGTAGTGGTGGCCCGTGTAGATGAAGACGTTACCGTAAAGCGCTTGGAAAAGCGCGGGCGTGAAGTACTGCTGCATGCAGAAAATGAAGAATTCTCACCCATTAAGGTCGACCTGGCTAATCAGCCGTTTAATATCGAAGGTATCGCTGTAGGCGTTATCCGTAATGCCGACTGGATGTAAGCACCCCAGGCATTATTTTTTAAATCTATGAATTTGAAAACCGGCATTCGCCGGTTTTCTTGCGTTTAGGGTTTTATTTTCTTTAAGCCACGCTTTCCCGGTACTTTTTGCCTGTTCAGGTCTACTTATTAAGTTAGTAAAAGCTCACTAACAAAATTCACGCCGATTACCCTCCTCGCACAAAAAATAACCATTTATCCGAATTTTAGACAAAAATAGCTGGACGTTATAGTCACAATGAGTAATTCTTATACAGTGCTTAACAATAAAATAACAAAGTAAGCACAAAATATTAAAAAGGCAGTTCAAATAACAACCAATACAGACCAGTCAGGCTTTTTCGCATTGGGGCGTTTCGCGAGTGGCTACCGGTCTAACGGAGGTGTCGAGTGAAACAACTCGGGATATGTGTACTGAAAGCCTGGACAGCACTCGTTCTGTTGGTAGCTGGCGCGACAGCGGTAGCAGCAGGAAGCGGCGAAGTGTCGGCACTGAATCTGCGGCGTGGCGCGACAGAGATCAGTGGCCAGGTTTACGATCTGCACATGCTGATGTTCTCCATTTGTGTGGGGATCGCAGTAGTAGTGTTTGGGATCATGTTTGTTTCTATGTATTTGCATCGCAAATCACGGGGTGCAAAACCAGCTAACTTTCATGAGAGCGTGAAAGTTGAAATAGCCTGGACCGTTTTACCCTTCTTAATTCTTATCTTTATGGCTGTACCAGCCGCCAAAACGCTGCTTGCAATGGAAGATACCACCGAACCGGATATGACCGTGCTGGTAACGGGTTCGCAATGGAAATGGCATTACAAGTATATGGACCGCGACGTAGAGTTTTATTCACTGCTGGCGACTCAGCGTGAACAAATCGATAACCGCTACGCCAAGGGCGAAAACTATCTGNTGGAAGTCGACCGCCCNTTGGTGATCCCNACCGGCCAGAAAGTNCGCTTCCTGATCACCTCTGACGANGTGATNCACTCATGGTGGGTNCCNGANTTNGCAGTGAAGAAAGANGCNAACCCGGGNTTNATNAATGANGCCTGGACACGGGTNGATGAGCCNGGNATTTATCGTGGTCAGTGCGCTGANCTGTGNGGTAAAGACCATGGGTTTATGCCGGTAGTGGTGATTGCNAAAGANCCNGCTGCNTATGAAGCCTGGGTCAGTGAGCAGGAGTCCATTCGTCAGCAAGCCCGCGAGGAAGAACAGCGNTTACTGGCGATGAATATGTCGATGGAAGAGCTGATGACCGAGGGNGAGCGNGTNTACAACGCTACCTGNGCNGCCTGNCACATGCCNAACGGCGAAGGNTTACCGGGCGTNTTCCCNGCNCTGAAAGGCAGCCCCATGGCACTNAACGACATGCAAGGGCATATCGACATTGTATTAAACGGNAAAACCGGCACNGCNATGCAGGCGTTTGGCAAAATGCTGAGCCTTAAAGANCTGGCNGCGGTGATTACCTANGAGCGTAACGCCTGGGGCAATAACACCGGTGATATGGTGCAGGCCAAAGANGTTAANGCTGTGGCCAGCGGGGAATAGGAGCAGAACATGAGCAAAGCAACTGAGATTATCAGCCCCGCCCACGGGGANGCAGNTGCCCACGANGACCATCATGAGCATCATATTCCCAAAGGCTTAATGCGCTGGGTNCTGACTACCAACCATAAAGANATCGGCACACTGTACCTGTGGTTTGCCTTCATTATGTTTTTNGTGGGCGGNGCCATGGCNATGGTGATCCGGGCCGAACTGTTTCAGCCCGGGTTACAAATTGTNGAACCTAATTTCTTTAANCAGATGACCACCGTGCATGGTCTTATCATGGTGTTNGGGGCAGTTATGCCGGCCTTTACCGGNTTGGCTAACTGGCTGATCCCCATGATGATCGGTGCGCCGGATATGGCGNTGCCNCGGATGAACAACTGGAGTTTCTGGATCCTGCCGTTCGCCTTTACTATTTTNCTGGCCTCACTGTTTGTTGAGGGCGGTGGCCCGGCNTTTGGCTGGACGTTCTACGCACCGCTGTCTACTACCTANAGTGGCGACAGTACGGCATTGTTCGTGTTCTCGGTGCACATCATGGGTATCTCATCCATTATGGGNGCGATAAACGTGATNGTGACNATCTTNAACATGCGNGCGCCGGGCATGACCTGGATGAAAATGCCGNTGTTTGTNTGGACCTGGCTGATNACTGCNTTCCTGCTGATNGCNGTNATGCCGGTACTGGCNGGCGCGGTGACCATGGTGCTNACCGATAAGTTCTTTGGTACCAGCTTCTTTGATGCTGCCGGTGGTGGCGATCCGGTGATGTTCCAGCATATCTTCTGGTTCTTCGGTCACCCCGAAGTGTACATCATGATTTTACCGGCCTTCGGTATTATCTCGCAGATTATNCCTACCTTTGCCCGTAANCGNTTNTTTGGTTACGCCTCCATGGTNTATGCCACGGCNTCNATTGCGCTGTTGAGCTTTATTGTGTGGGCTCACCATATGTTTACCACGGGGATGCCGGTGGCGGCAGAGATGTTCTTTATGTTTGCCACCATGCTGATATCGGTACCAACCGGGGTGAAAGTATTTAACTGGGTGGCCACCATGTGGCGTGGGTCCATGACCTTCGAAATCCCTATGATGTTTGCTATTGCCTTTATTGTGCTGTTTACCATTGGCGGTTTATCCGGCCTGATGCTGGCGATTACGCCAGTGGACTTCCAATACCATGATACCTACTTTGTGGTGGCGCACTTCCACTATGTGCTGGTCACCGGCGCGGTGTTCTCGATTATGGCGGCGGTGTATTACTGGATCCCGAAATGGACCGGCCGNATGTTNGATATCACCCTGGCTAAATGGCATTTCTGGTGCTCACTGATTTCCGTCAACGTGCTGTTTTTCCCTATGCACTTTGTAGGGCTGGCGGGTATGCCGCGNCGGATCCCGGACTANGCNNTGCAGTTTGCNGACTTNAACAANTGGATTAGCCTGGGCGGTTTTGCCTTTGGTCTCTCGCAGCTCATNTTCCTGGCGGTGATGATTAAAGCCTGTCGTAAACAGGGTGAGCCGGTGTCTGATCAGGTNTGGGACGGTGCGGAAGGTCTGGAGTGGGAAATCCCCTCACCAGCGCCTTATCACACTTTTGAAACGCCACCGGTTGTGAAGTAAGGGCACAACCATGGCCAATTCCAATTCGGCACTGGTAACCAAATTACTGCTGATTGTAGTGGGTATGTTCGGCTTTGGTTTTGCTCTGGTCCCGTTGTATGACGTGTTTTGCGACATCACCGGTATCAACGGCAAAACCAACGAAACAGCCGCGGTTTACTACGATGGGCAGGTGGATGAGTCGCGCACCATTACGGTGGAGTTTATTACCCGCACTCATACCGGCATGCCGTGGGAATTCAGAGCACAAACCAAGAAGGTAAAAGTGCATCCTGGTGAAATGAACATGGTGGAATTTTATGTGCGCAACCCGGCTAACAAGTCGATGGTTGCGCAGGCCATTCCATCGGTTACACCGGGTCAGGCGGCGTTGTANCTNAACAAAACCGAATGCTTTTGTTTTAACAGTCAGCCACTGGCAGCCGGCGGCGAGTCGCTTATGCCCATGCGGTTTTATGTGGATCCGCAGCTGCCCGAAGACATTCACTTTTTTACCGTGCAATACACCCTTTTTGACGTCACCGGTAATGGTACCGATGACAAACAACTTAATAACCCTTTCCTGACTTCATTTAGCGATAACTGAGTCTAAGGAGAAAGTAATGCAACAAGAGTATCAGAAATACTATGTTCCGGCACAGAGCTACTGGCCTATTGTGGGTGCCATTGCACTGTTTTTAATTGCGGTAGGGGCCGGTAACTTTGTTATAGAAGCCACTCGTGGCGAGAGCGGCTGGGGCGATAACGTACTGGGCGCAGGCATCGTTATGCTACTGGTGATGCTGTTTGGCTGGTTTAAGGATCAAATTAACGAGTCCATGAGCGGCTTGTACAGCGANCAGNTNGGTCGTTCTTACCGACAGGGAATGAGCTGGTTTATTTTCTCTGAAGTGATGTTTTTTGCGGCTTTCTTTGGCGCGCTGTTTTATGCCCGCATGATTGCAGTGCCATGGCTTGGCGGNTCGTCNAATAACGCCATGACCAACGAAGTGTTNTGGCCGGGTTTTCAGGCAATGTGGCCGCTGGTGGAAACACCGGGAGGCATTAATACCACGCCAATGAGCTGGGCGGGCCTGCCCACCATCAACACCATTATTCTGCTCATTTCCTCGGTTACNCTNCACTTTGCACATGTTGGGCTGGAGCAGAATAAACGTAAGCAGCTTACCACCATGCTGGGTGCCACCATTTTGCTGGGTTGCGTGTTCCTGTTTCTGCAGGTGGAAGAATACATCCATGCCTATCAGGAGCTGGGTCTTACCCTGCAGTCCGGCGTGTATGGCAATACCTTCTTTCTGTTAACCGGCTTCCACGGCATGCACGTTACGCTGGGTACCATCATTTTAATGGTGTTATTCCTGCGCGTAATCAAAGGTCATTTCACACCCGACAATCATTTTGCCTTCCAGGCAGGCAGTTGGTACTGGCACTTTGTAGACGTAGTGTGGGTAATGCTGTTTGTGTTTGTTTACGTGTTGTAAGGCTAATAAGGACTCGGATTGGGCGTGATCAGCCCGGTGGCCATGGCTATCAGGATGATCACCACAATCAGGGCCGACGTCATAACCCGCCGGCCAATATATTTACTCATCGGGGCTTTACCTGAGTTGTTACCCAGCATCGCTTTCATCGCTAAAAACAGGTTAATGATCATAAAAATCAGTAAACCAACAATAATCACTTTGATGACCATGAGTAAAACTCCTCAGTACTCCGTGGCGAATGGCTCCGGCCCTAATAAATGGCCGGTACTGGCAAGCTGCTTAACGCTGATGGCGGTTGTCATTATGGTGTTTTTGGGTATCTGGCAGCTTGATCGCATGGAGCAAAAACAACAGCGTCTCGACAGCATAGCGCAAAAATACACCACTGCGCCAATGCATCCCTTCGACGTTGCCGATCAATGGCAGGATGTGCGTGATGTACCGGTGCAGTTTCGTGGTGAGTTGCAGACAACACAGCTTATTTTCCTGGATAACCAGATCACCAATGGTACCAGCGGTTATGACGTGCTCGTGCCGGTAATTACCCGCGGCCGGCCGGTACTGGTTAACCTTGGTTGGGTAGCAGCCTCTGCTTCCCGGGCTGAGCTGCCAACAGTTGAGCTGCCCACCGGGCAGGTGGTTATCGAAGGCGTAATAACCCAGCCCGGGCTTAATCCGCTAATCAAGGAAACCCAGCAACANTTCAANGNTTTTCCGCTGCGGGTGCAGCAAATAGATATTCCTCTGTTTAATCAGCAATGGGCATCGCAACTGCCAGACATGGTGGTTGAGCGGTTGTCGTCGCAACCTCAGATGAGCCGGTTTGTCACTAACTGGCAACCGGTTGTGATGTCGCCGCAAAAACACCTCGGCTATGCCATTCAATGGTTTGGGCTGGCCATTGCTGCAGTAGTTATTTTCATTATCGTGCTCATCAGGAGAACCAAATAATATGGCGACCGCAATTAATCCTCAGGCTAAACCCAAACGCTCGCTGCTGATTTTAATGGCGGCATTTATTATTCCGGTGGTGCTGGCTAAGCTGGCCCTCGACTTTAACTGGTTTGAGCAAGGCGCTACCAACAAGGGAGAGCTGCTACAACCGGTAGAGAACCTGCAGCCATTACTTAGCGAGCAGTCGCCGAAGTGGCGGGTTATGTATATCGTTCCGGCGCAGTGCAGTAACGAATGTGAAAATGCAATTTACGCCATCCAGCAAGTCTGGCTGGCACTGGGTAAAGAGTCTGACCGGGCCCAGCCAGCGGTATTTTTAACTGCAACCAGCGACAGCAAAGCCATGAATATCCTGCATGATTACGAACATATCAGTGCGGTTACGCTCAATCAGTCGCAAATGCAGCAGCTGCAAGCCAGCCAGGTTAATGAGCATATTTTTCTGGTCGATACTCAAGGCAATGCGATGTTGCGTTATCCCCTTTATCAGCTTCGTCAGGATGCCGTAATGGGCAGCCGCGACGTGCTGTCTGATCTACGTAAATTACTTAAACTGTCACGTATTGGTTGAGGCGACACTATGCGGAAGTTGGTTGGTTTTAGTATTCTCCTGGCCGTCGTAGTGATTGTGCTGGGTGCCTATACCCGTTTAACCGATGCCGGGCTCGGCTGTCCGGACTGGCCGGGCTGCTACGGGCATCTTACGGTGCCGGAATCAGACATGCATATTGAGGCGGCTAATGCCGCTTATCCTGAGCGGCCGGTAGAGACTCACAAAGCCTGGAACGAGATGATCCACCGCTATTTTGCCGGTACCCTGGGCCTGTGTATTTTAGCGATCGCCGTGTGGGCGGTGAGTAAGCGCTCAGCTGAGGTCCCCATTAAACTGCCGCTCGTTTTGCTGGCACTGGTGTCTTTTCAGGCTCTGCTCGGTATGTGGACAGTCACTTTAAACCTGCTTCCGGTGGTGGTGATGGGCCATCTGCTGGGTGGTTTTAGTGTACTAACCTGCCTGTTCTTACTGTATTTACGATTATCCCGTTACCGAATTGGTTTTGTGGATATGCGGATTAAACGCTATGCCACGTTTGCCGCGCTGGGCATTGTGGTGCTGGTGGGTCAAATCGCACTGGGCGGTTGGACCTCAGCCAACTATGCTGCGCTGGCCTGTACCGAATTTCCGGTTTGCGAAGGTGACTGGCTAAGCCGCCTGGATATGGCCGGCGCGTACAGTGTGCCCGAGGCCGTCAATTACGAATATGGCGCTCACGATTACGCCGAACGCATGACTATGCATATTGTTCATCGTTTGGGCGCGGTGATTACTTTTCTGTATCTGGGGTGGCTGGCTATCAGCCTGTATCGTCGCTCCGCTTCTCAGCATCTGCGCAACGCGTCGGTGGTATTAGGTCTGGTATTGCTGGCTCAGGTTGGTCTGGGTATCAGCAATGTGGTGTTTAGCCTACCCCTGCAGGTTGCCGTTTTACACAATGCCGTAGCGGCATGTTTATTACTGGTGCTCGTTCTTATTACTTACACACTGTATCGAAAAGTGTAGGAGATCCTCATGGCAAAATCGCAACCGATTAATGCACCGCTGTCAGCCTCTAAAAGCCGTCCTTTAAGCGGCTGGCGGGCAAACTGGCGCTACTACTACGAAATGACCAAGCCCAGGGTGGTGATGCTATTACTACTTACCGCCCTGGTGGGGATGTGTCTGGCCACGCCAGGCTGGGTACCCGCCGATCGCTTAATTGCCGGGTTACTGGGCATTGGTCTGCTGGCCAGTGCGGCAGCCGTACTCAACCATATTGTGGACCATAAAATAGACAGCCAGATGGCGCGCACCTTTAATCGTCCGGTGGTGAAAGGCAAGGTAAGTATTCAACAGGCGCTGATATTTTCGTTTGTGCTGGCGGTAGTGGGTTATGCGTTGCTTGAAATCTGGGTTAACCGCTTAACCGCCATGCTCACATTAGCCAGCCTCGTGGGCTATGCCGTGGTTTACACCATGTTTCTTAAACGTGCCACACCACAAAATATTGTGATTGGTGGTTTAGCCGGTGCCGCGCCGCCATTACTTGGCTGGACGGCTGTTACTGGTGAAGTGCATGCCTACGCATTACTGTTGGTGCTGATTGTATTTACCTGGACACCACCGCATTTCTGGGCGCTGGCTATCCATCGCGAGAAAGACTACGCCAAAGCCAAAGTGCCTATGCTACCGGTGACTCACGGTATTGCTTTTACCAAAACCTGTGTGCTGCTGTACACTATTCTGCTGTGTTTAGTGTGCCTGCTGCCTTACCTGATTGGTAAAGCGCATCTTATTTATCTGGTCGGTTCATCGCTGCTTAACGCCGGCTTTCTATATTATGCGTTAAAGCTCAAATATGCGGCCGATGAGCAAACCGCCATGACCACCTTTAAATACTCTATTGTCCATCTGATGGTATTATTTGTTGTATTATTGGTTGATCACTATGTTCCGATGGCTTTATGAATCAAAAATTGTTGTTAACCCTGCTGGCAGCGCTGGCCATGGTGGCCGGCGTGGGTATGGCGTGGTGGGTCACCACGCAAAGCACCGAAAACGAAACGCCCAAGTATCTGCAAACCTTTCCTGAGCCTCGCCAGCTGGCTGAGGTCACGCTGGTCAATCAACAGGGTGAAACGGTCACTAACGAAGTGTTTAAAGGGCATTGGAGCCTGCTATTTTTAGGCTATACCTTTTGCCCTGATGTGTGCCCAACTACTATGGCGGCATTAGGAAAAATTTATCCAGAACTAAAAAATATTTCCACCGACTCACCGATTCAGGTAGTGTTTGTCTCCGTGGATCCAAAGCGGGATACACCTGAAAGGCTCGCCTCTTATGTTGAGTACTTCAACCCGGAGTTTGTTGCTGTAACGGGTGAGCATAAAATGTTGTTCCCGTTTGCGAGATCGCTGGGGCTGATGTACGCCATTGCTGAAAGTACCGATAACCCCAATTATCTTGTTGATCACAGTGCTTCTGTGGTTGTCGTCGATCCGAATGGTTTGGCCATCGGAAGGTTTAAGCCTGAGTATAATCCTGGTGAACTTGCAGTAAGTGACAGTGTTCAAATTCTTACTGATATGCCTGTTATTACCAAAGAACAATAAATGCCATGTTGTAGTATTATCCGAAATGCCAAAAAGGATGATGGTAGTATAGCTGTTCCCCTGCTGTTTGACGCTGGTAAGCACTTGCTTACTGAGGTCTTTGGCCAAGGTGACCAACAAGTCGCCCTGGACTACCTGTTATCAGCCTGGAAGAAAGGTGGTGGACAGTACGGTTTTGAAAATCATTGGGTTGCCGAGTATAACGGCGAAGTGACCGGCCTGGTTAGTTGCTGGCACGATCGCTTGCCTGAAAACTTCGACAGAGAAACCCTGTCTTCTATCGTCGAGCACTATGGTATCGATGACGCGCTTGAGATCGTCATGCGCTCTCAGCAATACCTGGCCGTGTTAGAGGCGCCTTTATTTACCGAACTCGGTATTGGCCACCTGGCCGTATCACCCGACGCGCGGCGTCAGGGGACGGGCTCTGCCCTTATCGAGTTTATGGCAGTAAAAGCCCGTGCGATGAAGAAAAATGCGCTCGTTTTAAACTGTGAAATTGCTAATGAAGGCGCGATTGCTTTTTATCAGCGGTTAGGGTTTGGTGAACACCGGACCAACGAACAGTTTGTGCAAATGATCAAAGCGCTGCATATAGAAACGCAATAACCAGTGGGCGATTGACGGTCGCGATATACTTGCGTCAGTAATCGCCGCTGTTTCGCTTAATCCGGATAATGTCCCTTCTCGTTGGCCACGAAAAACGGCATCGAATACCAGTAAAAGCGGCCGCCTGCCGACTCTGATGGCGCAGTACAGTTCACCCGTGAACGTCCAGTCGGTAACTTTGCATCCAAAGTAAAACTAAACCCGCTGGCAGTGGTTGCTACGTCAAGTGTACCGCCCTGATAGTAACAGGCCAGCTGCGATAATCTCACGTCTTTAGCGACAGTCTCGTCGAGAGTAATCGTAATGGTGTCATCAAGCTGGCGGCCGGCCATTTGCGGGTCGGCCAGCGAAGCACTCTCTACCGGCATAGCCAGACTGGCCATTTTGGTTTTCAGAGTGCTCAGCTTGGCATAGGGCCCGGCAGCAGGAAAACGCGGGATAGCCGTCATATCGGTAAATTTACCGAAGGCGCCAGAGTGCTGTCCAAACCCGGTATAACCATGCTCGGCCAGGCGTTTAGCCAGCGTACGATTGTATTCGCCGAAGGGGTAGGCAAGGTACTTAAGTGATTCACCGGTCTGTTGCTGTATGATTTTTTCAGCACGGGTGATGTTCTGCCACACCCGCTTAAGCCAGGCTTGTTCGCTTTCTCCGGCCTGTTTTTCCAGCAGGTGCAAATGGTCCATGGTGTGATTGGCAAAGGTCACTCCCTGTTTTTGCATTTGCCTTACCTGCTCCCAGCTAAGCTGATTACCCTGTTTACCAATGACTTCAGGGTTTATAAAAATGGTGTAAGGAAAGTCATGCTTGAGCAGTAACGGGTGACCATTGGTGAGTATATTTTCGTAGCCATCATCAAAGGTAATGGCCAGCGCGTTTTCCGGCACGCTACGCTTGCCTTTTGCCGCTTCAACCAGCTCCTTTAAGGGCACTACCGTATAGTTTTCAGCAATGTAGTCGAGGTGCTGAGCAAACTCTTCGGGGGTTACTGAGGTGCTGCGCGGGGTATCATCCGCTACATGGTGATACAGTAAGATCACGCCACTGGAATGGGCTGGACCGGCCTCGGCCTGACTTGCCGTGCCGTGCAAAAATAACAGGCTCAGTAACAGCGGGATAAATCGGCGTGTCATGATAAACTGCATGCATTCTCCTTGAAATTAATACAAAACTCGCAAAGGTTCCGGTGACAACCCTATCCTATCAGTTACGTGGCAGTGCTGCCCACATTCAGTTATTAAAGCTGGCTCTGCCGATGATCCTGGCGAATATCACCACGCCATTACTCGGACTGGTTGATACGGCGGTAATGGGGCATATGGATTCATCGGCGCAACTGGCAGGCGCATCCATTGGCGCGTTGATTCTTACCCAAATTTACTGGGTGTGCGGTTTTATTCGTATGTCGGCCACCGGTATGAGTGCACAGGCCAGGGGCGAGGGCGATCTCAGCGTGATGGCCAAATCATTTTATCAAACCGCGGTAATTGCCATCACGATTGGCCTGCTTATCTGGCTAACCCAACAGGCTATTCTGCAAGCCGGTTTATGGCTGGCGGCCCCGGCTGCAGATGTGGCGGTTTATAGTCGTGAATACTTTACTATCCGGGTGTGGGGCGCACCGGCCGCTTTGCTCAATCTGGCTTTGATTGGCTGGCTGGTGGGGCAGCAAAAAACCACCAGTGTGTTACTGGTGCAGATTGTCGGTAACCTGCTTAATGCCGGCCTNGATATCCTGCTGGTNTGGTGGTGGGACTGGGGNGTNAGNGGNGTNGCGCTGGCCAGNGTGGTCGCCGAATATACCATGATGACTATGGCTATGCTGATCGCCTTAAAACATATTAAGTGGCAGCCGCCGGCGCTTGAATGGTTTAATAAAACGGCGCGTAAATTTTTGATGAAATTAAACGGTGACATGCTGCTGCGTAATCTGGCATTGCAGGCTTGTCTGGCGTTTTTAACCATTCAGGGCGCCCGTTATGGTCAGACGGCCACCGCCGTAAATGCCATCCTGATGCAGTTCTTTGTGCTGATCGCGCTGGGCCTCGATGGCATTGCTTACGCTGTAGAGGCCACCGTCGGAGAGGCCGCCGGTGCCAGGAGTACCAAAGGGGTGATGCGCCAGACACAGCGGGGGTTATTGTGGTCGGGGTTGTTTGCCGTCGGCTATGCGGTGATATTCTGGTTTTTCGGGCCGCAAATCATTCGTTTACTCACCGACATTGAGTCTTTGCAGCAGGCAGCGTACGCCTACCTTGGCATGATGAGCGTGTTGCCACTAGTGGCTCACTGGTGCTTTTTATATGATGGCGTGTTTGTGGGCCTGACCCAGGCGAGAGCCATGCGCGATACCATGGTAGTCAGTGCGTCGCTAGTGTATTTCCCGGTGTGGTATTTCACCCAGTCTGAGGGTAATCCGGCCTTGTGGTGGGCTTTGCTGGCCTTTTTACTTGCCCGGGGGATCACACTGGGAGCGGTGTTCTACTGGCGCAGGGATAAACTCGTTGTGAGTGCCTGAGTTTACTTGTGCCGGTGGGGATTAATCGACTTTGTGAGGCGCTGCCAGAGCAGGCCAAGATAACCAGACATCGCCCAGCCGAAGCCGCCGAGCAACACGACTAACCCCACATAATATAGTGGCTCAAACCACCAGGCGCCTGCCGCCATAACGCCCAGGCCCGCGGCAAAAACGCAGAGGCCCTGAATAAAGCGTTGCCAGTGGCTAAAAGGCAGCATAGCGCCATGTTCCGGCTGTGAGNTTAGTAGTAAGAGTGCTCACCCGACTGATGCTCTGTGGCATCGCGAACGCCTTTGATTTCGCCGGCGAATTCTTCGAGCATCTGCTTTTCGATACCTTCTTTAAGCGTAACATCAACCATTGAACACCCGTTACATCCGCCGCCAAACTGCAGCACGGCATAACCGTCGTCAGTGATTTCGAGCAGCACAACCTGACCGCCGTGATTGGCCAGTTGCGGGTTAATTTCAGATTCAATCATGTAGTTCAGACGTTCTACTATTGGCGCATCGTCTGCCACTTTACGAGCCTTGGCGTTTGGCGCTTTCAGCGTTAGCTGTGANCCCATCTGATCGGTTACATAATCGATTTCGGCTTCTTCGAGATAAGGCGCGCTCTCTTCGTCAACCACGGCATCAAAGCCGTCGAAGGGTAAACAGGTGTCGGAAGGCTCCACCGCATCGGGTGGACAATAAGAAACACCGCATTCAGCACTTGAGGTTCCCGGATTCACNACGAAAACACGAATNTTTGTGCCTTCTTCCTGTTTAGCCAGNAACTTAACAAAGTGTCCCTGGGCCTCTTTTGATATTGAGATCATTGTAGAGTCCTGCATAATCAATAACTGTCGCATATGATAACAAATTAACCTGAGTAAAACAGTCAGGTATTGAAAATATATTATGCCGAAGTCACAGGTTTCAAGACCATCAAATAAAACTAATTATGGTGTCCGTAAAATGCTATCAGCGCCAATAACGACAAATTCCACCCCTTTACGCTCATGTCTTGCCAGGCTATACACTGTTCTGATTGTTGCGTTTTCGCTTTGTTTCAGCGCTATGGCCACCGCCGGGGGCAAGCCGGCCAAAGCCTACTTACCTGACAATGTTGAGCTTGATCCCNCNATACCCACNCCNGAATCNGTGCTTGGATANAATGTTGGCGACTNGCANGTACGCCATGATTTNCTGGTCACTTANATGCGCAGCCTCGCGGCGGCTTCTGATCGGATAANCCTGGAAGTNACCGGNTATACCCANGANCAACGCCCGCTGNTGNTGTTAACNATNACNGCNCCNCAAAATCGCAGTAAGCTGGAAGACTGGCGTACCGCCCATTTGGCTCAGGTNCANCAAGGTAAGAAAACACCGGCNGATGCGCCACTGTTNTTTTACATGGGCTACAGCGTNCACGGNAATGAGCCTTCCGGTGCTAATGCATCGCTGNTAGTGGCTTATTATCTNGCNGCNGCNCAGGACGANNGGGTAACNCGTTTGCTGCAGGANAACGTGGTNCTGCTNGACCCNTCCTACAACCCGGATGGGCTATCGCGCTTTGCGCACTGGGCCAATATGCACAAGGGCAAGGTACTCAATGCCGACCCGGCGCATCGTGAACATCAGGAAGGCTGGCCCAACGGACGCACTAATCATTATTGGTTCGACCTTAACCGGGACTGGTTAATGCTGGTGCATCCTGAGTCTCAGGCGCGCATCAGCAAATTTCAGCACTGGCGCCCCCATGTGTTAACCGATTTCCACGAAATGGGGACCAACAGTTCTTACTTCTTCCAGCCGGGTGTGCCGAGTCGCAAAAACCCGTTTACGCCGGAAGGTAACGTACGCCTGACCAACGCGCTGGCAGAATACTATGTCAGCGCCTTCGACAGCCAGAAACAACTGTATTTCAGTCAGGAAGGCTTTGATGACTTTTACTACGGTAAAGGATCATCTTATCCTGATGCCCAGGGCAGTATTGGCGTGTTGTTCGAGCAGGCCAGTAGTCGTGGCCACCTGCAGGATTCTATTAATGGCCCGCTGGCGTTCCCGCAAACTATCCAGAACCAGTTCACTATGTCAGTGGCGGTGTTTGATGGCGCCATGGCAAACAAAGCGGCGCTGCTCGACTATCAGCATAACTTTTATAAAGAAACCGCAGAACTTGCCAGTCAGGATGACAATGCAGCCTATTTAATTCATGAACCGCAGGACAGCTGGCGCCTGGAAAAAGCGCGCTGGGTGCTCACCCAGCACAATATCCGTTATCAGCAACCGCGCGAAGATATTGAAGTTAACGACACCGTGTATAAAGCAAACAGCACCCTGGTAGTGCCGCTGGCGCAACCACAGTACCGCTTAATCAAGTCGTTATTCTCCACTCAGCAGGATTTTGTGGATAACACCTTTTACGATGTCTCTAATTTCAACCTGCCACTGGCGTTTGATTTAACTTTTGCCCCCATGAGCAGCCGTGAACTGCGCCGCGCCAAATTCACCGACACCAGCCCGTCACCTGCTCCGATAGTGCCGGTAGACAGCGAAGCCTACGCTTACGCATTTGAGTGGCATCACTACAAAGCCCCGGCGTTGTTACAGCAACTGCTAGATAAAGGCGTGGCAGCGCGTATTGCCACCCAGCCTTTTACCGCAGCAACTACTCAGGGCAACCTGTCGCTGGCGGCTGGTACCATCGTGATCCCGCGGGGCGTGCCTCAGCCACAGGCGCTTATTGAGCTGGTTAATGCGGCGGCGGTTGATGCCGGGGTGCAGGTGTTATCCCTCAGCAGCGGCTTCACCACTACTGGTATCGACATTGGTAGCCGCAGTATGGTGCCGGTAAAAGCGCCTAAGGTTCTGCTGGTAGGTGGCGAGGGCGTCAGTCCTTATCAGGCCGGTGAAGTGTGGCATTACCTGGATACACAGGTAGGTATGCCGGCCACCCTGGTGGAACAACGTCATCTGGATAACGTTTCCCTGCATGATTACACTCACGTTGTATTTGTTGGCGGCCGCTATGACTTGCCTGAAGGCGTTGATGAAACGCTAACCGACTGGGTTCGTGCCGGCGGCACCCTGGTAGGCCAGACTTCGGCATTGCGATTATTTGCCCGGCATAACTGGTTGGATATCAAACTGAGTTCAAGGCAGGACGTCGCCGACCTGTTTAGCGACAAGAAGCTGACCTTTGCCGATCGTTCCGCGCACAATGCGCAGCAACTGGTAGCCGGGGCGGTTTATCAGGCCAGCATCGATACCTCTCACCCGCTGTTTTACGGCTATGACGCGCCGCAGTTAAACCTGTTTAAAACCAGTAATATGATGGTGTTCAGCAATGCCTCGCCAACAGTGGTTGCCGCCCGCTATACCGACTCGCCGCTGGTCGCAGGTTTTAGTGCCGACCCGGTGGCAAACGAAATAGCCGGTTCGGTAGCGGTAGTAGCCGAAGCCATGGGACGCGGCCGGGTGATTGGCTTTACCGACGATCCGCAATTTCGCGGGTTCTGGTATGGTACCAATAAGCTGATGAGCAATGCACTGTTTATGGCTGAGGCGATTAATTAAGCCTCGCGGTGACCAAGGATTTGACGACCAGGCAGCAGTAGCGCCTGGTCGGCCTTATTTGGTGTAACAGCCAACGCCCAGACTGTGATTTCTGTGTGCGGTGCTACCTGATGGATGAGCCTGCTCAGAGTGGCGATAGTGGCACCAGTCGTTACCACGTCGTCAATCAGGGCTACCCGGGCGGGAAAGTCGCCGCTTCCCAGCTCATATGCCTGTTTAAGGTTGCGCAGTCGCTCGCGCCTGCCAAGGGATTGCTGACTGCGTTGCCAGCCTCTTCTGTGAGCCCATTTTGGCATCACCGGGATATCCAGGTGCTTTCCAAGATAGTCGGCTAACAGCAGGGTCTGATGATACTGTCGCTTAGCGAAACGCCAGGGACTAATCGGTACGGGCAGCAGGCAGTCGGGTAACGGGCAGGATGAGGCCGCAGAGTATCGCAAGAACCATTGTGCCAATGGCTCCGCCAGCAGCGGGTGGCCGTATTTAAAACGGCGTATCAAATGATCCAGCGGCCACTGAAAGTAACTTAGCGCACACATTTGCTGGTAGGGGCCGGGCGTCAACCCCTGCTTAATGTTGGGCCAGTTTAACAGGTTGCCGGCTACCTTCTGGTTATTAAAGAACAAACAGTCTTGTTCGCAAACCTCGCAAACAGCGGCCTTGCAGTGTTGCTGACATAAATAACATAACCCTGCAGGACGGAATTTCGTCGCGCCTTTGAGACGTTCCACGCATTTCGCTATTGGGGTTTTTAAAATGCTCATGTAAACTTTTGCTACGTTCTGTCAGGAAGTGATTACGTGGGTGACAATAACACTAATACAGCATTAAAAAGCCTGTCTCAGGGATCGGGAAGGACGTTGGTTTTGCTCCATGGCTGGGGCATGAACAGCGCCGTTTTTAGTGAGTTTTTACCGTTTCTGACCGCCGATCTTGAAGTGATCCGCATTTGTCTGCCAGGCTTTGGTCTGAATAGCGACAAACTGCCGGAAGACTACTCACTCGATACCATTACGGCATTGGTTAATGAATCCGTTCCCGAGGGCTCTGTGGTAGCAGGTTGGTCGCTAGGTGGTTTAGTAGCGCAACAGCTGGCGCTGTCTTACCCGGATAAGATTGCCGGCTTAATTACCCTGGCCTCCAGTCCCTGCTTTGTCTCCAACGGGTGCTGGAAAGGCATTGAGCCAGAAGTGCTGAACGGTTTTCAGCGCCAGTTGGCGCGAGATTACGAGAAAACCCTGGATCGTTTTTTAGCTATTCAGGCTATGGGTAGTGCATCAGCCAGGCAGGATGTAAAAACTATACGCCAGCAACTGGGCGCTTTGCCCTCCCCTGCCGAAGTTGCGCTCGCTGCCAGCCTTTCCTTGCTGGAAACAGTGGATCTGCGAAGTATGATTGGGCGGATAAATCAACCCACGCTGCGACTGTATGGCCGTCTGGACAGCCTGGTTCCTACCAGTAGCATCGATCGTATTCACGAACTGCATCCGGGCGCAGATACCGTGGTAATGCCCCATGCTGCCCATGCACCGTTTATTTCTCATCCGCAGCAGACCGCTGATATCCTGTTGAATTTCATCAATAACCTGACCCGCATTGACCGTTATTACAGCTAGCTCGTGATGACGTACCGCAAAGTATTGCACCTGAGTGGAGCTACTTTGCGGTAAATAAATCGATGACTCATGCAAAGCGTCAGACGCATAATCGCCCGCCATAAAAGGCTTGTGTAACGATTTAATACCACGCCTGTGACTACCTCAGACTTTATTTTTTAACCNTTTTGGTTAATAATTGAACATGAGAGTGTAGAGGTAGTGTATGGTGATAAGCAACAACGTAAATTCTGCGATAGTTGCTGGTCAGTTTGGTTTGCAACAGTCGTTTGAGGGCATGACCCAGTCAGCGATGAACATTGCACAGCGGACGGCCCAGCAGGACGTGGCGCAAAATGGTACCGGTAATTTTCTGGCCGATGCTTCGTTGCGCAGTTTGTCCACCACATCTGATTTGCTGCCATCGGGCGGCGATAGTATGACATCTGATTTACTGTCGATGCAGATGTATACCAATAACGCCCTGGCGTCGGCCAAGGTTATAGATGTTGCTAACGATACGGTTGGCCGCATCATCGACACGATTGCCTGATCGCAGGTAACCCGTTATGAATATTGTCACGCCCATCCCAACGTCTTTTGCCATTCCAACTGCTAATCTCAGCGTGGAAGCGGCCCGGCGTGATAATCTTGCCCGCGAGTCTATTCCCCAGCCATCAGATGCCAAACAAGGCAGTGCAGAACAGGGCCTGGGCTCCGAATCAGACAAATTAAAATCTTCGGTTAAAGGTAATCAGCCGCTCACCTATGAACGACCACAGTCGAATCAGGGCAGCGCAGCGCAGGTAACCGGCGACAGTCAACAACAGTTCAACGATGCCAGCGAAGAAAGTGCCGGCAAAGAAGACGCTCGGGAGCGCCAGCAGGAGCAGGCCGAACAGCGTCAGGTTGAATCAATGAAAGAGCGCGACCAGGAAGTGCGCACCCACGAACAGGCTCACGCCACTATTGGTGGTCAGTACGCCGGTTCGCCTCAGTATGATTTTCAACGCGGTCCGGACGGCCAGCGTTACGCTATTGACGGAGAGGTGTCTATTGATGTCTCTACCGAAAATACACCGCAACAAACTATTCGCAAAATGCAGCAGGTTCGTGCTGCTGCGCTGGCGCCTGCTGAGCCATCACCGCAGGATTTACAGGTTGCCGCAGAAGCTTCCCGCATAGCATTTGAAGCACGCAGTAAACTGGCCGAAGAGCGCAAAGAAGCGTCGGCAGTGAGCCCGGAAGAAGGCGATTCTCCCTCGCGAGTAGCATCTGAAGTCCCTACGCTGGAAGAAATTGTTGAGAACAATCAGCCACAGATTCCAACCCGTAAACTCGACGAGCTGGCCGCCGACGAAGACAGGTACAGTCAGCAAAGCAGTGGCCGTCGCTCGCTGCAAATAGACAGCGAGCAAATGCAGCAGCGAAATACCGTGATTGCCTCATTTTATAAAAATGTCGCAGTGCCTGTTGAAGGGGGGTTCAGCGCCTCAGCGTAAACGAGCAGATATACAAAAAAGCCCCGTTTCTTGCGAGCGGGGCTTTTTTAGTTAGCTGAGCTGTTTAATTAGTTTTTCTTTGCTTTGGCAAAAGCATCGGCGAACGCATTACCCATTGCTGCATTAGCAGGTGCACTCTGGCGTCCTTGCTGGCCTTTCTGATTACGGTTACTGCCGCCTTTGTTTTGCGGCTTGCCACTCCCCTTCGGCCCTTTACTTTGCGGAGCCGGGGTGTCATCCAAACGCATGGTAAACGAGATGCGTTTGCGATCTACATCGACTTCCAGCACTTTTACCTTAACGATATCACCGGCTTTCACCACCTCACGTGGATCGGAGATAAACTTATTGGTCAGTGCTGAAATGTGCACCAGACCGTCCTGATGAACACCTACATCCACAAAGGCACCAAAGTTGGCTACGTTACTGACAACGCCTTCGAGGATCATACCTGGCTTAAGATCTGCCATGGTTTCCACGCCTTCTTTAAAAGCGGCGGTTTTAAATTCCGGGCGCGGATCCCGGCCAGGTTTATCCAGTTCTTTAAGAATGTCTTTAACGGTTGGAATACCAAAGTTGTCACTGACAAAATCTTCCGGATTAAGCTTACGCAGTAAGTCGGTATTACCAATCAGGTCATTTACCGCCACATCGGTGCGACTCACAATGCTATCTATTACCGGGTAGGCTTCGGGGTGCACTGCTGAGCTGTCCAGCGGGTTAGTACCGTTTACGATGCGCAGGAATCCGGCGGCCTGTTCGAAGGCTTTGGGCCCCAAACGTTCTACAGATTTTAAATCCTGACGACGGGCAAAGGCACCATGGGTATCACGGTAGCTAACAATGTTGTGCGCAAGGGTTTTGTTTAACCCGGATACATAGCTGAGCAGGGCCGGTGAAGCGGTATTTAAATCAACGCCAACGGCGTTAACACAGTCTTCGATAACCTGATCCAGCGACTTGCCCAATAAACTCTGACTGACATCATGCTGATACTGACCCACACCAATGGCTTTAGGCTCAATTTTTACCAGCTCCGCCAGTGGATCCTGCAAACGACGGGCAATAGACACTGCGCCGCGTAATGATACATCCAGACCCGGCAGCTCTTTTGAGGCAAGCTCNGAAGCAGAATAAACCGACGCGCCGGCTTCGCTGACCATAATTTTCTGGGCCTGTAGCTCGCTGTTGGCTTTGAGCATTTCACCTACCAGCTTGTCGGTTTCCCGCGAGCCGGTGCCGTTACCGATGCTGATCAGTTCTACCTTGTGCTGTTTGCACAGGTTAGCCAGAGTGCGCTGGGATTTATCCCACTGATTTTGTGGTGCGTGAGGGAAGATGGTAGTGGTACCTACCACCTTACCGGTTTTATCTACAATGGCGACCTTAACCCCGGTACGCAGACCCGGATCCAGGCCCATGGTGACTTTCGCACCGGCAGGGGCTGCCATCAGCAGGTCGTTGAGGTTTTTAGCAAACACATTGATGGCTTCTTCTTCGGCTTTTTCGCGAAGCTGACCAAACAGTTCGGTTTCCATGTGCAGGCCAATTTTGATTTTCCAGGTCCAGGTGACTACCTGAGCCAGCCATGCATCGGCNGGNCGACCCTGATTGCGCAGTTCAAAGTGCTCNGCAATAATTTGCTCGCANTAGGAGGCNTGNGCNGGCGAGTCTTCCTGACCAGGATCGGCGACCATCTGAATGTGCAGCATATTTTCNTTACGGCCACGGAACATTGCCAGGGCACGGTGNGAAGGCACNGAGGCNAGTTTTTCTGAGTGGTCGAAGTAATCACTGTACTTCACNGCTGCTTTTTCCTGGCCTTCCACAACGCGNCTGCGAANGTGGGCNTTTTCGTTNAGATAACGACGAATNTTCGCCAGTAAGCCNGCGTCTTCGGCAAACCGNTCCATCAGGATATAACGCGCGCCTTCAAGNGCTGCCTTGGTATCTGNNACGCCGTTTTCNGCACTNANATANTCNGCAGCCACGGTNTCCGGNGTCAGAGTTGGATCAGCAAACAGCGCATCGGCCAGCGGNTCNAGGCCAGCTTCAATNGCAATTTGCCCCTTGGTNCGNCGACGCGGTTTATANGGCAGATATAAGTCTTCCAGCGTGGTNTTNTTNTCGGCNNNNAGAATTTGTTGCTGNANTTCAGGCGTGAGNTTTTCCTGCTCACCGATAGATTTTAAAATCACCTGNCGGCGNTCTTCTAATTCACGTAAATAACCTAACCGCTGTTCCAGGTTACGTAACTGGGTATCATCCAGTCCCTGGGTGACTTCTTTACGGTAACGAGCGATAAAAGGTACGGTTGAACCTTCGTCGAGCAGTTTTACAGCCGCTTCNACCTGAGCAGGTTTAACGGCGAGTTCGTTGGCAATGGTNTTAATTATCATCATGTATGAGATTCAGGCGGTAGTGAATTTAATGATTGGAAGTGTCCCTTCCTACCTACTATTGATTTGCAATCGGTAAGCGTTACCCACGCTTTTANTGGGTCCAGAGTATAGCACCTCTANCCGCCGTGTCATATGGGTTTGCTAANCTCATTTNGGGCTGCAAACNGGTGNCAGANATAATCCCTGGCTGGCANAGTTAATTGCCGATACAATTTACTTTTGAGCATCATNTTTTAAANGGTCTGGCAAATTGCGTACAAACCTGGTGACCCGGGAAGGGTATGACAAACTGCGTAACGAACTGAATTATCTGTGGCGTGAGTACCGGCCGGAAATTACGGCCAAGGTGACCTGGGCTGCCAGCCTGGGCGATCGGTCAGAAAACGCCGACTACAAAGAAAACAAGCGCCTGCTGCGTAAAATCGACTCCCGGATCCGGTTTTTAAGGAAGCGCCTGGAAATTCTTAAAGTGGTGGATTTTGCCCCGGAGCAGGCCGGCCGGGTGTTCTTTGGTGCCTGGGTGGAAATTGAAAATGACGACGGTGACACCAAGACCTTTCGCATTGTCGGGCCGGATGAAATTTACGACCGCAAAGATTATATTTCCATTGACTCGCCGATGGCGCGGGCCCTGCTGAAAAAAGAAGAAGATGATCAGGTGGATGTAAAAACACCCGAAGGCATCCGGGTTTGGTATATCAACCGGATTAGCTACGTCGAAGAAAACCAGGAAGAATGAGATGATGTTACGATTCATGTGGTGTGCTGTTTTATTAGTACTTAGTCAGAGTGCGGGTGCTTATGACTTCGGCTCGGGGGATATTAAGGTTCCCGAAGGTTTTGAGGGGCCGGTAATGAAAGCGCCCAGTGAGGCCTTCTCTGCCGTTGGGTTTACCCGTCGTCACGACGATAGTGACAAGAGCACGCTGCTACAACTAACAGTGTTTACGCCGCCAAATGGTATACCTGAACTCAATCAGGCCAGGCAAATCGCNTTTTCCAAACAATACCTGATGCAGTTTTTAGAGGGCGTGAAGCGNCGCCGGGATAATTTNTCTACGTCTGCCATAGAAACNGTNTCGATTGACGGNNNNCCTGCCGTNCGGATCNGCTGGANCGGNCGNAGTACCGANAACNATGTTGANNTGTATGGCGAGATGTACTGCNTGATATATCAGCAGCAACTNCTCAGTTTTCATGTTCAGGATTTTACCGATTTNGACNCTNCCGGATATGAAGNTGCGCGTAGTGCTGTTATGGCGATTGCCTTTGATTANNGCNTTGCCGAANANGNTGAATAGACTCAGCTTANAGCCANCAGCANTAAATAAAATCATATTTTTATACAAAATGCCGATAANCTGTGTAGCAGATTAGCGACAAACNTTGTGTTTATGTCTATAATCNATNNGATTAATGATTGTTATCTATACTAAAGATCCCTATCCGTAGCCTCGGTTCTCAGGTATTGTAATCAAAATGTAAATATATTGAACGAATTCGTCATACAAGTGACTAAATCNTTGNAGTNACTTATTTATAAATGNNATCGTTTACATNAAATGAATTGAGATTATGAANCGATACTCACCAACAGAACGAACTGAGCAACACCAAGAGCGAGCTGACAAGCCGGCAACCGCCAGCGCCCTCGGCTTATGTTTAATGGGCTTCCTGCTGTTGTTAAGCGGCGTTTTAATGTTCATCCTCACCACTGTGAATGCTTTTAGTAGTAATGAAGGCACTAAAACCATGGTGTCAGTGCTGATCTGCCTTGCTATGTACCGGGCCGGAAAGTTTTTATTGCAACAGGTGCGCAAGTTCAAAATGCCGCCTAATCGCCGCCGCAGTGTTATCTCTTAGTTTCTTAAGCAACAGTTATCTAAATCAACAGGGGCACACAGTGACAAGTGTGCCCCTGTTCTGTTAAGAGCAGATTGGAATAAAACCCATGCCTTCTAGCTCGAAATATTGTTTAAAAAGTAGCTGTTCGCCGTGCAAACCGGTAAATCTAAACTAAGCTTAAAGAGCAAACAAAACTTTACCCGAATGAGTATTTGGGCGCATGCGTTGCTATCGTTTTGATTGGCATGAGTATGCAGACAGTANGGACTTACTGATGAGCAAGGACAGGTGCTGAATAAAAAGCCGACAATNAATGTCGGCTTTTTCTTTTTGGGTCTATTGAATATCTGGNTCGATGGAATATCAGGGCGGTGCATGAGACACCGCGCCAGAGNTTATTCTGCGGCGTCTTCTTCTGCCGGTTTAACCACTTCCAGTAACTCAACTTCAAAGATCAGTGTTGAGTTAGGTGTGATATTACCTGTAGCACGTTCGCCGTAGGCTAACTCAGAAGGAATGAAGAAGCGGGTTTTACCGCCTTCTTTCATGGTTTGAACGCCTTCAGTCCAGCCTGGGATAACGCGGTTCAGTGGGAATACCGCTGGTTCGCCACGAGAGTAAGAAGAGTCAAACTCGGTGCCATCCAGTAACGTTCCTTTGTAGTGAACCTTAACNGTGTCGGTGGCNACCGGGCTGGCGCCTTCACCNTCTGCCATTACTTCGTACTGCANACCTGACTCAGTAGTAATTACACCTTCTTTCTGACCGTTTTCAGCCAGGAAAGCTTCGCCTTTGGCGATATTTTCTTCCGCCATTTTGCTGGCCAGTTCCTGTTGCTTGGCTTGCATTGCCTGCTCGCCAGCTTGCGCCAGTTGCTGAATTTCAGCTGTTTCAAACATCAGGGTGTTACCCATGCCGTCTTTAATACCCTGCATCAGGGCGTCTTTATCGATGCTTTCACCAAACTNTTGCATTTGCTTGTCGCGGGTAAANACGAACATGCCCATGCTGGCACCCATGGCATACGCTTGCTTTTGCGCGTCGGTCATTTCTTCTTTNGTCAGCTTTGGGTCCTGAGCGGGTTCGGTAGTGGTGCCCTGTTGAGGCTGACATGCTGCCAGACCCAGTGTAGCCATNATAGTTAGGGCAACGAGCGACTTTTGCATAAACTTCTCCGTTAGTTGGTATCTTGTNGCAGCGCNAATAGTGCTGCGACAAATCAAATTCTATAAATGTAAACCAGGTTATTAACGCTTTACTGTAACACGCCTGATACGATAATCACGAATATCGGCTTCACATTGCGCCCAATCCCCAGGATAAGCGACGCATATTACGATTTCGTGCTATGTTAATGCGAGCATTCGCAATAAGAAAGGCCTATGACAACACCATCACTGAAAACGTTCACTTCTCGTCTGATTGTTACGCTACTGGCCGGATTTGGTTTAGCCGGATGTATTGTTCCGGATACCACGCCGGACAATCAATGGCGCATAGTTGAAGATGGCGCCTATGCGGCAGACGTATCGGTGGATGGCCGGTTTAGCGTGGTGTCTGGTATCAATAATGGCATCCATGTGTGGCGCTTTGGAGAAGCTCAGCCGTTATTTCAGTGGAGCCACCAAAGCGAAGACGGCGATCAGAGCAATAATTTGGTAGCCAATGTGCATATCAGTGCTGACAGTCAGTTTGCGGTAACATCAGACCGTGAGGCTTTTGCTATCTGGAGTTTATCTTCCGGTGAGCCGGTGGGCTTCTGGCGAATTGACGAGTCAACCATCCGCGATGTGGCACTGGCCAACGGCGGTCGCGGCGTGTTGGTGGGTCGTTCCAGCGGCAAGGTGATGTTTTTTGAACCGGAAAGTGGCCGGCGCATTGAGTTTCTTGGTCATCAGGAGCGCATTAATAGTGTGGATATTACGCCGAATGGCCGTTACGCCCTGACCGGCGGAAACGACTATGTGGCTTACCTCTGGAGCACCGATAGCGGGCAGGTGATCCATACGTATACACATCCCAGCCGCGTTACCCTGGTGGCACTGGATGATGAGGGGCGCTATGCCTTTACCGCCGACAGCCAGCAAAAATCGCAAATCTGGAATGTACAAACAGGTGAACCGATTAGCCAATTGCAGTATATTGCGCGCCAGAAGATATTTACCGATGCCGTGTTTTCTAAAGATGGTAAGTACTTGCTTACTGGAGCCCCTTCCCGAAGGTTGTACTTGTGGGAAGTTGCAACGGGTGAGCAGGTGGGCGAATGGAAAGTGGCGCCCCGTGAAAATATGTCACCGCCCTCAGCCGTAGTGTATGGCGTGGGCTTTCTTGATGACGCACACGTGCTGTCGGTAAGTAGTAGCGGATTAGCTGAGCTGTGGAGTATGCCCTGAAATGACAACAAACAACGACAAGCTGGCTGCCGAGTTAGCCAAAGCAGAAAACGCTATTGCCGAGCTGGAAACCAAGGTGGCTTTTCAGGAGCACACCATTGATGCGCTCAATGAAGCTTTGGCTCATCAGCAAATACAAATCGATAAAATGCAGTTTCAGTTACGTCATGTTATCGACAAGGTAAAAGGCATGGAGCCTTCCAATATTGCCAAAATGTCAGAAGAAACCCCGCCCCCCCATTATTAGCAGCTCACTAAAAAGGATTGCGCTAGAGCTTACCGGCCAGCAATACCTGGAGCCAACGAATATCCTCCGGCCCCAGACGCGCCTTATCGTGTAGTGCCGGGGTGGCCAGAATATCCTTATACACATGACATACCGCAGTTTCGGTTAAGTTGCACCAGTGCTCGCTGTTGAGCTCGGGCAGGCTGGCGTTAGCCAGATTAGGATCGTGCAGCGGATCGTGTTCTGCTTCACTGGTGCGCAAGGCAAATTCCAGTTCGTGCAGAATGGGGTTAACTACCTTAAGTGTGGTGGACTCAGAAAACTGCCCAAGCACATGTTGCTCTGCCTCATGAGCCCGCTTTTCCAGTTGTGCCCGGGTTGCTTTCTCGCAAAGCGGTTTAAGGCCATGCCTGACCAGTAAAGACGAAATACCGGGCAAAACCGCTTTAATGGCAATGCCGGCACCAATCAGCGGGTTAAATACCGCTGCAATGGCCCCGATAACCAGCATTCCGTAGGTGAGTTTGGTATCCAGCGCGTCAATATCGTCAGCCAGCTTCTCCAGTGTACTCACTTCATGCTGATGTGAGGAATAGGAAAGGTCTCGTGCTGCTTCGACCATGTAGTGGCGTAACGTGCCCTCATAATGTTCGTTGGGAAAATGAAAAATACGCCGTTTTGGCAGTTCATTAATCTCAGGTACGCCTTTGGGCAGATAGCGCATGGTATGCAGTGAAAAGCCGGCGTCGCTGGTAAAATCAGGGATCACAAAATAGTGCTTTTCATCAAACTGGCAAGCTGTTTTCTCGCCACGTTCGAGCGAGGCCAGGACCGGTAGCTTACCTACCTGTTCCCTGATAAGGGTGGCAGTGTTATCGAACTCTGACTTCAGGCTGTCGAGCCCTTCGCTCAGCCGATTAAGGAGTGACTTCATCAACGTACGCCCACAATACCGGTTAACAATGCCTGTCCGCCGGAGGTTAACAGGTAACCCAGAGCGGTAAGGTTGAGAACCACCGTAAACCAGAATATGGCTTTAAAGCTTCGCTTTGCGGATTTATGCCGCAGCCACTGCTGAGCTAAATAGGCACCGGGCCAGCCGCCAACCAGTGCTATCAGGTGTAAATGGCTTTCCGGCGTGCGCCAGCGGTTAGCGCGCGCAGCGGATTTGTCCAGGGCATACATGACAAACGCAATCAGGCTGGCAACGCCATAAACGTAAAGCACTTCAATGGGAATGCGTTGAAACCAGGTAAGGCCACCAAGCAAGGCTAAAAAGGGTAGCACCAGCGGAACCCGCCTTTTAGATGGTCGGGATGGTGGTTTCGATGCTTTCTTCGGGCGGGGCTTATTGCCCGTTGGATGGTCGTTAACCAGGTTAATTTCAATTGCCCGAAGTTTACCTTTGCGGTCCTGACTGGTTTGGTACTGGATTATATCGCCGCTCTGAGGGCGGCGGGAATAAAAGCTAAACGCCTTAATATGCACAAAGGCGCGCTGGCCGCCGCCTTTGGGCTCAACAAAGCCGTAGCCCCGGTTATCGTCCCAATTAAGCAGCTTGCCCTGTAGCTTCATGGGTTCAGCCCAGGCAAGCTGCTACCGGCGTCTGGGGCGCGGTAGCAAGGCAAGTAAAAAAGATTAACTGTTTGGCTTGTCATCTTTTGCCGGCGTTTCACCTGGAGCGGATTTAGCGGAACCGGATTGAGGCTTCTTCGCTTTGGTCGTCACCAGGTCACCGTCAATCACAGCACTGCCCTGGATAAGGTCTTCCAGTGTGCCATCTTCCGCATCCACTAAACCCACTTCACGCAGTAATGAGTCGACTAACGGGGCATTGGCGCGGTAGTTAAGTGCCGCGCTGGTAACCTGATCAGCCAGGCCTGCGCCGCCGCTGTCGCCTTTACCGCCAGCATTACCGAGACTGTTGCCATAGCCTTGTAAAATCTTAATGCCGTCGATGTTTTCCAGTGGTTTAACCGCATTGGCAATAATGTCTGGCAGGATCTTAAGGATGGCCAGTGAACGTTGCAGATCAATTTGCTCATCTTTCAGGGTATTTTCGGCTTCGTACATGGCTTTCTTACCAGCTGCTTCCACGGCGAACACTTTCTCGTCGGCTTCGGCCTGCAGTTTCTTGGCATCTGCGCTGGCCCGGGCTTCGGTAAGAATGGCTTCTGACGTATTGATCGCCGCTTCACGTTTGGCTTCGGCTTCAACGGTAATATTCACCGCTTCACGCTCTGCTTCTTTACGGGCGTCAATCACTTCGATTTCCATGCGACGATTTGCTTCGGCCACCTGGCGGATAGTAATAACGGCTTCTTCTTTTTCAACCTTGAGTTTTTCGGCTTCAGCGGCTTTAGCGCGGGCGGCGGATTCTTCTTCCGACTTATTGGCTATGGCAATTTGTTTATTTTGCTCGGCCACTTCAATTTGCTGGAGTTGCAGAATACGCGCTTCATCAATCGCTTTGCGCTTTTCAATTTCGCGCGCTTCAATGGTTTGCGCTTTTTCGATTTCCGATTCGGAAATGGCTTTTTCTTTGGCAATCTCGGCCTGACGCTCTTCCTGCTCTTTTTGTTCGCGCTGTTTGGCGATTTCGGCTTTTTGTTCCTGCCGTTTGAAGGCCAGAGACTGTTCTTGCTGAATGCGGGCTTCTTCTTCGTCACGCTTAATGTTTAACGACAGTTTTTCAGCTTCCAGGTTGCGCTGCTCAATCTGAATGCGGTTTTCCTGTTGAATATCGTTAGTTTCTTTGCGTTTCTCTTCGATGATTTTGGCTAAGCGGGCGCGACCTTCGGCATCGAACGCGTTGTTTTCGTTAAAGAACTGCAGGTCGGTCTGGTCGAAGCCGGTTAAGCTCACCGATTCCAGCTCAAGGCCGTTCTTTTCCAGATCGTTAGCCACACTTTGCTGCACTTTTTGTACAAAGTCAGCGCGTTGTTCATGCATTTCGGTCATGGTCATCTCGGCCGCCACCGCACGCAGTACGTCGACGAACTTGGATTCCATGAGCTTTTTCACTTCTTCAGCACGAGTTGTTCGTGTGCCCAGGGTTTGCGCCGCCATGGAAATGCCGGCTGCATTAGGCGCTACGCGCAGATAGAAGTCGGCTTTCACATCTACCCGCATGCGGTCTTTGGTGATCAGCGCATCCTTGGAGGTTTTTTCTACCTCAATGCGCAGGGTGTTCATATTAACCGGGATAATTTCATGCACCACCGGTAAAACTACGGCCCCACCGTCTTTAATGACTTTTTCGCCGCCAAGGCCGGTACGAACGAACGCAGTTTCTTTGGTGGCTCGGGTGTATAATCGGGCCAAAGTAAAGCCAATAACCAGCAGCGCAATAACTGAAACGCCAGCGACAATCAATATAAAAGGCGCATTACCTAAATTTGAATTTTCCATAGTGACTACTTCCATCGCAAAGGGTTAAAGGTCGGAATAGCGACTTGCTAACCAGCGGTAATCCCGCTTTTGTATTAATAATATTTTTTCGCCCTGACTGAATTGTTCATCAGGCTCGATAGGCTCTACCAACAGGTAGTGAGGCTGACCATGAGCATCAACAAATTTGCCTTCTGCAGGACTGTTCTGGCGGGCAACACCAACGGTGATGTGGCCTACCGTGCCGACCAGTTCATCGGCTGTGGTGGCCGATGACTCTTGTTTGGGAAGCAGGCGGGCAATAAAGGTGCCGAACCGGGCCGTGAAAAACAAGCCGGCTACCACAGCCAGCAGCGTTATCAGCCAACGGGCAAAATAGGTGTCCAGCAGCGTGAGAGAAAGAAAATTAAACGTCAGACCGGCAGAGCCGAAAGTGGTAAGCAGTAATACCAGCCAAACCAGCAGGGGCACCCTGTCGAGCGCCAGCCAACTACCAAACTCGGTAAAACCTGAAGAAGTATCAGCGTCGGCATCCAGTGCCGCCTGATCGTCGACTAGCCCTAACAGACTAACCCCAAAAAACATCCCTGCCATTTCCAGAATGAAAAGCGCTATAACAATGCCCAGCGCACAGCTAAACCAGAAATTGGCATCATCTAATAAGAATGACAACATGCCACCGTCCCTGATGGTGAATTCATAATCGAGAAAAGGAGTGTAATCCTAAAATAGCCAGATGGTAAAGCACTTAATAGGTAGTTCAGGCCTAACGTTCAGGATACGTCGTTGCCATGTTGTCCAAGTTTTCTAAGCACATACAACCGCCAGATTGTATAGCTATTTACCATTAGCAGCGTCATCTCCAGCAATTTACAGCCAATGGAGCCAACAATAATGTTGTTGGTAAGCCAGCAAATAGCACCGCATAAAAACGCCAGGCGCATTTTAATGCCCGACAAACAGTACAGCGCGTAAGTGCCTATGCAGGTGCCCAGAATGGGAAATAGGTCGTACCATACATCGGCCAGATACATTCCCAGTGCCAGCGTAATCGCAATAAACAGGTAAGCCACGATGTGCGAGCGGGTTTTAATCGATAAGCCGGTTCTAACCACCGATAACAACGCGCTTAAACAGGCGGTAGTGGCGCCCAGCAACGCAAAATGCAGCGCGTGATTTAAGTTCATCACTACCATCATAATGCGCAGATGCTGATCGTCTTTCTGGTAGAAACACAAAATACCGAGCACAAAGCTCAGCATGCCAAACGCCTGGGCGAGATTAAATTCGGGTAAGTCGGGTAGCAAAATAAACGGTTTGGTGATTATTCAGGTTTAAACACGCCAATTACGTTGGCGTTTTTGCTGGCGGTTTTAACTTCTTCCTGAGGTTGCGATTCGGCATAGCCGCACTCTACACAGGTGAGCTTTTCGATGTTGTTTTCGAAAAATAACATAATGGTGTCGGTGGCTTTGCATTTGGGGCAAGTGGCACCGGCAATAAAGCGTTTTCGTTGGCGTTGACTCATGGGGTAAACCGTTGTGAATAATTAAGGTTATTACGCACTGCGCGCAAATGCAGATCGCTTGCAGCGCTTCTGGTAAACTACGCAGCCAGACTATGTTATCACAGGTATTCGCAGTTTTATGATCCAGTTATCCGACGTCACCTTGTTGCGCGGCAGTAAAGTACTGCTGGATGGCGCATCGGCACAGGTTTTTCCCGGCCATAAGGTTGCCCTGATTGGCAGCAACGGCTGTGGCAAGTCGAGCCTGTTTGCTTTATTACGTGGTGAGCTTAGCGTGGATGCCGGTGACTGCGCAGTGCCTGCCGACTGGCGCATTGTGAGCGTGGCGCAGGAAACGCCGGCGGTAGAACGCAGTGCCATTGATTATGTTATCGACGGCGACAATTATTTACGCGGCCTGCAGCAAAAACTCAGCGAGGCTGAAGCGGCGAGCAACGGCGAAGAGATGGGTAAGTATCATGATTTACTCGCTCAGGCAGGCGCCTATGATGTGGAAGCCAGAGCCGCCACCATTCTTGCCGGTTTGGGGTTTGCTCAAAGTCAGCTTACCGCGCCGGTTACCGATTTCTCGGGGGGCTGGCGGATGCGTTTGAATCTGGCCCAGGCGCTGCTGTGCCCTTCAGACTTACTGTTGCTCGATGAACCCTCCAACCACCTCGATTTAGATGCCGTGATCTGGCTTGAGCGCTGGTTACAGCGTTATCAGGGCACACTGCTGCTGATTTCCCACGATAAGGCGTTTAT
This sequence comes from Alteromonadaceae bacterium, assembly GCA_002691625.1. Classification (GTDB taxonomy): domain Bacteria; phylum Pseudomonadota; class Gammaproteobacteria; order Enterobacterales; family Alteromonadaceae; genus Alteromonas. Next base: position 78,148 of record NZIK01000076.1, read on the forward strand.
CGATAACACCGTGGCGCAGATCATCAGCGTTGAACAGCAACAATTGATTGCCTACACCGGTAACTACTCAAGCTACGAAACCCAGCGTGCAGAACGACTGCGCTTACAGGACATTGAATATCGTAAGCAGCAGGACAAAATCGCTCATCTAGAGTCGTTCATTACCCGCTTTAAAGCCAAGGCCAGTAAAGCCAAGCAGGCACAGAGCCGCATTAAGCAATTAGAGCGGATGGAAACGCTGCTGCCGGCCCATCACGCCAGCCAGTTTAGTTTTGAATTTAAAGCCCCCACCGCACTGCCTAACCCGCTTATTCAAATGGAAAAGGTCATGCTGGGTTATGGTGAACACATTGTGCTAGAGCAGGTAAAGCTCAATCTGGTGCCGGGCAGCCGAATTGGTTTGCTGGGCCGTAACGGCCAGGGTAAATCTACGCTAATTAAACTCCTCGCCGGAGTACACGAGCCGAAAACCGGTGTATTTACCACGGCGAAAGGGTTAAACGTGGGGTATTTTGCCCAGCATCAGCTGGAGTACCTGGATCCTCAGGCCTCGGCCTTACTGCATTTACAGCGTTTAGATAGCAAAGCCACAGAACAGCAACACCGCGACTTCCTTGGCGGCTTTGGCTTTCACGGCGATGAAGCCACCGGCCCGGTTGCGCCCATGTCTGGCGGTGAAAAAGCCCGTTTAGTGCTGGCGCTTATTGTGTATCAGAAGCCGAATCTGTTGCTGCTCGATGAACCAACTAACCACCTCGATTTAGAAATGCGTCATGCCCTGAACATGGCTTTGCAGGGCTTTGAAGGTGCTATGGTGCTGGTATCGCACGACCGTTTCTTATTAACCGCGGTGTGCGAAGAGTTTTATCTGGTCGACAGTGGCGAAGTGGCGCCATTCAGTGGCGACCTGGATGATTATCGCGACTGGATCCTCGCGCAGCAAAATGTCGATAAAGCGGCAAATGCTGAACCGGTGGAAGACAAACCCAAGGTGGATCGTAAAGCCGAAAAACGCCGCGAGGCGGAGTTTCGTCAGTCTACCGCGCACCTGCGTAAGCAAATTCAACAGTCTGAAAAGGCAATGGAAAAGCTCAACGCCTCGCTGGCCAAAGTGGAGGAGGAGCTGGGTCGCAGTGAACTCTACGAGGCCGATAACAAGCCTGAGTTAATGAAATTCTTAGATCAGCAGGCAACTCTAAAATCTCAAATAGAGGATGAGGAGATGCAGTGGCTGGATGCGCAGGAACAACTGGAAGCGGCTAAAGACGCCTATGACATCAGCGCCCGAGCTAACATCTGAACTGTTCTGGCAACATAGCCTGCAGCACTATGCAAAGCCCGGTGTGGCGGATGCCTGCCTGGCATTACAGGATACCTACCAGGTAAACGTCAATCTGCTGCTGTTTTATCATTGGTGTTTTGCGGTAAACCAACCGGTCAGCCAGGCATTATGTAACGCGCTCGATGAGGCGATAGCTAGAACCGACCCAGCGATACAGGCACACCGAAAAAGCCGGCGTGCGGCCAAAGGCAGTAGCCACTACGAAGCCCTTAAGCAGCAGGAGTTAGAACTCGAAGCAGCACAGCAAGCAGAGCTGGTAACCACCTACCTAAAAATCAAGGGGTCAGAGTCGTTGAATAGGGCATTCAACGACTCTGACCCCTTGATTTGCATTATTGAGATGCTTGGGTTGCCGCACAACCGGGCTGTTCGCACTTTAATCACAACAGTATTACAGGCATGACCATACGGACCAATCAATCACACGGAAGCATTGTTAAAAGCAGTTTTATTGCGCCGCGCTGGGCGCGTAACCGGCATATTCAAACCATCTACCCGCGCTTTATTCAGCGCCGTTTGCCGCTCAAATACACTATGGAGCGGATTAAGCTCGACGACGGTGATTTTCTCGATTTGGCCTGGGGGCCGGCACCGCAAACGCTGACCGGACTGGTGGTAATGTTTCACGGCCTGGAAGGCTCCATGCACTCCCATTATGCCAACGATATGATGGCCACGCTGAGTCAGGGCGGCTGGCAGGTGGTGATGATGCACTTTCGTGGTTGTAGTGGCGAAGCCAATTTAACCCCTAGGGCTTATCACTCTGGTGAAACCGGCGATCCGGCTTTTATAATTAATCTTTTGCAGCAGCGTTACCCTGATACCCCCAAAGCCGCTATTGGCTTTTCCCTGGGCGGCAATATGCTGCTTAAGCTACTGGGTGAACACCCAGACAGCCTGGGGTTAAAGGCGGCAGTAGCGGTGTCGGCACCGTTAAAACTCGATGAGTGTGCTACCAGCGTAAATCAGGGCTTTTCCAAGGTGTATCAGAAGTACCTGCTTGGCAGTATGAAGAAAAACCTGCTAAAGAAAATGCAGCACATAGATTATCGCGACATCTTGCAAATCAGCGAAGCCGATGTAGAAGGCATCCAAACCTTCTGGCAGTTTGATAATCTGGTCACCGCCCCGCTACATGGGTACGCAGACGCCAAAGACTACTACGAGAAGTGCAGCGCTTATTACTTTTTAAAAGCGATCCATTGCCCGACGCTGATTTTGCATGCACTGGACGACCCGTTTATGAATCATCTGGTCATCCCGCCGGAGCAGGAACTGGCGCACAGCGTGACCGTAGAACTGAGTGAAACCGGCGGCCATGTTGGTTTTATGCAGGGTACACCAACCGCGCCAGAAGTGTGGATGCACCAGCGCGTGTTGCGTTATTTCTGCGACTATTTACCCACAACCTAAGGAGTCTGCATGATTATTCCTATCGACGAACTAGCGCCGGATACCCTTAACAATATTGCCCGGGAATTCGTGTTGCGTGAGGGCACCGATTACGGCGAAATTGAGGCGGCCTTTGCCGATAAAGTTGAGCAGGTAATTACCAAACTTAAAAGTGGTGAAGCCATTTTAGTGTATTCCGAACTGCATGAGACTGTGGATATCCGCCCGGCCGACAGCTACCAGCCTGATACGCAAGAATAAGTTACCAGCGTAATCGGGTTGTAAAGGTCTAAAATCTTTTCAAAATATGTCAGGGTGTTGACCAATCTTTCAACAGCGCGCATGCTGGGACCAACATAACTCAAACTCTGCGCTGTTTACCGGCGCCGGGTTTATCTAATGATCCTTACTCTAACGACACAAGAGAACATTATGAGAACACTCTCTGTTATTGCAGCGGGCGTGATGTCTGTCTGGCTGGTCGGCTGCGGTCAACCTGCACAGACCGATGCACAGTCTGATAGTGCGGCAACCATGTCGGATGCCAAAACCATCGCTGATGCCGCCAGCGGCGTGGATATGAACGTCGATTACAATGTCCCGGTAGAATACTTCAAGCTCGACAATGGCCTTAAAGTGGTGTTATCCAAAGACGAGACCGCGCCAACGGTTACTGTTGCGGTGTACTATAACATCGGCTTTCGGAATGAGCCAAAAGACCGTACCGGCTTTGCGCATTTGTTTGAACATATGATGTTTCAGGGCTCGGAAAATCTTGGCAAGATGGAATTTATTAAATTGGTAAATGACAACGGCGGCGTGCTGAATGGCTCGACCCGTTTTGACTTTACCAATTATTTTGAGATTGTCCCGGCACACAAACTGGAAACCTTTTTATGGGCAGAGGCCGATCGAATGAAAGGGCTGGCCATCACTCAGGAAAACCTGACTAACCAGCAGGGCGTGGTGAAAAACGAAGTAAAGGTAAATGTGCTTAACCAGCCTTATGGCGGTTTCCCGTGGCTTGATATGCCCCAGTACGCCTTTAATAACTGGTACAACGCGCACAACTTTTACGGCGATCTGGCCGACCTCGATGCGGCCAATCTGGAAGATGTGGCGGGGTTTTTCGACATGTACTATGCGCCAAATAATGCCGCACTCGCTGTGGTAGGCGATATTGATGTAGCCGAAGCAAAAGCCATGATTGAGAAATATTTTGGTGATATTCCGGCCGCTGAGATTGCGCCTCAACCGGATTTATCTGAGCTACGCCAGGAAAAAGAAAAGGTCTTTAATAAGTACGATAAGCTGGCGCCTAAACCGGCCTACGCCTTCGCCTATAAAATGCCATCCCGGGATACGCCTGAGTACTTCGCCATGGGTATCATCGACCAGATCCTGGTGCAGGGTGAAGACAGCCTGTTGTATCAGGAGCTGGTAAAAAATAAACAAATTACCGGCAGTGTGGGTGGCGGGATTAACTACCTGCTTGGCAATATGTTTAACTACAACGGCCCTATGCTGTGGATGAGCTCGTTTACTCACGACGATACCGTAAGCCAGGAAACCATTACTTCTGCCATTGATTCTGTCGTTAATCAACTGTCTGAAAAACCACTCAGCGATGAAGAGATGTCCCGAGCGATCGTGAAGATCCGTTCCAGTCTGTTTGATTCCATCGACGGTTTCTACGGTTTCGGACGCGCCGATCTACTGGCCAGTTTTGCGTTGTTTGATGATAAACCGCAAAAAATTAATGAACTGGAAGCCAATTTTAAGCAGGTAACGCCTGAGCTTATTATGCAAACAGTAAAAGATTACCTGCGCCCAACCAATCGCACCATTCTTACCGTAACGCCCGGTGAAGCGCCGGCCGACGAATCACAGGCACAGGGAGAATAACCATGAAATTAGTCAAAACACTACTGGCTTCCTCGCTGATCACGGTGCTGACATTGTCGGTGAATGCTAAGGAAATGCCACCGGCGGGCGGTACGCCGGGCGATTTCACTGTGCCTGCGACACAGGAAATGACATTGGACAATGGCCTGAAGGTGACCTTTATCCCTTACGGCAGCACCCCTAAAGCCACGGTAAGGCTGGTGACCAACACCGGCAATATCGATGACGGTGAAAAGGTTTGGCTAGCCGATCTGAGCTTCGATATGTTGCGTCAGGGCACCAAAAGTCAGTCTGCCAAAGCCCTGGCTGAAGCGGTTGCCAGCATGGGCGGTGAAATTAATACCAGCGTGGGCATGGACTCCAGCTTTATTGGCATGGATGTACTTGGTGAGTTTACCCCGGACGCGGTGGGCGTACTGGCAGATATGGTGATGAACGCCACATTTGATGAAGCTGAATTTGAGCGCATTAAAACCGATAGCCTGCGCGATCTGGCGGTGCAGCAATCCAACCCGTCGGCAATTGCCAGTGAGGCATTTTTCCAGTCGATTTACGGTAATCATCCATATGGCCGCCTGTACCCTACAGCGGAAAGCCTGGGGGCCTTGACCGTGGCGGATGCAAAGACTTTTATTTCGACTAACTTCGTACCGAATCGCAGCCATTTGTATGTGTCGGGCGTTTTTGACCAGGCAGCAGTAAGTAAGGCTGTAACAGCGGCGTTTGCCGACTGGCAGGCGGGCGAGGAACGTGCTGTGAAAACGGTGCTCACCAAACCCGGCCCGACCCTTGAACTGATAGAGCGCGAAGGTGCGCCTCAGTCGACATTGCGTTTAGGGTTATCCACTGTGGATGCCACCCATCCGGATTACACTAAGCTTAGTGTGATGAACACCCTGCTGGGTGGTGCATTCTCCAGCCGCATTACTTCCAATATCCGTGAAGATAAAGGCTACACCTATTCGCCGCGTTCCGCGGTAGTAGACAGAGTTGGTAGTGCAGTGTGGTATGAAGGCGCCGATGTGACCGCTGAAGCCACTGGTGCATCACTGATGGAAATCTTTAAAGAGATCGATTTGTTAGCGAATGAAGCGCCACCGGCTGAAGAACTGAAAGGGGTGCAGAACTACATGGCTGGAATCTTCGTGTTGCGCAATTCTTCACGAAGCGCAATCATTTCGCAATTGACGTTTTTGGAGCTGCATGGCTTGGATGAGTCCTACCTTACCGACTATGTAAAGAATGTGCACAGTGTCACACCGGAGGAAGTGAGTAATATCGCGAGGAAATATCTGGACAGTGCCAGTATGCATCTGACTATTGTGGGGGATACGGCAACGGTTACCCCACAGTTAAAAGAGGTAAAAGCACTAGAAGCCTACCAGTAGGTGGAAGGCAACACCTGGCTAAACAAAAAAATGCCGGACCCACATCCGGCATTTTACTTCTGAGGAATAAAAAGCCCCGCCTCGTCCTTGTATGCGGAGCGTAAACTGCTAACTAAAACACATAACGAGCGGAAAGCTGAAATACGTCCGCGTCGTCCATAAATTCATAATTGGCACCCACAGCAAATTGCGGATTGAAGTAGTAATAGGCACCGGCTTTAAGGGTAATGTCACCGTCGTCCAGATCCAGATAACCCAGCTCACCATTCACTTCCAGCTCGGGCGTTAACATGCTGCGCACACCGGCATTCAGGCTGTAACCATTGTCATCGTAAAAATCCGCATCAATGCGTTCGAAATTCGCGCCAACATAGGCATCGGTCGTGCTGTTTAAAGCTAAGCGATAACCACCACCGAGTGTCAGGGTGGTAAAATCGATATTACCGGTCTCTGCCCAGCCAAATTCGCCGTTCACATAAAAGTTGGGATCGAGTAAATACTTCCCATTCACCTGTAAACCGTCCGGATCGAAACCACCATCGCCGTCATAGCTCAGGTAACCGCCTTCTACATAGCGCCAGTCGGGCGTATCCGCATTGACTGATACAGAAAACATGGAGGCTGACAACGCGGTGAGGGCGATAATTGAAGATGCTTTCATAGTGGTACTCCTTAAGAAAAAACAAAAAGCGTTTTGCTGCCAGGGCTGTTGCAAGCATTGGGCCAGGGTGTAAAAAAAGTTAAATAAAAGTGAATTAACGCTTAATAAACAGCTGTTTATGCACTTTTCAGATAGCTTTTCCGAAGAGGTTGGAGTGGTGTTTAGGTTGATTTTTAAACAGGCTTTCTGTGAAATGTGTTGCTAAATACCAACACCTACTTAGCCTAAAGTATAATTTTCACGGTATGTTTTTTAGTCGAATAAACTCTTCATAAATAAATTTATCGTCTAACTGTATAATATATAGCGATTTTATTTTAATTTGCGTGCAAAGCAACAAGGTTGGATCGGCATTTGCTCTAGTCACTGTAGTTTTTCTGGCTGCTTTGAATCAAATGGAGATAGCAATGCCACCAACCAAAAGGTTATTACCTTCTTATCTGGCTGCTTTATCAGCAGGCGGTCCGGTTTTCAGTGACCGCACACTCGTTTATTCAGTACGTGCATTCGCATGTGTCATTCTTATGCTGTGCGGCGCGGCTGTGACTCAGGCCGAAGAAGTGTCGGCGCAAAATCTGCCACCCGAATCCGCGCCTATTTTAAATAGCATAATTGAAGAAGCCCGTCAGTCGGCCACCCAGGCCTACGAAACAGACGATCATGAACTGTCTGACGCGCTTAAAGAAATGAATTACCAGACTTACCGTGCAATCCGTTTTAAAGCCGACAAGAGCTTATGGCGCGGTGAGAACCCCTACGAAGTACAGTTTTTCCATCCCGGCTTTTTGTATCAGCAGCCGGTAACCGTGTATACCATTGGCGCAGATAACCAACCCAGGCGTTTACCCTTCGAGCGTGAAGCGTTCCGCTATGACGGCGATGCCGCACCACTGGCAAAGGAAACCGCTGACGATAACGGTTATGCCGGTTTTCGCGTTCACTTCCCGATTAAAAATCAACAATACAAAGACGAATTTGCCGTATTCCTGGGCGCTTCTTACTTCCGCCTGATTGGTAAAGAACACGTATATGGCATTTCCGCGCGTGGTCTGGCTATCGATACCGGCCTGCCGGAAGGAGAAGAGTTTCCGCATTTCACCAAGTTCTGGTTAATTGAACCGGGTCAGGGTGAGCCCATGATGATTTATGCCCGCCTGGAGAGCCCTTCGGTAAGCGGTGCCTATAAATTTATTATTACCCCGGGGGATGAGACCAACGTAAAAGTACAAAGCTGGTTATTTGCCCGTGAAGACGTTGCCAAACTTGGCGTAGCGCCTTTCACCAGTATGTTTTTGTACGGTGAAAATACAGCCGTAGTGCCCGACGATTATCGTCCTGAGGTGCACGACAGCGATGGCGTAAACATGATCACCGAGAGCGGTGAACAAATCTGGCGCGTACTGACTAACCCGGCAAAACTGCAAATCACATCAATGAGTGACTCTGCGCCAAAAGGGTTTGGTGTAATGCAACGCGATACCGACTTCGCCAGCTACCTTGATGGCGAAGCTAACTATCATCAGCGCCCGGGGTTATGGGTAACCCCGCAGGCGGGTTTTGAAAAAGGCCGTCTGGAAGTGGTGGAAATCCCCACTAATTCTGAAACCCACGACAACATTGTGGCTTACTGGGTACCCGAAGCGCCGTTTGTGGCCGGTGAAAGCCGTTACTTTGCTTACCAGCTCGAAACGGTAACCGGTGCCCGCAAAAGCGATTTGGCTACGGTTGTGCGCACTCGCCAGGGCGCTACGGTTTTACCGGGCGAAGAGCCTCAGGAGTCGCAAACCCGCCGTTTTTCCATCGATTTTAAGGTACCTGCGGGCATGAGCGTTGCGCCTGAAATGCTCAACCTCACAGCTACCACTAACCAGGGACAGATTCAGCAAGCGCGCGTGTTCCCGGTTAACAGCGGTAAATTATTGCGCGCAACTTTTCTGCTAACCCCGCAGGCCGGTCAGCCAGCGGATATGCGTCTTTACATTCATCAAGAAAACCAACGTGTCAGTGAGGTATGGAACTATGTCTATCATGCACAATAATACTCACTCGGACTCTGAAGGCAGTACTCCAATGGCAACGCCTGTATTGCGGGCGTGGGGTTCAGGCGTACGATTATCCATAATGGCGATTCTGGCCATTCCCACCGCTGCATTAGCCGGGTGGAGCCTGTACGAAATTTTTAAACCTAACGTGTTAACCGAAATGGAAATCGCCCAGCTGGCATTGAGTATGATGCTGTTTTTATGGCTGGCGATGTCGTTTTGGACAGCGGTGATCGGCTTTGTATTAAAGCTGTTTAATATCGATCCGCTCAGTATGCGTAAAGCACAACCCGCGCCGCGCACCGATGCACCGCTCACCAAGCGCCACGCGGTGGTAATGCCGGTGTATAACGAAGATACCCGCCGTATTATGGTGGGCTTTGAAGGCTGCGTACGCGAGTTGCTGGATACCGAAAACGGCAAGCAATACGACTTCTACATGCTCAGTGACACCACCAAGCCGGAAATGGCTGAGGCCGAGCTGGCAGCCTGGGAAGCGCTAACCGCTCGTTTAGGCGATAAAAGTAGCCAGGTATTCTATCGCCGTCGCGAGAAAAACACCGGCCGTAAAGTGGGTAATCTGGCCGACTTCTGTCAGCGCTGGGGTAACCGTTACGAAGCCATGATTGTGCTGGATGCCGACAGTATTATGTCGGGCGAGCGTATGAACGATCTGGCTTACCGCATTGAGCAAAACCCGAATACGGCGCTCATCCAGACCATTCCTATGCCGGTGCGTCAGCATACTTTCTTTGCGCGTTTTGTGCAGTTTGCTGCACATCTGTACAGCCCGATGCTGGCTACCGGATTGTCATTCTGGCAAACCGACAGTGCAAACTACTGGGGCCACAATGCGATTATCCGCGTGGAACCCTTTATGCAGCATTGCGGACTACCAACACTGGAAGGTAAAGAGCCCTTTGGTGGCGACATTTTAAGTCATGACTTTGTGGAAGCGGCTTTATTACGCCGTGCAGGCTGGCAGTGTTTCCTGTTAACGGACACTACCGGCAGTTATGAGGAAGTACCCTCAAACATGATTGAGTACGCTACCCGCGACCGCCGTTGGGTGCAGGGTAATATTCAGCATTTAGGTTTACTCGGTGTTAAGGGCTTAAAGGCGACCAACCGTTTGCATTTTGTGTTTGGTGCTTTCGCCTATATTTCGTCATTGTTACTGCTGCTGGTGCTGGCATTCGGCACCGCCGATGCACTCTACCGTGCCTTAACACCGGTGGAATTCTTTACTGCTGAATACCAGTTATTCCCGGACTGGCAAATTGCCCGTCAGGGGTTAATGGTAGCCACCATGTGGGGAACAGCAGCGCTGTTATTTATGCCTAAAGTGCTGGGCCTGATCCTGGCGTTGATCCAGCGTCGCAAAGAGTTTGGTGGTGCATGGCGCTTAATTAAAGGCGGCGTGATGGAGCTGGCTATGGCCATTCTTATTGCCCCGCTGATGATGTTTTACCACAGCTACTTTGTGATAAGCGTATTTGCCGGAATTTCGGTGAAATGGGAAGCCCAGGCCCGTGAAGGCAGCATGGTACGATGGATGGATTCACTTAAACGCTCAAAAGTAGCAACCATCGTCGCTTTAGCCTGGGGCGCGGCCACGTTCGTCTACACACCGGCTCTGTTTATCTGGCTGTTACCGGTATTAATCGGACTCATTCTGGCAGCGCCGCTGATTCGGATCACCTCCAGCCTAGGCCTTGGCCGGGCAGCCATGCGTGGTGGTATCTTCGTGATCCAGGACGAAATCAACGAATGCCGTGCTTTAAAACGAGTTCGTATTGGTATGGCTAACATTGAACACAGTGAAGCAGACAATATGAAAGCCCCGGTACCGGCATTGCCTGAAAGCAGCTGGGAACCTATGGTGATCCAGGATTTCAGTACTTATCCTGAACCGCGAACGCCACTGGCACCCGAAGCTGCGTAATAGCCTGATAACTAACATTAAAAGCCGTCGTATGACGGCTTTTTTGGTGGCTGAACGGGTTTGAGGTTAAAGGTCATCGCTGTTTGTAAACGATTTTACCTGAACTTGTGCCACTGCTTTCTTCATCTTCATTCGCAAAACTGAATCTCAGTGTAGTAGAAGCGAGTTAGCGTTTCTGTCACGCTTGAATTGCAAGTACAGCTGATGACGGCACCGATCATCTGTCTTCAGGTAAAGTCTCTATCATCAAATTGCGCGGACAATATCATCTAACTATTCCTTCTTATCGGGAGATTAGATTTTTAGTGACTTGGTGAATCTTGCAAAATTTGTAAATGTACCCTGTTGGAGTATACTTTGATATACAAGACGAGAGAGTTTGCGTCGCTAAGTAAAAAGGAATACTTAAGTGATAATGATCTTATCGATGCTTGTAAAGAGATGGCTGACGGACTATTTGATGCAGATCTTGGTGGCAATGTTTATAAAAAACGCATTGCCTCCCAGGGTAAAGGCAAAAGTTCAGGTTACAGAACTATCATAGGGGCGAATATTGGAGAAAAGTACTTCTTTCTCTATGTTTTCGCGAAAAAATCGAAGGCCAATATCAACGTCAGGGAAAAATTAGCCCTCAAGGAGTTAGCAAAGGAGTTGCTTGGTTTAACCCGTGATCAAATTAATCAACTTGTAGCAGATGGCGAATTACTAATCGTGAGTGAAGATGATGAGTAACATTTTAAAATCAGTTCATAATACTGCCAAAGGGTTAAGAAAGTCCGGGGTAATTGATAAAACAACGATGCGTAAATTCGATGCAATGTGTTTAACAAGTGTTCACGAATTTTCTCCAGAACGAGTCAGGAACCTAAGGTTAAAATATAATCTGTCCCAGCCTGTGTTTGCTCAGTATTTAAATGTCAGTGATAAACTGGTAAAAAAATGGGAACAGGGTGATAGCGCTCCCAGAGGCCCAGCTTTAAAAATGTTAATTATTGCAGAAAAGAAAGGCCTGGACGTAATAGCATAAACAAGCGCTATGACTGTACTTGTTTCCATATTTCCGATCTATACAGCGCGACGCCGCGTAGCTACCTGGATACTTGAGCATAAAAAACCAGTGCTCCCAGCTTAAATGGTCCCCGGAGGCTCACTAAGCTCACCCGCTTCAAAATGAATGGAGGCAGTATGGAAGAGAAGCAGCCTGTTACGCCAACGCTATTGCTCGCACTCACGCCTGTGGTGTTGACGCTGATTATTCTGGGCACACAGATATTCTACTTCGGTGTATTTGAGCCACATATTCCCCTGGCTATTGGGGTGGCGATGGCCAGCTTTGTGGGCATTCACTTAGGGCTTAGCTGGGAAGAGATTCGAGCCGGTATTTTTAAAGTGATTCATGTGGCCTTGCCTTCGGTAAGCGTACTGATTGTGGTGGGCATGATCATCGGCATATGGATTGCCAGCGGTACCGTGCCAACCATCATCTATTACGGTTTAAAAACATTGTCCCCGGAGATTTTTCTTGCCGCAGGCATGGTGATATGTGCCGTGGTAGCCGTATCCCTTGGCACCAGTTGGGGTAGTGTGGGAACCGTAGGCCTGGCACTGATGGGCATTGGCGATGGATTTAATATCCCCGTATACTGGACTGCCGGGGCGGTAGTCTCGGGTGCATTTTTCGGCGATAAGGTCTCGCCACTTTCTGATACCACTAATCTGGCTCCCGCCGTTACCGGCACCGATGTGTTCTCTCATATTCAAAATATGATGGCTACGACTATTCCCGCCATGGTCATTGCCTTTCTGATTTACCTTGGAGTCGGGTATTTTGTGGTGGCTGGCGACCCTTACTTGTCGGTCGCGTTACCCGGAAGGATGTTTTCGCCTGTCTACCGCGGCATGGGGTATTCAACGTTAAACCTATCGCGAGGCGTTGAAGAAGGGGGCACATTAATGTCGCCTCTGATCCCGTGGAATGCCGGCGGCGCGTTTGTTATCTCGGCACTCGGCCTTGGCATTGCGGGAGATAGTTTAGAAAACTTACTGTACATCCCTCTGGCTTTTGCCTGCTGGACCGCGCCTTTGATCGGGATATTTTATGCCTACCTTGGTTGGTTCTCACCCAAAGCCTCAGACGAGGAACGCGAAGAATGGGAATCATCAGGCGCTGACATCGCAAAGTTTAATGACGATGGTACGCCAGTGGCGAATTAAGGCTTTTCAAAGGTGTTTCGAGGTGAGTTTCCTGTCACACCATATGCAATGCTTCACATGGTCCCTGATGGATTCGTCGGTGAAAAATGCCCGGGTAAGTTTGTTACCAGTAAAGAGCTGGAGGGCAGAATCAGTGAATGCAGAGTAGTGCGGCGTATATGCTAATTAGAGCAAGCCCGCTGAATACGGCGTTATATTCCTGTAATGGCGAAGTCTATCGCGTCTATAAGCAAATCTCTGTATGGTTCCAGAGAACCAATGCGATCACGTAACACCTCCTCGGGGATAGCGCTTAATTGCTGAGCAAGGAATAAATAAGTTTCTCCTTCGTACTCTATCTCCGGCGTCAACTTTTTCATGTACAGGCTGCTTCTGGTACTCCTTTTGATTAATGGTACCGTAAGCCGTGTTGCTAATTCATCGATAACAGAATTCTGGACATCAACAAGCAGGGGATAGGCTTTACCCGTTTTCTTGCTTGGATTTCTGTAGACATCAAACTGAGCCATCAAAAATGCCTGTATTCATCACCTATACAACCATTTTCGCTTACAAACTCGTTATATGCCGATATCGCAGCCTTATTTTCCTGTTTCCATTTCTCAGCTTCAACACTCTTGAGCTTGTCTTTAAGTGCTTGCTCCAAAGTCGCTGATAAATTCACTTTTAAGCTCCGCGCTTTCTGCAATAAATCGCTGTTTAAGCTTAAGTTTGTTGCTTTTTTTGGGGCATTGATGTCATATAAATCTTGCATTTTATCACTCCAATAAAATTCAAAATTTAGTATACGTATACAAATGCGCATTGAAAAGTGTGATTTGAATATAACCAGTCTAGGCGCTCGACTCGCCCGCTGGACGCTTACACCCGGGCAGCTTCACTTTGATGCTTACTTTAAGCACCGATTCGCAGCTAACCGTCACTGAAAGTACTCAGGTAAAGCGCCTCTACCTTATCCCTGGCCCATTGGGTTTTACGCAAAAATTTCAGCGACGATTTAATCGACGGATCGTTGTTAAAGCAATTGACTCTGATTTGCTGATACAAACCCTGCCAACCATAGTGTTGCTGCAGGCGGGTAAGGAGCTTTTCCAGCGTCAGGCCGTGTAACGGATTGTTGGGTTGTTGGTTCAAGGTGGGGGCTCTGTCGAGTTAATTGTGTGGGCATTATCGCGTGTCGCTGTTGGCCTGAAAAGCCTTTATTGGCCGGGTAGAGGTAATAGCCGGTTTAGTGCGCCTTTGAATGACTTGCCCACTCTAAGTCGCACCTGATTATTCAGTAACACTGAGTCACTGTCTTTCCCTATTACTGCGTTGTTGCGTACCACAAAGGATTTGTGGATTTGGCTGAAGGCCTGTGCAGGCAGTTCTGCCAGTAGCTTCTTTAAAGTGCTGTTGGCCAGTAGCATAGTATCGCCCTGCCACACTTTTACGTAGTTGCCATAGGCTTCCAGATAGGTGATGTCTCGCAGGTTTACTTTTCGTAGTTCGCGGTCTATTTTAATCACAATCTCTTTGGGTGTTTGTGCAGGTTTGTTAGCAGCGCTTCGCTGGTGAACCTTATCTAAGGCTGAAGTAAGGCGGGCTTCACTCACCGGCTTCAACAGGTAATCGGTCACATCCAGCTCGAAGCCCTGCAGGGCGAATTCCTCGTAGGCGCTGACGATAATCACCTGGGGCCGGTTAGCCATTACCTTAAGCATATCCATGCCGTTTAGCTGCGGCATATTAATATCGAGGAAGATCAAATCAGCACGGTTAGAAGCTAACCATGCCAGCGCATCGGTGGCGTTGTAGCATTGCTTTACCACCTTTACGTCCCGATGACGGGCAAGATGATGCAGAATCACTTTATGGGCTAAGGGCTCATCATCCACAATCAATGCATTTAGCATGGCGTAAGCTCCATTTGCAAACGGGTGTACCAGTGAGTACCGCGCTGCTCGCTAATCAGCTCGTGGCGATTGGCGTACTGCAGGCTTAAGCGGCGCCGCAGGTTTTCCAGTCCCAGCCCACTGTTGTCTTCATCAACTGGCGCTTGTGCGTTCTGGCCTATGGGGTTTTCGCATTCAAATACCAGACGATTATCATCCAGTGAGAGGGCTAACCTAAGTTCGCAGGGCTTGCTGGCTTTTTCGACGCCATGTTTAAAAGCATTTTCCAGCACAATGATCAGTAACAGCGGTGACAGCTGCCAGCGTTCAGCCTGGGTTGGCCAGGTGCACTGAAAGTGACAGTCATCGGTATAGCGCATAGACTGCAGTGCCAGGTAGTCCTGCAAATAACGCACGTCATCAACCAGGGATACTTGTTCTTTCTGGCCCTGATAAACGGTGTAGCGTAACAGCCCTGCGAGTTTTTCTACCATGTCCGGCGCCTGTGGTGAACGCTCCAGACACAGCGCATACAAATTATTCAGGGTATTAAACAGAAAGTGAGGGTTTACCTGTTGTTGCAGCATTTGCAATTCGGTGCGGGTTTGTCGGCGGGCAATATCCGCTACTCTGGCATCCTGAGATTTGCGCTCAAACGCCAGAATAATAGGGGTGCTGAACATCAACAACCAAAAGGTCATCTGACTGTTAAAGGGGTCAAACGGGTTATGGTTTTCCGAGGGAAGTAAGGTGAAGTCTGTCACATTATTCAGCGGCATCAATAACAGCAGCGCGCTTATCGGTGTGCTGAACAGCAGAATAAAGATGAGTCCACCGGCCAGGAACGGTATTAAACCATGTACTGCCAGCAAGCGGCGGATCAGCACATAACGGTTAAACCAATATACGCCGAATAGCACCAGTGCCATCAAACTGAACTGCCAGAAATAGTGCATAAATAGCGGTAGTTTTTCTGTAATCAGGGCAAAGTCGATGATCATCTGTAATGGCTGATTGACCATGGGGTTGTCTGTGTACAGAAAAACGCCTGCCACGGTAAAGGCCCATAAAAACAAGCTTAGGGCCACCATGAAGTCTAATGATAACAGGTGTGCAATCCAGCTTCGGGGGCCCTGCTTAACCCGCCCGTAGAAGTGGTGAATAAACCACAGCACACTGGCTACCATGGCAAACACTACGCCTTGTATTTCCAGCAACCGCCACTGACCGTAGGCGGGAATGGTATGCGCCAGAATATTGCTTAACAGCGGATAACCGATAAACCCGCCTAACCAGATGAGCAGCGCCGGTCTTCCGGAGCGTGTTGAGGCCAGATAATGGCACACAAAAAACGGCAGCATCTCTAGCAATAGTTGGCCGTGTGCCGCCAGATAAGTGGTGGCATCGGGTTGTTGGTAAGAAAGAAAGCGAATCGCGGCTTCCAGCAACAGGGCGGCAAAAATCGGTAGCAGTACCAAACTGATTTTGCGCAAATTAACCACCATGTTGCTGAACCCTTGAATAAATAATGCTGCCAAAGCCTGCCTGAAAGGCGCGGCCTGCTCACGTTGTGAATGATGAACCTACGCAATTTAATGATGAAAGTAAAACCTGTTGCAGCCGGCGTAACGCTCTGGCACTTATCACCCCGGTAAATTCAAAAGCTGCAACCCGGCCCGGCGCTTAACAAAATCACACTATTGCCGTTTGTCATCGCAAACTCATGCTTTGTCATCCATTGCTGTTTAGCCGTTAATCAGCTTGGTAGGTTAAGGCCATTCTCGTTTCACATTCAGGATGATGACCACATGCTTACCATGACCGACGTGTCTAAAACCTATCCAGACGGCACCAAAGCGCTGAGTGACATTTCCTTAACCTTGCCGGCTGGCATGGTAGGCCTTTTAGGCCCCAATGGTGCGGGCAAATCGAGCTTAATGCGCACTCTGGCCTGTTTACAGGCACCGGACAGCGGGCAGATTAGCTTTAACAATACGGATATTCAGCAATCACCGCAGCGTTTGCGTGAACAGCTGGGCTATTTACCCCAGTCTTTCGGCGTGTACCCACACATGAGTTGTGTGGCCATGCTTGAGCACATCGCGGCCCTGAAAAACATTCCGCGTAAACAGGCTAAGCAGCAAATAGAGGAATTACTGACGCTAACCAACCTGACGGCATTTGCCGGTAAGCGCGTGAGTACCTTTTCCGGCGGCATGCGACAACGTTTTGGCATTGCTCAGGCACTGTTGGGCGACCCAAAGTTATTGATCATGGATGAGCCCACGGCCGGGCTCGACCCGCAGGAGCGCCAGCGTTTACACAGTGTGCTCATCCGCCTGAGCCAGAACAAGCTGGTATTGCTTTCCACTCATATTGTGGAAGACATTGAGCCCCTGTGCCCCCAGGCTGCCATTATGATGCAGGGCGCCATCGTCGACAGTGGCGCTATTCCTGCGCTCATTGCGCCAATGCAAAACAACGTGTGGGAAACCTCAGCAAAACCCGCAGAAGGCATATTATTGGGTGAGCGTTATCACTTCGGCCAGCCAGTATGGCGGGTGTGCCATCATGAACCGCCTGGTGCTGATGCCGTAGCCTGCCGGGCAACCTTGCAGGACCGCTACTTTCTTGAACTGGCCAGGCGGGAGGCGAACTGATGCTGATCATCAATGAATGGCGTTTATATGTGCGTCAGCCTCTGGTGTGGTTAGGTGCACTGGGTCTCCCCGGATTGTCGGTATTGTTGGTGCAGGGCCTGACCGTTGCCGATTTACAGTTGGCAAAACGCCTTACCATGCTAAATATTACGGTGGTCATGCTGGCGCTGCCTGTGGTGGTGGCCGCGTTAACGCCTCCCTTGCTGCAGCGTGACAGGCTCTACACTATGCAGGAACTCGTTGGTGCGGCCAGAACGAGTCAGTTTACCCGGCGGCTGAACCGGTTTGTGGCCTTTTTGAGTCTGGTGGCGGTGATCTGTTTATGCGGCTCGGTGCTGCAGCTATTAATGCTTAGTCAGCATCCGCTATTCGACGCCGGTGTTATTCACACGGCGCTGAAAAACGGCTTGTTTATAGTCGCTCCGGCGTGTTTTTGGTATTGCGCTGCCGCGTTACTGATTGCTCAGCGAGTCAGAAGTGCGCTGCCGGTGTATGCCTTTTTCGCCCTGGTGTGGATAGCTTATGTCATGTTGGCGTCCGTGACTGGCTCGCCTGTTTTGGCGGGGAGTAGCATTATCCATCCATCGCTTTACGAGGCGATGCTGGTAGCTGACCCTTTGGGTTTTACGGCGATTTTTGCCCAGTTTACCGGTGATCAGACTGACTGGTCAGTTAACCCGAGCATTGTTCTGAATCGTCTGGCCTGGCTGGCGCTTAGCGCACTGCTGGTGTGGTTAGCGTTGAGCGCTCGAAGTGTGTTAAATGAAAGCGTTAAACGCGCACCCGGGTGGCGTTTAAGGAAAACAGCCCTGCCTGATAGCCAAAGTAAAATCCCTGCGGCCATTACTCATCATCCCTTTGCCACGTTGCTTGTGAGCGCAACCAAAGCATTACTGGTTAATCGGGTGATGCTGTTAGTACTGGCACTTTACGCTGGCGCGGTTTGCTCCGAAGTGCTGGCAGCCATTGATTATGCAGAACCCCACTCAGTCATCACGCCGCTGAGTATTGATGCACTCAATCGCGTTGTGTGGGACATGTTACCCTTTGCCGGCTGCGTACTTATGGCGCTCTGGAGCTGGCAACTGGGCTGGCAAAATCAGCGTAATGGCAGTGCAGAAATGATCGCCGCTACGCCAGTAACTAACACACAGTTGGTTGTGGCGCAGGCCGGTGCGTTGTTCTTCGCCGGCCTTGTTTTGCTGGGTATAACAGCTATTGCCGTTGCAGTTGCCCAGTTACTTTCGGGCAGCCAGATAAAAGTAGTTATCTATGCCCGTATGCTTACAATGACCGGCCTGCCTGTATTGCTGTTTGGCTGGCTTTGCCTGGCACTTCATCATGTTATGCGAAGTGCGTTGATAGCAGGCGGGCTTGGCCTGCTGTTGCTGATGGTTAAGTTTACGCCACTCGTTTCCCTGGCGGGTATTTCCCACCCTTTACTTGATATCGCCGGCACGCCGTTACAGGCGGCAGACTATTTAATCGGCTTCTCCCGCAGTGAACATACCTTTTGGCCGTACCTGATTATGTGGTCAGCAGTAGCGGCTTGCGCAATGGTACTGGCGGTAAACAAAACGCACCGTGGGGCAGGCTTTGTGCTGCGAGCCTGGCGTTCGTTGCCTCGCTCTGGCTGGTTGGCTATTGGTGTGGCAGTCGTGATGCTTGTGGGCTTTCACCTGGCTCTGCAGCAGGAACGACCTTATATGACGCCCGACGCCCGTTATGCCCTGCGCGCCGACTACGAAAAGCAATATGGCCATTGGGAAGCGCGGGCTCAGCCGGTTGTTACGCACATTGATGCGCTGGTGGATTTTTTCCCGCTGCAGCGCCAGGCAACGCTTAATCTCACACTGCACCTTAAAAACCTCAGTGGTGAGGCAATTAATAAAGTGTTAGTGGGTAGCTATCCGGGCTTTAAACCCAAAGTGTTAACGCTCAGCGGTGGGCAATTAACGTCTCAGAACGAGCGCTTACAGCAGTCTGTGTATAAGCTGGATTCGCCATTACAGCCCGGAAAAATGCTGACATTACACGCGGAAATAGTGGTAAACGGTACACGTTGGTGGCTACCCGCAGGGCATCAAATTCTGCTGCCGGAATTCAGCTATTTACGCGGCATTCCATTATTACCCAATATTGGGTTTAACCGGCAGTACACGCTACGTGATGAAGTGCTCAGGGAAGAACTTAGCTTAACGGCTCTGGATTTGCCGTTACCCACTTCATTTGCGGATGCGGCTCCGGAGACAACATTGCAATCGACCCCGGTTACTCTTCGCAGTGTTGTTTCTTCGCCGGTTTCGCATACCGTGCATACTCAGGGGCAAATAGTTAACCAGTGGCTGGCTGCTGGTCGTCGCTACACGGAATTTGCCACTGCAGAGCCTGTTCGTAATATTCCGGTCTGGCTTGCCACTTTGCAAACGAGTACAACCTATAGCGCCTCGACGGGGGAGCGCTCGGTGGATATCCATTTGACCGGCTTAACCCGTGATCTCACGAGAGGCTCAAAGGACAGCGCGCAGCAAGTTCATTTACAGGCAGTGACCGACACCCTTAAATGGTTTTCGGCTCAGCTTACGCCCTATCCTTACCAGCAGTTATCCTTGCTGTTTACGCCAGAATTCGGCCCCAGCGGTTATGCGCTGCCACAGGTTATTTTAATGTCTCATCGCCTGGCAGTGCGGGCGCGCCCTGCTGACGATGCTGGTTTTGACCAGCGCTATCGACGTACGGTGCATGAAGTGGCCCATCAGTGGTTTGGCCATCAGATTGGTTATGGTGTAGAGGCTGATGGTGCTTTTTTAATAGAATCGCTGGCGAAATACGCTGAGTTGGTGCTGATTGAGCAGCGCTTCGGTAAAGAGACAATGCAGGCGCTGGTGGACTTTGAGCGGCAGCGCTATCAACACGCTTTGCGGGGCAGGTTAACGGCTCCCCCAGCCATTATTGATGCTACCAGCTCGCCGGATGTGTATGCCAGAGCAACGCTGGTGTTTGCCAGGCTCCGTGAGCTGCTGGGCGACGAGCCCATTGTCAGCGTATTGAAACAGCTTCTTGAGCAGAACGCGCCGGGTAAGAAAAGTGTTACCTCGATGGATTTTGTGATCCGACTGCTGGCCTCGACTGATGCTCAATATCACGACGAAATAAGGCAACTGCTGCTGGGGCCAGAGGTAAAGGGGTTGCTTTAGAAATGAAAAAGGAGCAGATGGCTGCTCCTTTTTGTGGGGTTAAGCCAAAGGCTTATTCCATTTCGAAGGTCACCGAAAAGGTTACCGGGGACGTCTGAGTAATACTCTTTAAGCCTGCAATGTTTTGCAGCATGTCGAGGCCAGCCGTTAAACCAAAGGTTTCGGCACCAATCAGGGTGGGCGATACCGTGTTTACTACCATGGTATCGGCAGACACCTTGCTCACGCTCACGTTAAAGCTGACAGGTGCTTCCACACCGTGCAGCGACAGGGTGCCATCCACTTTTGCCGTGGTGCTGCTACCCGGTTGCAGTTTCATTAAGTCTGCGGGGACATCGGCGGTAAAGGTCGCGGCCGGAAACTTCGCCACGTTAAACAACTTTTCCTGCATTCGCGTGTTGCGAATCGGAATGTTGGTATTCACTGAGCTAAGTGGTACCTCAATCATCAGTTTACCGCTGTCTGACACTGAGCCGGAGAGCTCCTCGAAAGCATGTACCTCGGTTACCTGGGCGTTTTTGGTCGACATAAAGTGCAGACTGGATTGCTCTGGCGCGACGGTCCAGTCGGCAAAAGTCGGTGCTACCAGTAAACTGCTGAGAAGAACTAATGATTGCTTAAGCATAAAAACACTTACTCCCTAATATTGAATAACGTCCCGCCACGGCACATTTTGATCGCCCAGCACAATAAAGTCCGGGTTCTCTAACGTATTACGCTGATTGTAGCTAAGTGGCTCAAAATCAGCAGCATAGATGGCACCGCCCGCTTCCGAAACAATGCACTGAGAAGCACCGGTGTCCCACTCGCCGGTGACACCCAAACGCATAAAGACGTCGGCTTTGCCCTCGGCGATAAAGCAGGACTTCAGCGAGCAACTGCCTAATGGCAGGGGTTGATACACCCGCTTGGCACATAATTTAGAAATCACCCGTTCCCGCGGCTGACGGCGACTGATAGCCAGGATCACCACGCTGTTGTGTGGGTCGTCCAGCTTACGTACGCTGATGGGGCCACTGGCTTCAGGCGAGTCTTTATAGGCGCCATGTCCGGCCAGAGCGTAATACAGGCTTTGTCCGGGCGGCCAGAAAATCACCCCTATCTTAGGCTTGTTGTCTTCAATGAGCGCGATATTCACGGCAAAGTCGCCGCTGCGTGCGATAAATTCCTGCGTGCCGTCAATCGGGTCGATTAACCAGTAACGCTTCCAGGTTTTGCGTTCTTCCAGACTGGCATGTTTGGTTTCTTCCGAAAGGATCGGAATATCCGGTGACATTAGGGTGAGTATGTCGGTGATAATTTCGTTGGCTTTGTAATCGGCACTGGTGACCGGTGATTCATCGGCTTTCTGGTAGCTTTCAAAATCGCCGACATCATACAACCGCATAATGGCTTCGCCAGCTTTCAGAGCGGCGTCTTTGGCTATCTGTAGCAAATCATGATCAGTATTATCAGGCATAGTCCGGATGCTCCTTTAACCACTTTTGAGCAAGAAACAGTGCAGCGATACAGCGTGCTTCAATAAAGTCTTCGCGAGCCAGCAGTTCGTCGGCCCGGGCAATGGGCCAGCGAACCAGCTCAAGCGGCTCTGGCTCGTCGCCAGGCAGAGTTTCGGGGTAGAGATCGTGAGCGATAACAATATTCATCTGGGCGTTAAAGAACGTTGGCGCCATATTCACTTTATGGATGGCTTTAAGCTCTCTGGCACCAAAGCCTGCCTCTTCTTTTAGCTCACGGTTGGCCGCTTCTAAAATACTTTCACCCTGATCGATAAGGCCTTTAGGAAAACCCAGTTCGTATGTGTGGGTACCGGCCGCATACTCTCTTACCAACAGAAAGTCGCCATCCTGCACCGCAACGATCATTACTGCCCCGCGGTTGTAGCCTGCCATACGTTCAAACTGACGAGTTGCGCCATTGGTAAATTCCAGGTCCACACGCTCAACCCTGAAAAAGCGACTTTCGGCCACAATTTCGCGCTGGTGGATCTGCGGAAGCGTTTTGTCCTTATCGATATTGCTCATGTTGTTTGGGTCAGTCTTTCGTTATCATATTATCAAACTTAAGGTTAACGTATTTAGAGGAAAAGCGCTTGCCATTTCTGCCCTGGAACGAAATCAATACCGTCTTACTGGATATGGACGGCACCTTACTGGACCTGCACTTCGATAATCAGTTCTGGTTGGAGCACCTGCCTAAAAAGCTGGCTGAGAAAAGTGGCCGTTCGCTGGCAGAGTGCCGCGAAGAAATGCATGAGCACTATTCACGGGTAAGTGGCCGCATTGAGTGGTACTGCCTCGACTACTGGGCTAAGCATCTGGATATGGATATTGTGGCAGCCAAACGGGAAATAGAGCACCTCATTGCTATGCGAGACGATACCTTGCCATTTTTGGACGCCTTGCATAACAGTGGCCGTGAGGTGGTATTGGTAACCAATGCCCACCCGGGTAGTCTTTCGTTAAAGGTGGAACATACCAAACTCGACTCACATATCGATACCCTCATATCCACCCATGAATTTGGCGTCACCAAAGAGTCGCAGGACTTGTGGCGTGCATTGCAGGCCCGATTAGGGTTCGACCCGGCCACCACGTTATTTGTTGATGACAGCCTCAATATTCTTGAGGCTGCAAAGACCTTTGGCATAAAGCACGTGCTGGCTGTAAAAAATCCCGATAGCAAGCAACCCCATCGGGAAATAGAGGGCTACCCGGCGATCAGCGATTACCGCACCCTTATTGATGATATTACTAATCACCCCTTTGATAACGCATAAACGGAAATGGTGTAATGAAAGTCGTAGTTGGCTCTAAAAATCCGGTAAAGATAAATGCTACCNATGTAGCCCTGCAGCAGGTATTAGAGGCTGGGGATGATTTTGAGGTGATAGGTGTCGACGCGCCAAGCCTGGTGGCTGATCAGCCCATGACTGAAGCGGAAACGCGGTTAGGCGCCGTTAACCGGGTAAAAGCCTGTCTGGCTGAATATAAGGCCAACTGGTATGTGGCCATTGAGGGCGGTGTGGATAAGTTCACCGACGGCCCCGCTACCTTTGCTTACGTAGCCATTTGTAATGGTGAGCATTGGTCGGTGGGTCGCAGTGCTAACCTGCCTCTGCCTGAGACGGTTTACGCATCTCTGACCGCCGGCGAGGAGCTGGGCGATGTGATGGATAAACTGTTTGATACNCACAATATCAAACAAAAAGGCGGCGCTATTGGCTTATTAACCAATCACCTGGCCACCCGTCAGAGTGTTTATGAGCTGGCTATTATACTGACCATGGCCAAATTTAACTTTTTGCCGCTGTATATAGAGTAAAGCTCAAGCTGGGATTAAAGTTCAAACTGGGTGTAGCCATTGGCATCCGGGCGACCAAAAAATAATGCTGCCTCATGTACTTCCTGCGGCAGTGANGGGTCGGGTNTNAACTGCCCTTTTACCGATAAACCGGAAAAATCCTGACGGGCTGAGGCCTGCATGCTCAGTCCGAAGGCGTTTGGCTCTTCTACATTGATTACAATTTGCTCGTCCTGACAACGAATTTGCGCCGAAAANGTGCCCAGNTCGATNGGTCCCTGNGTACCGGCAACGCGAGCGTTTAACCAGTCGCCATAGGCCATCATCTGNTCGCAACCCTGAGCGGAATATNCCAGATCTTCNATATTAACCCGAAACCGNCCGCCGGCATTTACCGGCAGCGGTAATTGCACTTCAGACAACACCCGATCAACCGGTAAGTACAGTAAAAAGTCCTCGGCAGACACNGCCTGAAAATCAAACAGGNTCACGCTAACCGGCCCNTTAAAGGCGATTGANGCNGCNTCACGCATGTTACCGGCATCGAGCTCCACAGCCAGCTGTCCGGTGAATAANGCCCAGGGGGATACGTCCCAGCTTAACTGATTAACCGGGATATTATTAACGATAACCCTGTCAANTTCGCCCTGCCATAGCGTACCCTGCACGTTGCCAACCTTAACGTTGTCTGGCAGGCTGATTCGGCTAACCACCTGCGACGCTGGCAGGTAAGCAACGAGTAAACANAAATAAAGAAAAAGGCCGGCTNACAGCCAGCGCCAGTTAATGCCCATCATTTTGTAAGTACCAACCGTCTGACTTTTATNATGCCNGGCGCATTGGCTTNNGCNACATCGAGTTGCTCAATCACAATNCCTCGCGTTTCTANTTCATTCAGCCAGCCCACCAGNCTGTTGAAAGGCGCTTCNTCTATCCANACCTGAATNTCATCACCNTGNGGNTGCATNCGNGATATNGATAGTGAGTGNTTACNACTNGTNNTGGTGACCANNTGTGGNAGNGAACCNGNAACNCGTNTGGGNNNNGANTGNGTACGNCGNAGCTGNGCNGCNTTNTGNCNNTGNTCTTCNACCCAGNTAACCAGNTTTTTATTACTTTCCAGNAANTGNNTNTGCTGACTGATACTCTGATTAAGCGGNGNCCANANCCCCCAGTAAAAAATACCCAGTAANATNACCATGCCCTGATANCANCACCANGCGCTGNTCNCGTTCTGTGAGAGCNGTAAANTTTTGNTTTANNGCGTTCATGAGGCTCCCCGGATATTCATTGTGCCNATNACNGNGTCNTCGCGNTTGTTAATNGCGCCCTGCTCTACAGTAAAGCCGGCGGCTTCGGCACTGCGCTTAAACGTATCCAGCGCGTTAAAATCTTTCCCCTGAGCCTGCATGCGGATCTCGGTGCGGTTAGCATCAAAGCGCAATGTTTGTGGNGTGATATTCGACGCGGCGAATGCGGTATTTAATTGTGAAAGCATCACCAGCAGCGAACTGCCGTCGCCGGACTGCTCCAGGCGTTGCATNTCNTGNTGCACTTTCAGGCGNACNTTGCGNTAGGTNCCGATATCCGGAAAACCTTGNTTNACCAGAGCGTCGANTTGCGCGGTCAGGTCGGCATTTTGTTGTTGCAGNTGATTGAGCCTGAGCGTTTTATCGCCAATGGTTAANACGATCACCAGAGCGAGCAAAATAAGCGGCACGCGCCANANCTGCCACACCTGATTGTGCTGCTTTTTAGGCTTGTATTGCCCCTGGAGTAAATTGAACGATGCTTTACCAACGTGTTTGGCCANTACGCCNATGGCTGGCACGTCGTCGNTATGTGCNTCCTGATGAATATTNGGTACNGCGTGAAGNTCGATNTCGGTGAGGGCGCTTAAGTTAACCGGCTCNGGCTGGNCTTTGGCCTGTAAGGCAAGTACCCCGGTAAGAAACGCCTGTTCNCCCTGCATGCCCTGCCATGGCCCCTGACGAACAATTANNTGTTCNCCGANTGNNAGNGCTACCCANTGGCTATCTTCCTGTTGAGGAAGCGCCAGGATATCAGGCAGGATCACATCAGCNGTAANNCCGGCATCTTNCAGCCAGCCCNGCCACTTTGCCATNTGGCGGTGNCTGACGATGGCCACGGATTGTTCCGTACCNCGGGAAGGNCCCATNGCAAAAAACAGTTCGCCNATATCTTCAGCCAGTTCNTCTTCCAGCATAAANGGNATCGCNTTTTGTAGTTTGCGATTGACCTTGCCAGGCAGGGTAACATTGCACAGCCGNACATCNGCGCCGGGAACCAGCACGATTGCTCNGCGCAAACTGGTGCGCTCGCCGAGGCTNATCAGTGCATCGGCACNGGCTAANTCGCCGCTGGCNATAACGTCCTGGCTNTGGGCAGACCANACNACCCANTGCACGGGNTCGTGCAGGTTAGTACCCAGCCTAACAACTAACTGTTCCATTACTTTATGACTCCA
Organism: Alteromonadaceae bacterium; assembly: GCA_002691625.1. Classification (GTDB taxonomy): domain Bacteria; phylum Pseudomonadota; class Gammaproteobacteria; order Enterobacterales; family Alteromonadaceae; genus Alteromonas. The sequence goes on from NZIK01000076.1 coordinate 104,559, forward strand.
AATTCGCGGCGCAACACCGCTATTTTGCCTGATGANGCGGCNTTTAACACGGTTGTCATGGCAAACGTTGCTTCATTGTAACGGCTCTTGGTATGTAAAATAAAATACTCTGTGGTCACACTNAACCACTGAGTTTGTTCNGNNTGCAAATTTAACGCTGCAATATCCGGTTCGGCTAAAAAGGTNTTAACGTCATCCCAGCCNTCCAGTGGNCGAGCNGCGATAATNGAGGACGCCTGTGACAGGCTCANNCCGGTTAAGGCAGCCAGAACCGGCGCGCGCTCCTCNCTCAGCGTGTTNANATTNATCACTAACTGATCATTATCGGGNATNACNCAAACCTGCGGCAGTAANTCTTCCAGCCACTCGGCTTCCACNCCGTTNATCAGGCGTAANTCNGACTGNCTGCTCATCTGNCCGTTGGCNGCCAGNTAAGGGAATGCNCGNGAGGCATATTCGCTGTCTTCAGCNCCNTAAATGCGCATGCGGTCGTCACTGTCGAGCCAGTCTGCCAGCGAATCCCGTACCGTATCTANCGTAAAGCTGGGTATTTCTTCNTTGNNNAGCTGCAACANGCGGGCAAANGCATTCATGGCTTCTGTGGGTTGCTGNCCNTTTACATTGGTCTGATTGGCGTTGGGCAGTGCGTTAATNTTNAAGCAACTTTGCATNTCTTCCAGGTTTACNCNGATACCGCCTTCTTCCATGGGATATTCGAATTCCTGCGCCCAGGGCTGGTTCAGGGTAATTTTATCGCCGGTTTCTTCCATCAGCGTTACCAGCGACATGCGGGCATATTCNTCGGCNCTTTTGGCATACCAGTAGGCCTGGTTGCTGCTTTTNATATTACTGGCCCGCTGTACCTGAAGTTGCAGTCTGGCGCCCATTTCGGTAGCGAGTATAGCCACCAGGGCTACTACCATCAGCACAATTAACAGGGCTGCACCACGCTGTTTGCCAAGCCTCATGACGCTTGCTCCGTAAGCGCAAAAACGCGCTGGATTTCGCCCAGGTCGGCAAGGGTAATGGTAATCCGAATTCCCCGCGGCAGGGTTTCGCCAATATAATTGTCATGCCAGGCTGCTTCGTCGGTTTCACTGCCACCGGTATTAAACTCAACGGTAAAGTTAGTCACGTTGTCGAGGATTTCCCTGACTTTCGGTTCGGTGCCCAGTACGCTATCCACATAAACGGTATTGAGGCGTTCGAGTTTATTTTCCCGCAGGCGATATGCTACGCCCTGTAAGGTGCTGCGCGGTAGAGCCAGTTTAGGGTTGTGCCAGCCGCCGCGCACAAAGGCCAGTCCGCCAGCGTCGCTGTCGTCGGTTTCTTCACCGCCACGCATCACAATACTGTTTTGCTGGCCTTCCATACGGACTGCCCGTGGCATTGCCTGCTGTACGTCTCGTTCGAGAATAAGCATAAAGCGTTGGAGCTGTTGTAATCGGGCGAATTTCTCACTAGAAATTTCGTCGCTGTCGATCACCGTAGAGAGCAGCGCCGTGGACGCCAAACCCAGCATGGCGAAAATCGCCATGGCGATTAAAATTTCGATCAGAGTAAAGCCGCGGGTACGCATTAGCCGTTCTCCGCTGGTTTGGCAAAATAGGTGATCACTGTGGTGATGGTGTCATTGAAGTCTGCATCAAGGCTGACGCTTACTTCTACCGCTTTAAAATCGCTGTCGCCGGTATCCTTGACGACTTGTTTCCAGTACCAGGTGCGCTCGGCCATTTCAGCCTGGCCTTTGAGGTTATTTTTCAGCGGCCATGGGCGTTCTAACTGAATTTCATTTAGCTGGTTGTTAGCCACCCAGGTGGCAATGGTTATTTCTTCGATCTGCCCTACGCCGTTAAGGTGTTCTGACGCGGCTTTCATAATGGCGCCGCCGGTCATGGCAAAGATAAACAGAGCTACCATCACCTCGAGCAGGGTCATGCCTCGTTGGCTGCATATCAGTCCCATTCTGGTCGCTCCAAGGGGCCGAGTAACTCCAGCGGTGGCAAATCCTGGCAGTTTAATACGTAATAGGCGGGCAAATCGTTGGTAAACTCTGGCTCATAATGAAANACCAGGCTAAAAGGNGTGATTTCACCGCTCGACATGATGAGNATTTGTGGCGGGGGCGGCGGCGCCTCTTCCTCGCCAATTTCAATATCCTGTTCATTAACACTCAGTGAGCTGTCGAACATTTCCCGGTCAAACAGCCGGTCTTCGGTTTGCCAGGGCAGNTCATCCAGATTGAGGGTAAAAAAGAANGGNTCGGTGAGCGTCACCGGCTCATACAGCGTATTGCCTTCTATGAATTGCCACTCATCCTCATCGCTGAGCTGCATAAAACTATAAGTACGGTTTTCCTGATCAATGTAGATACCCAGTTGCTGCTGATTGAGTACCGCATAATCACTGGCCATGTCTATCACTANCTGCAGGCGCCGGGCTTCCCGCTCGAGTTGCTCGGATGGATCGGTGGAAAAGGCATTAAAGATGACATAGCCGGCAGCCAGACCCATTAGCAGTAACACCAGCATGACTTCGAGCAGCGTAAAGCCGCGCTGGCGGCTGGCCGCCAACGATGCTAAAGCGAAGCTGTACCGGTGACGGCCTGGTGCACGCATAAACAGCGTAATGCCTTAATTCAGGTAGTCGTTGATGTTCCAGTTACCAATATCGTCATCAGTGCCGGGTTCACCATCCGGGCCATTAGAAAAGATATCAATGGTGCCCATTTCTCCCGGGCTGATAAGCACGTAAGGATTACCCCATGGATCGTCCGGTAAACGCTTGATGTAACCATCTGCANGATAATTACGCGGAATAGGGTCCAGAGTCGGCGCACTTACCAGGGCATCAAGCCCTTGTTCGGTGGTAGGAAAACGGTTGCTTTTAAGCTTGTACATTTCCAGCGCACTTTCCAGTTGCTGAATATCNACGGCNGCNTTTTTAAGNTGNGCTTCTTCCTGATTNCCCAGGATTTGNGGNGCGACCATNGAAGCGAGGATACCAATGATCAGCAGCACNACCATGATTTCNATTAAGCTGAATCCCGANTGTCGTTTAAGCATTTTCATTACACATTCACCATATTATTTAATGCCAGAATTGGTTGGATNATGGCCATGACGATAAATAACACCACGCCNGCCATNGTTACAATGAGCAAAGGTTCAAACACCTTTAGTGAGACACTGATTAGCGACTCAAATTCCCTGTCCTGATTATCGGCAGCCCTGCCAAGCATTTGTTGTANCTCACCNGAGCGCTCACCCGAGGCAATCATATGCATCATCATCGGCGGAAANATCCGGGTATTATCCAGTGCGGCTCGCAGGCTGGACCCTTCTTTTACNTGCACTGCCGCTTCGGCAATNCGTTCTTTAATNTANAGGTTTTGCAGNACATCNGTNGANATNCGCATNGACTCAAGCAGNGGCACGGCACTGGCGGTAAGAATACTNANGGTTCNNGCAAAGCGNGCGGTNTTNAGNCCTCTNGANACTTTNCCAATCATGGGCACNTTNAGCAGANCCCGATGATAGCGCAGNCGNATNGCGGGCTNCTGNATNAGNCGNTGNAACANNANNANNAGCAGCATGATNNCNACCAGCANNTANAGCCCGTAATTNTGCATCCANTCACTNATNGCGATNAGCACCGTGGTGATGGTGGGCAGGTCCTGACCCATGTGATCAAACTGCCCGACGATTTTGGGGACCACTACGGTAAGTAACACCACCACAATCATCATAGCGAAAAACATCATAATGGCAGGATAAATTAAGGCCTGAATCACCTGGCTGCGGGTTTGCTGGCGACGTTCGGTGTAGTCGGCCAGGCGGTTTAACACCGTATCCAGATGCCCTGACTTTTCGCCGGCGGCGACCATAGCGCGGTATAAATCATCAAATACGCTGGGAAATTCGCTGAGTGCGTCGGCCAGAGTGTAACCTTCAACCACGCGGCTGCGAACCGCCATCATCATATTTTTATGGCGCGGCTTTTCACTTTGCTCGGCAACGGCCAGTAGCGCTTCCTCAATGGGTAACGCTGATTCAACCAGGGTGGCAAGCTGACGGGTAAGCAGTGATAAATCACTGGCGGAGATTCGCGGACGAAACAGCTGAAACCCTGAAGGTGTCTGCTTAGCGCTTTTTTCGGCGACCTGCTCCACTTCCAGTGGCACCATGCCTTTTTCGCGCAGTTGCTGGCGGATTTGCCGGGCGTTATCGCCCTCCAGAACGCCACTTTTATTGCGCCCGTTGGCGGCAATGGCTTTGTATGCAAAAGCGGCCATTAATCCTCCCGGGTAACCCGCAGCACTTCTTCCAGCGACGTTTGTCCGCTGAGTACTTTATGGCAACCGTCTTCACGAATACTCGGCGTGGTCTGGCGAATATATTTTTCGATAGCCTGCTCACCCTTGCCTTCATGCATCATGGTGCGTACCGCTTCATCAACAATAAGCAGTTCATGAATACCAGTACGGCCACGATAGCCGGTTTGATTACAGGCCGCACACCCTTTAGGTGAATAGATCACGACATCCGTTGTATCGCTTAAGCCCAGTATCTGCGCTTCCTGCTCGCCGGGTGAATGCGGTGTTTTGCATTCCGGGCACAGTGTACGGACCAGGCGTTGTGACAGCACGGCCAGTAAGCTGGATGACAGCAGAAACGGCTCTATACCCATATCTTCAAGACGGGTTATAGCACCGGCTGCGGTATTGGTGTGCAGGGTCGATAACACCAGGTGGCCGGTTAAACTGGCCTGGACGGCAATCTGGCCGGTTTCGATATCTCGAATTTCCCCCACCATGACCACATCCGGATCCTGACGCAGAATGGCGCGCAGGCCCCGGGCAAAGGTCATTTCTACCCGCGGGTTCACCTGGGTTTGGCCAATACCCTGCAAATCAAATTCGATGGGGTCTTCCACCGTCATGATGTTACGGTCTTTGGAATTAATTTCGCTGAGGCCGGCGTAGAGCGTGGTGCTTTTACCAGAGCCGGTTGGCCCGGTGACCAGGATAATGCCGTGCGGTTTACGAATTAAGGTAGAGAAGTGATCGCGGTTAACCTGGGTCATACCCAAATCAGTTAAATTTAACCGGGCATTATTTTTGTCGAGCAAACGCAGCACTACCCGCTCGCCATGGCTGGAAGGCAAGGTAGATACCCGCACGTCAACCGCGCGACCGGCAATACGCAGCGTGATACGGCCATCCTGGGGTACGCGTTTCTCAGCGATATCCAGTTTCGCCATGACCTTGATCCGAGAAACCAGCATGGAAGACAGTTTGCGGTTTGGGCGCAGAATTTCGCGCAGTACGCCATCCACCCGGAATCGCACTACTAACTGATTTTCAAAGGTCTCAATATGGATATCCGACGCGCCTTCTTTAATGGCTTCGCCGAGCATGGCATTAATGAGTTTAATAATGGGCGCGTCGTCTTCGCTGTCGAGCAGATCTTCGGTGTCCGGCAGTTCTTCAGCGAGAGAGAATAAGTCACTCTCGTTACCCAGATCTTCCATTAACTGCTTGGCTGCCGATGAATCCCGCTGATACGCCTGGGTTAGCAGGGGCTCAAACTGGTCTTGCGGGAGCTCCTTAAGTACCAGTGCTCCGGCATGATAACGACGGACTTCGCTGAAGATTTCCAATGGCGTGTCGCTGGTGTGATAGAGCAACGCGGGCTCCTGATTGAGCTCCAGCAGTACCTTATGCCGCTTGGCAAAGCCAAAGGGCAACTGCTGATCGTCTACCGCTTCTTCCGGTAACAGCTCTTCTGCCGATTCAGCAGCCACACTGGCTACTGATTCGGTAAGTTCGGGCTGCCTGGTTTCGGTGCTCATTCGTTGCCATCCTGGGCTTTTTGCTGAGCTTCTTCCTCTTCGCGACGCTTCAGGTAATCTTCATAGGTAGGCGGCAGCGCCAGACTGTCGTCCCACTTTGGCAATACCGGTGTTTCGGTACGAGGCATCAACGCAACCCCACGCGACTGACGCTCAAGCTGCTCAGCACGGATATAATTGTATTTACGCTTGCTGATTTCATTCATGGTGACGCCGTCACGAATGATTTTGGGGCGTAAAAATACCATCAGGTTGGTTTTGCGCTTGCTGCTGCTGGTAGATTTAAACAGGTGGCCAAGAATCGGAATGTCACCCAGTAACGGTACCTTGGACTCACTTTCCTGAATATCTTCGTCAATCAGACCACCCAGCACGATGGTGCCGCCGTCATCCACGATAACCGTGGTTTTGATTTGACGTTTGTTAATTGAAATATCCACCGAAGTGGCACCGGATACGCTCGAGACTTCTTGCTCGATGGTTAGCTGAATGGCGTTACCTTCGTTGATTTGCGGGGTAACCTGCAGCTTAATACCCACTTCCTGACGATCGACGGTCTGGAACGGGTTAGAGTTGTTGTCGCCGGTAGTCTGGCCGGTGATCACCGGTACTTCCTGACCCACAATAAAGAATGCCTCTTCGTTATCCATGGTGGTTAAATGCGGGGTCGCCAGAACGTTTGAGTTGGTATCGTTACTAACGGCCTGCACCACTGCGCCCCAGCCATTTTCCACAATCCCGGCAATTAAACCATTAGCACCGCCGAGCAGGTTAGCCAGGGTGGTGAAATCGCCCTGGGTGGTATCCTGGGTGGTTACTACCTCACCGTTTGCGGTGACATAGGTTGACTGGGTTGTCTGATCTTCTGCCTGACGCAAGGCAACGCCCAGCGCGCCTACTGGTACCACGCCGTTATTAAACTGCGTACCGCCTCCGGCTTCTGACACAAACTGCATGCCCAGAGACGTACCGTCGCCTTCGTACATCTCGACAATAATGGCTTCAACCTGTACCTGAGCACGGCGAATATCCAGCTGGCGAATCACCTCTTCCAGTGAGCGCATCATATCCGGCTCTGCGGTGATCACCAGTGCATTGGAGTCTTCGTGTGAATCGATACTGACATTACGATTAGAGGAAGTACGTCTGGCATTGCCGGCGCCGGCGGTTTCTTCTGCCTGAATACTGTCGCTTACGCCCTGCAACACTTTCACCAGATCTTCGGCTTTGGCGTAGTTGAGGAAAATTACCCGGGTATTGCCGTTGGTTTCGAGTTCCTGGTCCATGCGCTGTACCAGGTTAATCAGGCGCTTGCGGGCTTTAGAATCGCCGCTTACGATAATGCTGTTGGTACGGTCATCGGCTACCACCCGGGGTTCCCTTTTACCGCCTGCAGCCTGTTTGCCCTGAGATTTATTAATGCTCTCAATGATGCGCACCATTTCAGATGCTGACGCGTATTGAAGCTTTACAATATCGACTTCTTCGTCACCGGCGCGGTCTACCCGCTCAATGATTTCTACCAGGCGGTTTACTACGGCTGCACGGCCGGTCAGCATCATTACATTCGACGGGTCGTGGCTCACCACGTTACCGCCGCCAGCCTGATCGTTGAGCTGGCGTAAAATCGGTGCAAGCTCACGTACTGGCACGTTATACACCGGGATTACGCGGGTGATCATTTCGTCGCCGTCGAGGTTAGCGTTTTCCACCACCGGAATATTGGAGGTTTTGGCGTCTTTGGAGCGGACTACCTTTAAAATACCGTTGGGCATTTCAACCACGGCAAAATCGTACACCTGCAGCACGTTTAAGAAGAACTGATAATACTGTTCCTCATTCAGCATGTCGTAGCTGATGACGCTGATTTTGCCTCTTACATTGGGGTCTACAATGATGGTTTTTTGCAGATTTTTACCAACAATCGTAATAAATTCGTTGATATCCGTATCCTGAAATTTGGGCATACGATCGATTGCCGCTGCCTGCACACATAATAGTGTGGTGCAGATTGCTACGCTCATTCGGGTCAACCAGGTTCGACCAACTCGCCTCATGTTTTATTCCTGTTTAGTATTTTACTTGCTTAAATTATTGCTCTGGCATGTCCAGATACAGTGTAATGTACTCGCCTTCGCGGGCCACCGTCAGCTCGATGGACTGCGCTGTTCTTAATTCGCCCATGGCATCTCTGGCCTGAGCCGGATCGGTTAAGTCCAATCCGTTTATCTGGATCACAATATCGCCGTTTTGTAACCCCACCGACTCAAACAAGCTGGGGTTCTTACCCGGCTTCACTTTATAGCCGGCCATCTGGCCGCCTTCGAGTGCCGGGGTCACGGTAATAAAATCAATAAAGCTGGATGGGCTCTCACGCAGCGTCTCGGTGGCTGCCACGGCTTCGTCACTTAACTCGCGAGCCGGCTGCGGACTGTTATCAATTCTGCCCATGGTCGTACTGTTCTGACTATTGCCGCGGGTAATTCTGCCGGTCGCCGCTGATTGTTGTGCAGCGCGGCGCTTGGTAAAATCCAGACCATCGAGCATCAGAGTTTCGTGGCGGCCGCCATTTTTAATAATAACGCGGTCGGTATGAACCTGAGAAAGCGTGGCATTGGTACCTTCAATCTTTTCGCCAATGGCGTAGGTTGCCTGTTTGCCGCGGTTTTCAATGATGGCGGTACCCTGATCTTCAGCGCTGGTCGATACCACACCGGACAATACCAGATTAAGCTGAGTTTCCGGTGCGTCGGTTATAGTTTCCTGGACTGGCGGTGGTACCGCTTTATTTAACTCGCCAAATAAGTTCAGGCGTTGTATTTGAGTAATGTCGACCCCACGTTGGGAGTTTGATGACGCCCCGGCGGAACCGTTGCCAGAGGTGTTGAGCCCGGATAGGCTGGTACTGCTGTCTGGCTCGGGAATGAGTTTCCAGGTGATTTCAGCAGCGAAAGCAATGAGATACAGGCACAATAACACCACTACCGCGAGGCGAATGCGTGGTTGGTGGGCGCTGAACATGGCCGGTAAATTTTGTAAGCTGGACTGATTTAATATCATCTGAAAACAACTAATTGGTGAACAAATAACCGCGAAAAACGCACCCATCATAGCCTAGTCGGCGCGGGGGCAACAACATTAATCCGATCAGGTTAAAATTATATTACAGTTTAGTAATTAAACGCATGAGAACAACCGATGGCTAATGATGCAACTAATGATGCAACTAATGAACTAAAGGTCCGGCTGGACAAATGGCTCTGGGCAGCGAGGTTAACCAAAACCCGTGCACTGGCAAGAGACCTGATTCAGGCCGGAAAAGTTCACTACAATGGGCAAAAAAGCAAACCCGGTAAAATTGTTGAGCCCGGCGCGGCTATTCGGGTGCCCGCCGGCTGGGATGTAAAAGAGCTCATAATTCAGGATGTTTCTGAAAAACGCCTGCCGGCGAAGGACGCTCAGCTATTATATGAAGAGACGCCAGAAAGTGTGGCCAAACGCGAAGAAAATCAGCAGGCGCGAAAAATGCAAAGCTTCCATAATCCGCGACCGGAAAGCCGGCCGGACAAAAAGCAGCGTCGCGAACTTATTAAATTTAAACATCAGTGATAACACTGGTGAAAGACAGGAAATACCATGAATCAGTTTGATCAGTTACATCGTTATTTATTCACTGACGCCAGCGTGCGCGGTGAATTGGTTAGATTGCAGGACACGTTAAAGCCAATCGTGCATAGCACCGACTATCCGTTGGCCATCCAGCAACTGCTGGCCGAGATGGCCGCAGCCACCAGTTTGTTAACCGCTACCCTCAAATTTGAAGGTGAAGTAGGGCTACAAATTCAAAGCCAGGGTAAAGTGCGTTATGCCGTAGTTAATGCGACCCACGAACAAACCCTTCGGGGCGTGGCCCGCTGGGATGAGGAAGCCGATTTATCGACTGCCAGCTTCGCCGAACTGGTGGCTAATGCTGTCCTGGTTATTACCATTACGCCTACCGAAGGAGAGCGTTATCAGGGCGTTGTGGCGCTCGATAAAGGCTCGCTGGCGGGCTGTATTGAAGATTACTTCGAGCGCTCAGAGCAATTGGCAACCCGCGTATTTATCCATACTGACTTAGCAGACAAGGACGCGCCTAAGGTAGCCGGGATGTTTTTACAGGTAGTACCAACCAGTAGTGAAGCCACTAATGTGACTGCCGACAGTGAATTTGAGCACCTGTGTACTTTAACTGAAACCATGACCGCTGAAGAGCTGTTTGCGTTACCTGCTCAGGATGTATTGTACCGCCTGTATCACGAGCAAACCGTGGAAGTGTATGCACCGGAAGCAGTGACCTTTGCCTGCACTTGTTCACGGGAACGCAGCGCCGAAGCATTGCGTAACATCGACAAAGCGGAACTGCTGGCGATTATTAAAGAAGAAGGCTCAATCAACATGAACTGTCAGTACTGCCACACAGAGTATCGCTTCGACGAAATTGACGTGGAGGCGTTAAAAAGTGGCTACAACAGCGCACCAGAAGCCTCTCAATAAGCGGTTTATTGATGGCTGATTTTCACATTAAAGCGCTTGAGCTGGCCAGAGCCGGTGACTGGGATGGCTCACACGATCTGGTTCAGGATTACAGTGATGAATTTTCCTGCCTGATCCATGGCTATCTGCACCGGGTTGAAGGTGATGAGTTTAATGCCCGCTACTGGTATACCCAGGCTGGCATTGCGATGCCGGTGAATTCACTGGAACAAGAGCTGGCGCGCCTGGAAAGTCTGGTGCGCGGCCACGGATAACCGAACGCAGTCAACCCTTTCCCCCGCTTACATCGACATGCAGCGGTGATTACCAGATTTGTTAAGTACATTAACGAAATCACGCGCTGCATACGAATTCTTATTGATGTCCCCACAGATTCGATGTTATTGCTAAGGTAGCCGGTTTGTATATGGGAGCCGGACCGACACGTCTGACGGAGAACCAATGAATCGAACCCTGGCCACCACCGTAATATTCAGCGGCTTTTTTCTGCTCGGCATCCTGTTGCTGATGTGGGGGATCCTGCTGCCTCGTATGGCGGCAGAGCTGACCATGAGCAGTTTTGTGAGCGGCGCGTTGTTTACGCTGTTTTCACTGGGCATGATGATGGGCGCGATTATTGGTGGCAAATATGCGTCTCGATTTGAGTTTTTGCCATTATTTGCCAGTTTGTCGCTGGTGAATGCCCTGTTCATCGTTATTGCCGGCTTAATGCCAAACTGGCCGGGATTGCTGGTTATCGTGTTCATTGTTGGGGTACTGAGCTCCTGTAAAATCACCATCGGCCATACGGTTATCGCCCAGCTCTACGTGGAAAAGCGCTTTGCCATGATGGGCATTATGGATTTTATGTTCAGCCTGGGCACGTTGGTGGCGTCTTTTTACGTGTCGCTGATCTTTTTGTGGCAGGCTAACTGGCGCTTGCCGCTGCACTTTCTGGCCGGTTTGTGGCTTATTCTGGCGCTCTTTACTTTCTTAAGTGTGCGCAATGCCAATGCAAAATTACCGGTTGAGAAACAGCAGGAATCAGCGCCTAAACAAACCCTGGCATTTGCCACTATCATGCGTCAACCGGTGTTTCTATTGCTGGCTGTCGCCAGTTTTGGTTATGGTGCGGTGGAATTTGGTACGGTTAACTGGTTTGTGAGTTATGCGCAGCAGGGACTGGGTTTCGATGGCGATGCCGCCCGTTTGTTATTGGCTGGCTTTACCGGCGGGATGGCGCTGAGTCGGTTAAGCTTTGCCTGGTTTTTACGCTGGTTCAGCGTACACCGGTTGATGATGGTGCTGGTCACCATGCTGCTGGCGGGTGCCATTATTGCCAAGCTGGGGGATACTTTTATGCTGATAATGCTCGGCAACTTCCTGCTTGGTCTGGGGCTCGGCGGGCTCTTCCCGCTAATCCTCTCTGCTGCTATGAATATCGACAGCGAAAAAGGTCCTTTGCTATCAGGAATAACCATTCTTGGTAATGCCATGGGGGTGCAGTTGGTGTCGCTTAGTACCGGCGCCTGGGCCGGGATAGCGTCTATTGGAGTGGCTTACTGGGCAGTACCAATGGCGGCGGTGCTACTCTGGAGTGCCACCTGGTTTTACAGTCGTATTATTAAGCAAGGCTAGGCCGCAGTTTTACAGCCCCTCGCTGGGCAGCCAGAACTCAGCAATCAGGCCTTCTTCGGGGTGATTACGCAGGTTAATCTGCCCGCCATGCATCTCGATAATACGCTTGGTGATGGCCAGTCCCAGCCCTGAACCGCCGGAGTTGCGGGCTGAGTCGCCCTGAGAGAAGGGACGGAAGACGTTTTCCAGACTATCCTCAGGAATGCCCTGACCAAAATCCCGTACTTTACAGACCACCCGGTTTTGCTTTTTGTCGAAATAGGTGGTGATTTCTATATGGTTACTACCGTAGCGGAAGGCGTTTTCAATCAGATTATCCAACACCCGTTTGAGGGCGACTTTACGCAATGGAATATTCGGCAGTGGGTTGAGCTCGAGGTGAATAGACTGACGGTCTTCCGCGGAAGGATTAAACTGCTGATTGGTATTACGGGCATCGGTTAATTCGGTAATTAACGGGTTCAGGTTGGCAATGGTCTGGCGTTCCTGTTGTTCCTGCCGGGCATACTCGATGAACTGATCGATAATTGCATTCATGTCTTCGATGTCGCTGACGATGCCTTCTTTCACCCAGTCCTGATCCTCGGGCAGCATTTCGGTGGCCAGGCGAATACGGGTAAGAGGGGTGCGCAGGTCGTGGGAAATCCCCGCCGTCATTACCATGCGATCATGCTCTAACTGCTTTATCCCCTGGTTCATGCGGTTAAACGCTTTGGTTACCTCAATCATTTCGCTGGTGCCATCTTCTTTCAGCGGTGGCGGAAACTGACCCCTGCCCACTTTGATTGCGGCGCGCTGCAGTGCGCTCAATGGCCGGTTAAGGCGAAATACAAACAGCCAGCCGCCACCCACACTTAAAATACCAATTAGCAACAGATACAGGGTTAATGGGAAGATATTGGCTTCACTTAAGCCGTACACCGGTACGCGGATCCAATTGTCTGGCAGGCTGGCGATTTTGATCCAGACATAATAAGGCGTGGATTGCTGATCAAGCTGGGGCGCACTAATGCGCACTTCGGCTTTTTCGTCCAACTGCTCGGTGACCTGGGCAGACATAAACTGATAAAAGGTCGCCTGCCCAAGTCTGGCTGCCTTTGCTTCGGTATCGGTAAAAATGCGAATACCGGTTTGGGCTTTTAAGGTACGCAGGTATTCCGGGTCGTTGAGTTCGTCCACGTGAGTTTTGAGTGTGGCAGCCTGGGTGGCAATCAGGCTGTTGATTTGCTCGTAACTGGGCCGGATAAAATACATGGTGACCGACAGGTAAGAGACGACCTGGTTGATCAACAACAAAACGCCAATTAGCAGTACGGTTTGGCCAAAGGCGCTTTTAGGGAGTAATCGCACAGGTTATGTTACTGGGCAACCGCGCCATCCGGCACGAACACATAACCTAAACCCCATACCGTCTGGATGTAACGTGGATTGGCCGGATCTTCTTCCAGCATACGGCGCAGGCGTGATACCTGAACATCGATGCTGCGTTCCAGAGCACTGTAGTCGCGGCCTCTGGCCAGATTCATTAGTTTGTCACGGGACAACGGCTCTCGGGGATGCGTTACCAGTGATTTTAATACTGCAAACTCGCCGCTGGTAAGTGACAGGGATTTGCCGTCGTCGGTCATTTCGCGGGTGGCCAGGTTTAACCGGTAACTGCCAAACTCGACAATTTGTTCTTCCATGGATGGCGCGCCGGGGGCCTCGTGTGTCTGACGACGTAGCACGGCTTTCGCGCGGGCAAGCAACTCCCGCGGATTAAATGGTTTTGGCAGGTAGTCATCGGCACCCATTTCCAGCCCGATAATACGGTCAACCTCATCGCCTTTGGCAGTTAACATAATAATAGGCATCTTGCTTTCTGCCTGACGCATACGACGGCAAATAGACAGGCCATCCTCACCAGGTAGCATCAGATCAAGGACCATCAAATGAAAGTTTTCACGTTCTAACAGGCGGTCCATCTGCTCGGCATTCGCCGCGCTTCTTACCTGAAAGCCCTGCTCTACCAGGTAGCGCTCAAGCAAGCTACGTAACCGCATATCGTCATCGACGACTAATATTTTTGATGTTTCCTGACCCATTTCTGCCTCACTGACAACCGCGTTCCGGTATCACTATAACCCTAAGTGATACCGGACAAAAGTGCTCAGATGTTTCGAACCGGCACGGATTGTTACAAAGCGTGTCAGGCGTGTAATTCAGGCAACGCCGGGCATGATATACGTGGCTACTCCATAAACCAGTGCATAGCCAACGGAATAGGCAATAAGCAACAGCAGGAAGTACTTGCCATAACGGGCGAAGCTCAGGCCCTTTACTTTACTCATGGTCACAATCCCGGCTGCCGAGCCGATGATGAGCAGCGAGCCGCCTACGCCTACGGCATAGGTCAGTAACATCCATTCACTCACCGACATGCCGATATTGGCCTTAAGCAACGCCGCCGTTAGCGGTACGTTATCGATTAGTGCGGAGGTTGCACCCATCACATAATTGGCAATCAACGGCGGGAAGACCTGGTACAGGTAAAGCAGCGAGTGCAAGGCTTCGATATGCTCCAGCATACCCACTAACAGCAGCACTCCCAGGAAGAACAACAAGGTATCAAACTCTATGTAGCGGATGTAATCCATAATGGGGTCCTGATCGTCATCTTCGCCCATGTGGTTGGCTACCAGAAACATAATCGCCATACCCGCGAGAAAAGTCAGCATGGGCGGAATGGCATATAACACGTTAAGGATAAGCGTTGAGATAATGGTGGTTAAGAAAATACCGGCGATCACGTAGTCGATAGTGTTGGTGGCATAGGTCGTTTTACGAATCTTTACCTTACCGGTCATGCCGATGCTTAGTAATCCGGTGAGTACCATGACGGCCAGGAAGGAAGGCACCAACAGCCAGAACAGCTGGGTAATGGTGACTTTATTCTGCATAAAGATCATCAAAGTGGTGACATCACCGGTAATCAGCGACACGCCACCGGAATTAACCGCGAAGACCACCAGTACCGCAAAGCGCATGGTTTGATTAAACGGCAGTCCCAATGATAGCACCATGGCGATAGACACCAGCGTAGCGGTAATGTTATCTGCCAGCGAGGAAAAGCAAAAACTGAACAGTGCGGTTATCAACATCAGCTTTTTGAGTGAAATGTTGGTTGGCATCACCAGGTTCAGCATATTGGCAATCAGCCCCTTACGGTTGAGATAGGCCACAAAGGTCATGGCCGCCACCAGGAATAACCACAGGGTGGAGATTTCGGTAATGTTATGCAGTAAGCCTTCGTTAACCGCGTCGGTTGAGGCCGGGCTGTCGGCAGAGATAAAAAGAATCATCCAGGCCAGCGTGCCAAAAAACAGGGTGATCTTTGCCTTGTTGATATGCAGGACTTCTTCGAACATCACGCCAAGCAGGGCCAGGGCGGCCAGGGTAATAAGAATGGTATCTATCATGAGGGGGATTCCGCAATTTCAGTGGCCGTATTTTACGGCGAAGCCCTCGTCAGTAAAGGGCTAAGCGGTGAATAAGCGTTGTCAGGCGTTAATAGTTAGTATTCATTTTGGTTATTAAATACTTTGGTCTTACGACCTTAGCGCTAGACTTTTAAACCCGTTGAATTCGACGGGTTTAATAAAAGGGAGATTAAAAATTAAACAGG
The DNA here is from genome assembly GCA_002691625.1 of Alteromonadaceae bacterium. Taxonomy (GTDB): domain Bacteria; phylum Pseudomonadota; class Gammaproteobacteria; order Enterobacterales; family Alteromonadaceae; genus Alteromonas. The sequence goes on from NZIK01000076.1 coordinate 120,229, forward strand.
TTGAAAGGAGTGACTATACTAAATTTGTCTCCGAGCAGATATTCGCCGCGCTTGAGCTGTAGGGGTACAGCGATGCGGCGTCTTATTCGAAATTGGTTGTGAACCGCTAAATAATTATTATTTCAAAGTCATCGAATTCGATGACTTTGGTAAGCAACTGGTTTCAACATTTTTGTGCTACTGCACCCAATCCATTTGATAGCCCCGGCTTTTCTTGCGCTTCATCAAATCTTCAATCAGTGGCGTTAAGATTAACTCCATGGCCAGGCCCATCTTACCGCCCGGTACCACCAGTGTGTTGATGCGCGACATAAAGGAGCCGTCGATCATTTGCAGCAGGTAAGGGAAGTCGACGTTTTTCATTTCACGGCGGAAACGCACCACCACGAAGCTTTCATCCTGAGTGGGTATTTCTCGGGCGCTGAACGGGTTTGAGGTATCTACCGTGGGAACGCGTTGAAAGTTAATGTGGGTGCGGGAAAACTGTGGCGTAATATAATGGAAGTAATCGTCCAGACCACGCACAATGCTGCTCATCACCGCTTCCCGGGAATGGCCCCGATCGGTGGTATCGCGCACGATCTTTTGAATCCACTCCAGGTTAACAATAGGCACCATGCCGACCAGTAAATCTACATACTGAGACACGTCGATGTCTTCGGTTTTTACGCCGCCATGTAACCCTTCGTAAAACAATAAATCCGTATCGTTAGGTAATTCCTGCCAGGGTGTAAAGGTGCCTGGCATCTGATTAAATGGCACGGCATCATCGAAGGTATGCAAATACTGGCGAAACCGGCCAGTGCCATCTTCAGCGTATTGGCTGAATAAAGTTTCGAGCAACGAGAAATCATTGGCTTTTGGGCCAAAGTAGCTGATGTGACGCCCTTGTTCCTGCGCTTTACGTATTTCTACTTCCATTTCCGGACGGGTAAAACGGTGGAAGCTGTCGCCGCCAACATAAGCCGCATCAATTTTCAGGTTGCGAAATATATGCCGAATCGCATTGGTGGTGGTTGTGGTGCCGGAACCAGATGAACCGGTAATAGCAATAATGGGATGTTTTACCGACATGCGCGCTCTTTTTGGGCTGATGGTGATCCGAAATACCAGACTCTTAGTTGGCCTGTGTCAGATACTCAATAAGATAATCCCTATTTATAAGCTTGTGAGCGCCAATAATCAACCCTGATGCGAATCGGTGGACGGCCCGGGAGGGAGTGATTTTCCGCAGTGAGGGCAGTACTGATAGGGGCTTGCGTGTTGATTATGCTGATTATATTCCTGTGCAAAGTCGATCAATAAATTGGCCTGATCGTCGTCGAGCCCAAGGGTTTCCCGCAACTGATTCAAACGCGATAATTCGTGTGGTGACAGGCTGCCATCGGCGATGACTTCCATTACATGCTTACGAAAGGTATCGCGCCGCAGGCGTAATTGCTCGGATAAACGGGAAGCCAGAATACCTGCTGGTAAAGCAAATATCCCAACCCCTAAAATAGTTATCGCACCGCTGAATATCTTACCCAGCGGCGTAATGGGCGTTACGTCGCCGTAACCTACGGTGGTCAGCGTATTGATTGCCCACCAGAGTGCAGCCGGAATGCTGCCAAAGGCTTCTGGCTGGGCGCGTTGTTCTATGTAATACATACCGGTGGCGGCGAGCACCATTACGATAACCAAAACCGACACCGCGGCTGCCAGCACGCGTAGCTCTTTACGAATAACGGTGTACAGCAGATTAACTGAACGGGAGTAACGCCCGAGTTTAATCAGCCGGGTAAGCCGCAATAACCGTAAAATACGCAAATCGAAAGCAATGAACATGCTCAGGTAAAAGGGCAGTATCGCAGCTAGATCCACCAGTGCCATGGGCGTAAACATATAGCGTAAACGCTGCTGCCAGGATTTGCGGTATGGTGCCTGGCGATAGCTGACGGTTTGCGGAGCACTGGTGGCGCTCCATACCCGGGCTAAATACTCCAGGGTAAACACCAAAACCGAAAAGATCTCAAATGCATAGAGTTGAGGGTGCCATTGCCGGTGTAGCGATTCAACCGTTGATGCCATAACAGCCACCGTATTAAGCAGGATAAGAATGATCAGGAACAGGTCAAACAGCCGGCTAAGGTGATCGCCTTTTCGATGGGGCTCAAGAATATGATAAATACGGTTGCGAATTGGCTGGTCGCTCATTAAAACTCCTTAGTACTCCTGTTTTACTCTACCCGCTAGCAATTATGTTGAGCAAGCCTGGCCGGAGAGAGGGCTTGAGCTATCACAATTTTTTGGTATTTAGCGAAACAGTGTAATTTTTCTGCACCATGGAAGACTACCTGTATAACCCTCTTACTTACAGGATATAGGATAATGGAATTTTTAACGCAGCTTTTCGACAATACTTCACCGGCTCAGTTTGCCGTTGTGGGTGCATCGGTGCTATTTGTGTGGTTTTTACCGGCCATGGTGGCAATGATGTTTAACCGTAAACAGGTAAAGTTAATTGCCCTGGCGTGTATACCGGCCGGATTTTCTCTGATCGCCTGGGGCGGCGTAATGGTATGGGCATTTACAGGTAACATGGTTAACCGGTTTAATAAGAAGCCGGCAACCCAGGAGTAAGGGCTTACTGGTGTGTCAGAAAGAAAAAAGCCGCTCTGGTGAGCGGCTCGTTATTTTCTTACTTTATTTGGCTAATCCAGCCTGTTCCCGCGCCATTGCCCGGTAAGCAATATCATTGCGGAAGTAAACATCTTTCCAGTCAATGGCTTTAACCAATTGATAGGCTTGTTGTTGAGCTTCTGTAACACTGTTACCCAGCGCCGTGGCACATAGCACGCGGCCACCGCTGGTGACGACTGCACCGTCTTTCAATGCAGTGCCTGCATGAAATACTTTGCCGTCCAGTTTCGCGGCTTCGTCTAAGCCTGAGATCACATCGCCTTTGGCATAATCGGCAGGATACCCACCGGCAGCCAGCACTACACCAACGGCAGCGCGGGAGTCGAAGTCGATCTCAATACCTTCCAGCTCACCGTCACAGGCTTTCAGGCAGAGTGCTACCAGGTCAGACTGCAAACGCAGCATGATAGGCTGGGTTTCGGGGTCGCCGAAGCGGCAGTTATATTCAATAACTTTAGGCGTGCCGTCGGCCATAACCATTAGGCCGGCATACAAAAAGCCGGTGTACGGATACCCTTCTTCTGCCATGCCATTAACGGTGGGATAAATCACTTCATCCATAATGCGCTGGTGGATATCAGACGTTACAACCGGGGCCGGGGAGTAAGCGCCCATGCCGCCAGTGTTAGGGCCGGTATCACCGTCACCCATACGCTTGTGATCCTGGCTGGTGGCAAACGCTGAAACGTTTTTGCCATCTACCATTACAATGAAAGACGCTTCTTCACCGTCGAGGAATTCCTCGATAACCACACGGCTACCGGCTTCACCAAAGGCGTTACCAGCCAGCATGTCTTGAATCGCGTCTTCGGCTTCTTCCAGGGTCATAGCAACAATCACCCCCTTACCCGCCGCCAGGCCGTCGGCCTTCACTACGATAGGCGCGCCTTTTTCACGCACATAAGCCAGCGCTGGCTCAATCTCGGTGAAGTTCTGGTAATCGGCGGTTGGGATTTTGTGGCGAGCCAGGAAATCCTTGGTAAAGGCTTTAGAGCCTTCCAGTTGCGCAGCGCCTTTGCTTGGCCCGAAGATCTTAAGACCTTCAGCCTCAAAAGCATCTACCACACCTATTACCAATGGCGCTTCCGGACCAACGATGGTGAGTCCGATAGCGTTTTCTTTGGCAAATGCCACCAATGCTTCTACGTCAGTCGCTGAAATATCAACATTAGTTAAGCCCGCTTCGGTGGCTGTGCCGGCATTACCCGGTGCAACAAAAACGTCGGTGACGCCAATGGATTGTGACGCTTTCCAGGCCAGCGCGTGTTCGCGGCCACCACCGCCAATTACAAGTACCTTCATTAAGAGTGTTCCGTAAAGTTATTCAGGTTTCATAAATTTTAGGGTCATTCGGTCACTTTCACCAATGGCCAGATAGTGAGCGCGTTTTTCGTCGCCCAGGCGCAGGCTTGGTGGCAGTGTCCAGACACCCCGTGGATGATCTGCAGTATCCATTGCGTTTGCGTTAATCTCGCTGCTTGCTACCAGTTTAAAGCCGGCTTTTTCTGCCATCTCAATCACGTATGATTGCTTCATGTAGCCGGATGATTCCATTTTGTCGTCGGCATCAGACTCCGGTAAACGGTGATCAACAACACCCAGAATACCGCCTGGTTTCAGTGCTTTAAAAAAGGTTTTCATGGCATTTGCCACGCCGTCCTTTTTATCGGCCATATACCAGTTATGCACGTTACGGAATGTCAGTACGCGATCGGCACTGCCAGCTTTGGCAACATCGAGTTGATCAAGCGGATCAAAAGCGGTGAGCTCGACTGCGTTAAACGGCCCATCATTAGCCATTTTCTCTTTAAAGTTGGCTAACAGGCGGTTGTAGTAGCTGGGAGAGTCTGCTTTCACATTAAAGTGAGCGGCAACCAGTTTACCGTCTTCTGCCAGCAATGGCGCGAGGATGTTTGAGTACCAGCCACCGCCTGGCAGAATTTCCACCACGGTCATGTCAGGCTGAACATCAAAAAAGCGCAGGGTTTGCTGAGGGTGACGGTATTCGTCACGCAAACGTTCCTGGCTTGAACGTGTATCGCTGGCTACTGCATCAGCAATGGCATCGGCATTGGCTGTAAAAGCCGGTGTCGCCAGTAAGCTGGCAAGTAAAAGAACCGCAGATTTACGCATTTGGTATTTCCCTTCTGTCATTAACAACGTGTTGTTTATACTGCAATACTCATCAGATCGTTTAATGAGCAATCACTATTGCGCTAGCCTAACACAAAATTTTTACATTCGTGATGTCAGGCCATCGCAAAAACACGTTACACAGCGTATGCTGAATTAGTGACGGAAGTGACGCATGCCGGTAAACACCATGGCAATGCCGTGCTCGTCTGCCGCGGCGATAACTTCATCGTCACGCATAGAGCCACCCGGTTGGATAACGGCTTTAATGCCAGCTGCTGCGGCGGCATCAATGCCGTCGCGGAACGGGAAGAACGCATCAGAGGCCATCACTGAGCCAGCCACTTCCAGATCTTCATCCGCCGCTTTAATGCCGGCAATCTTGGCTGAATACACGCGGCTCATCTGGCCAGCGCCCACACCAATGGTCATGCTGTCTTTGCAGTAAACAATGGCGTTAGATTTAACGTACTTGGCCACTTTCCAGCAGAACATCAGGTCACGCAGTTGTGCTTCGGTGGGTTGTACCTTAGTCACTACTTTCAGGTCTTCCATATCAACCATGCCAAAGTCACGTTCCTGGATCAGCAGGCCGCCGTTAACCCGTTTAAAGTCGTACCCTTCAGTTAACTGGCCAGCCCAGTCACCGCAAACCAGCAGGCGTACGTTTTTCTTGGTGGCCACAATTTCAGTCGCAGCTTGCGATACCGATGGCGCGATGATCACTTCAACAAACTGACGGTCGATAATGGCCTGCGCGGTGGTAGCATCCAGCTCGCGGTTAAACGCGATAATGCCGCCAAACGCAGAGGTTGGGTCGGTTTTAAAAGCGCGGTCATAGGCTTCAAGAATATTTTCACCCAGTGCCACACCACACGGGTTAGCGTGTTTAACGATAACGCAGGCGGGTTCGTCGAACTCTTTCACACATTCTAAAGCGGCGTCGGTGTCGGCGATGTTGTTGAACGACAGCTCTTTACCATTTAATTGCGTAGCGGTAGCAACCGAAGCTTCCTGAATATCGTTTTCAACATAAAAGGCGGCAGACTGGTGGCTGTTTTCGCCGTAGCGCAGATCCTGCTTTTTGCTGACCTGAATATTGTAGGTCCGCGGGAATTCGCTGTGCTCGTGCTCGCAGTCGTCAGCACAGTCGGTTGAGTCGAGACGTGCGCCGAAGTAGTTAGCAATCATGCCGTCGTATTCGGCCGTGTGCTCGAATGCTTTGATGGCTAGATCAAAACGGGTGCTGTAGGTCAGTGAGCCTTCGTTGCTCTGCATTTCGCTAAGTACGCGTGGGTAATCAGCCGCATTCACCACGATAGTGACATCTTTGTGGTTTTTCGCTGCAGCACGCACCATCGTTGGTCCGCCGATATCGATATTCTCGATAGCGTCTTCTAAGGTGCAGTCTTCTTTTGCCACAGTGGCCGCAAAGGGATACAGGTTAACCGCCACTAAATCGATAGGGCCAATGTTATTTTCTGCCATCACCGCTTCGTCGGTACCACGACGGGCTAAGATGCCACCATGAATTTTAGGGTGTAAGGTTTTCACCCGGCCGTCCATAATCTCTGGGTGTCCTGTGTAGTTTGACACTTCAATAACGGGCAGCCCCTTGTCAGCGAGTAGCTTGGCGGTGCCACCTGTCGACAGCAGCTCAACGCCTGCTTCGTGCAGTGCAGTCGCGAACTCAACAATGCCGGTTTTGTCTGAAACGCTTAACAGGGCTCGTTTGATAGGTTTTGGTGTTTCCATAGTGGTATTTTGCTTCGATGAGGTTAATAACAATGGTGTGGGTGTCCGGAGTGTCTCTATTTTATCCGCCGTTGCCTCCGGAACCAGACAGGGCGGTTAAAACAAAAAGAGCACCGAAAGGTGCTCTTATGTGGGCCAGGCCCGCAGGGCTTAGTTCATGCCATACTGCTTTAATTTTTTACGCAGTGTGCCACGGTTGATGCCCATCATGATTGCTGCGCGGGTTTGGTTGCCGCGAGTGAAAGTCATAACTTCTTCCAGTAAAGGCGCTTCAACTTCGGCCAGTACCATTTCGTACAGGTTGTCGATGTTGGTGTTGTCCAGCTGTTTCAGGTACTTGTTGACTGCTTGCTTAACAGAGTCACGCAGTGGTTTTTGTGCCTGAGTTTGTGACGGAGTAGTTACAGTAGTTGTAAAAGGAGAAGTTACATTTTGATCGAACATAATACTTTCTTGCTCTTTTGTTAATCAGTCTTAAGCTGCCGGTGAGATCTGTCGGGCCTCGCCATCAGGCAGCACGTTGTTAAAGTAGTGGTCAATGGCCTGCAGTTGCTCTTCGGCATACTCCAGCGCATTAAACACTTTACGGAACTGACGATCCTTATCATGCTCCATCAAATACCAACCCACATGTTTGCGGGCAATACGAACACCGTTTTCCTCGCCATAAAAGGCGTGAACCGCTGTTACGTGTTCTTTAAGCACCGAATGTTGTTCCATTAATGATGGTGGGGCCAGCCGTTCGCCGGTATTCAGAAAGTGGGAGACTTCTCTGAATATCCACGGATTGCCCTGGGCACCGCGGCCAATCATTAATGCATCAGCTTCAGTATACTCAAGCACTTCCCTGGCTTTTTCTGGTGAGGTTATATCACCATTGGCAACTACCGGAATCGACACCGCCTGCTTAATACTGCGGATAGTGTCGTACTCGGCAAAACCTTTGTACATACAGGCACGGGTTCGACCATGAACGGCCAGTGACTGGATGCCATTTTCCTGTGCAATGCGGGCAATCTCCACCCCATTGCGGTTGTCCGTGTCCCACCCTGTACGGATCTTCAGGGTGACGGGAACTGACACAGCGTCTACTACCGACCGAACAATGGATTCCACTAAATCCGGATATTGCAGTAGTGCTGAACCTGCCAGCTTTTTATTTACTTTCTTGGCAGGGCAACCCATATTGATATCAATAATCTGGGCGCCGTTGGCAACATTAAATTTTGCTGCTTCTGCCATTAAGTCGGGGTCGGCTCCGGCAATTTGCACAGAACGAATTCCTGACTCCCCGCTGTGATCCATGCGTTGCATGGATTTCGCTGTATTCCATACCCTTGGATTACTGCTCAGCATTTCCGACACAACCAAACCTGCTCCCAGACGACGACAGAGCTGTCTGAAGGGCCTGTCTGTTACACCTGCCATAGGTGCTAACATTAGGTTGTTATCAAGTGTGTAAGTTCCAATTCGCATAAAAAACAACCTAACTTTGCGTAGAAAATAACCACCTGTCTGAAACGGGGCGCTAAGTGTACGCGTTTTCTGCAATCTTGAAAAGGCTAAAAATTACACAAAATTTGCGTGTTCACTATTGACAAAGAGATTTCGTTTTTATGTCAAAGTAGTGTCATTGACATTTAAGACAGGTCAACCAGTATCGTCGATAATTAACCGTGCCGACGGCCCGAAACTCGTGCCCATTCCTGATCGATTGCGCTGATATCGAGGGTTATATCCCGGGCGTATGCCTGCTCGATTCGTTCTACCTGCTCGGCGAGAATACCGGAAAGCACCAGCAAGCCATCCGCTTTACAATAGCCGGTAATCACATCCTGCAGTTCCAGTAACGGACCAGACAAAATATTTGCCATCACGATATCGGCTTGCAGTGTGGGTTGGTCTGCCGGCAAAAACACCTTTAAGCGGTCGGCTACCTGATTGCGCTGGGCATTGTCCATGGATGCCTGCAATGCCTGCGGATCGATATCGATACCAATGACTTCTTTAGCGCCTAGCTTTAAGGCTGCAATAGCCAGGATCCCCGAGCCACAACCAAAGTCGACCACGGTTTTACCGGCTACCTCTATGCCGTCCAGCCAGCGTAAACACAGGGCGGTGGTGGGATGCGTGCCGGTACCAAATGCCAGACCCGGATCGAGCATTACATTCACTGCATCGGGCTCCGGCACATCGCGCCAGCTCGGGCATATCCATAAGCGCTCGCCAAACTTCATCGGGTGGAAGTTATCCATCCATTCCCGCTCCCAGTCTTTGTCTTCCAGCGGTTCCAGGCGGTATTTAAAATCCTTACCAAGCACTCTGGCTTTTTCCAGGCGTTTAATGATCGCTGGCATGTCGTCTGTGGCATCAAATAATCCGACTACCTGGGTATCCGGCCATAACATCACCTCTCCTGGCTTGGGTTCGTACATCGGGGTGTCTTTAGCATCCACAAAGGTAACAGCCTGAGCGCCATTGGCACTCATCATGCCGCCTACTTGTTCAGCTAACTCGGCAGATGTATCGATTCGTAATTGTAACCAGGGCATGGGATCCTCAGCGGTAGTGCAGAAAAGCGCAATTTTAACAGGGATGCTAAGAATTGGTATCGGCGATTGCACAGCATAGCGATCGTTGCGCTTTTCATTTATGGTAAATAAAAACGTCGTATTAATAATAACAAGGCGGAACAGTCCGCCCGGAGAGAAAATATGAAACAAAGACTGCTTAGCATTCTGCTCGTCTGTTTCGTTGTATCCTGTGCCACGCAAACCCAGCCCGTGGTCGACAATAAATGGCTGGATGCACCGGTGGCTCAGCAGGTAGCAGCGATGAAGCGCGGTGAGTTAACTGCCGAAGCGCTGGTGGCTGGCTATCTGGCTCGTATAGAATCCATCGATAAGAGCGGCCCGACGATAAACAGTATTTTACTGGTAAACCCGAACGCAATGGCAGAAGCCAAAGCAAAAGATGCGGCGCTCGCCAGCGGTGAGGCAACAGGCCCGCTGCACGGTATCCCGGTATTACTTAAAGATAATATTGAAACCCGGGATATGCCTACCACGGCCGGCTCACTGGCATTACTTAATAATGATACCCGGCGTGACTCGCCGCTGGTAGCCAGTTTGCGTGCTGCCGGGGCGATTATTCTGGGCAAAACCAACTTATCGGAATGGGCTAACTTTCGTTCGGAAGGGTCTATCAGCGGCTGGAGTGCAGTAGGCGGTCTGACTCGCAATCCTCACGTTCTTTCCCGCACAGCTTGTGGTTCTTCTTCAGGCTCCGGTGCGGCTGTAGCGGCAGGACTGGCATCCCTTGCAGTCGGTACCGAAACTAACGGCTCAATTATTTGCCCGTCTTCAATGAACGGTATTGTAGGGTTTAAACCCACGGTGGGCCTTATCCCACGTACGCATATTGTGCCCATTTCCGTGACCCAGGATACGGCCGGCCCCATGGCTCGCTCAGTAGCAGACGCCGCGCTGATGGCCTCAGTCATGGCCGGGCAGGATGAACAGGACGATGCTACTAAGGCAGAAGCTCGACCAGAAGCCAGTGCGCTTGCTGCGGTTAANGGNNATATNCAGGGNCTGAGAGATNGGNGTNATGCGNTATCGNCANGGNAANAATCCGGCNATTATNGNNGCNNTTGANGANGCCGTNGNAAANNTAACNGCNCTGGGNGCACAGGTNGTNGANATNGANANCCTNGANCAGCCGGANGATTTTTGGGNNAAATCNTANCTGGTNTTNCTNGCNGAATTTAAAACCACGNTGAATGANTATNTGNTGTCATCNCCNGCTNATTTNCCGGTGGCCAATCTGGACGANCTGATTGGTTTTAATCGNACGTCAAAACGGGAAATGCAGTTATTTGATCAGTCAATCTTTGAGAAATCCGCNGCCACCGAAGGCATGGCNGGTGAAGACTACCANCAGGCACTGGCACTTGTGCGCAGNGCNACCCGCGAGCAGGGGATCGACAAGTTATTAAACGAATACGATGTGGACGTGCTGGTTGGGCCGTCTAACAATCCGGCTTTTTTAATCGACGCCGTATACGGCGATAATGCGCCGGAAGGTTATGTTGGAGTTGGCTANCTGGCAGCCATTGCCGGTTACCCGCATATTACNGTACCGCTAACNACNGTGAAGGAGTTACCGGTNGGATTAAGTGTNATTGGCGGACANTGGCAGGATGCACAGGTGCTTAACACTGGACTGGCATTTGAACGAGCCAATCAGTTCATTGCGACACCGGCGTTTTTACCTAANCGATTNCAGNCTGAATCGGTNAACGGNATTCAGTNTCCTTACCAGAANCCGGCNCAATAATGAAAAAAGGCGACGTCACCATGGGTAACGTCGCCTTCTTAAAACTTTTGTTCTGCGTTTAGCCAGGCTTTTTCACCCACGCACTACACCAGCCTTTGCTGTTAACCAGTTTGCCGGGGAAGATCGCGCAAGGGCGCCATTCCTGACCCGCTTCGCCCTGGATGTACATACAATTTGAGCAACTTGAGCCTTCTGTCGTAGATTTGTGTACGTACTTAAGTGCTTTAGCGGTTGCGTCGTCTTCGCTTAGTTGTTCCTGAGCATTCGCACGCAGGGCTACACCGCCTAATGTCATGCCAATTAGCGTGGTTCCGGAAAGTTTCAGAAAATCACGACGATTGACTGATTTCATAATATTACTCCAAAAAAGTTAACGAGAATGATTCTTTTTTAACTTGGTCCCAAAATGCAAAAACCTGCCGAAGCAGGTTTTTTGGAATCGCACATATTTATTAGTTTCTACTTATACAGGTTAAAAATGGATCTACCAACTGTAATTACCCATTCTATTGATCTGCATTAAAAAGCTGTAATGGTGTTGGCGGATTATCCGCTTTGGCATAAGCCATTTTGGCTATCGGGCTGGCCTGATGATAGGTATCCAGCCCGGTAATGGCAGCCAGGTCGAGCGAAGCTATCTCCACAGTGCCGTCCTCAGTAATAACAGCTGGGTCAACCTGCACCAGCTCGATTCGGCCAATGACCAACTCGGTATTGTTAGCCTGAATCGGCAGGATGTCTTCCAGTCTCAGGGCAATACGCAATGGACTCTCGGCTACAAACGGGGCAGCAAAATCGTTTTCCCAGAGCGGAGTAAAGCCTGCTTCGTCAAATTCGCTGATCTCCGGGGCGTAGCGCGCTGAGGTTTGATGGCCATTAGCATAGTGGCTAACCGGCAACGCATTGATAGTGAACAAACCCGTTTGTTTAATGTTGCCCAGGGTGTCGCGGGTGACCGTGTGCGGACGCATAATCATGCCCATTAGCGGCGGGTTAGCACCAATATGAACCACCGAGCTGATGATTGCCAGGTTGGTTTGCTGCTGCTCGTTACAGGTGCCAACCAGATTGGCGCTTTTGTAACCTGACAGGCTATTTATAAAATTAGCGCGGTAACGCTGAGCCATGGCATCAATGCAGGCTGCATCAATGGTTTCCATACTTATTCGTTCTCCATTTCAGCGCGGATATCGAGTTCGCCATTGCTATCGTATATGGATACCAGAATAGGCTGACAACAAATCTGGCAATCCACCACCTGGCTCTGTCCGATATCGTTAATTTCGTCAACTTCGATATCGTTGATGGTCATGCAGTAGGGGCACTCAAAGGTGCTGGCCTTGGTTAAACTCATAGTGCTTTGCCTTGGTCGTTGNTCTTTCTTGTTAGGCTATACGTATAACCGGCAAAGCTGGATTGAACAGGAGAGCAGATAGTTGGCCAAGCGCATAAACAATGGGCGCTGTTGTTGTTGCGGGAGAGTCCATTGGCTGACCTTTCATCATTTGATTCCGCGTAAAATGCATCGGCGCAACTACTTTAAAAAGCGCTACAGCAAAACTGAGCTGGCACAAGGCATTATGGTGTGTCGCCAGTGTCATAATGGTATTCATCGCTTTTATGACGAAATGACCCTGGGTAAAACCTTTTCAACGCTGGAGAGTCTTAAAGCCGATCCCCGGTTAAGCGAGTATTTTGCCTGGGTGGCGCGGCAAAAAATTAAACCTGGCGGATTGGTATGAGGTAGTAATTCCTATTAAATGCTGTATATTTATACATGTTATAGGTTCAGGATCTGCAATGCGAAAAACTCTCCCAGAACGGTACTACCTCGATCATTTTTATGAATTTTTGCAATTCTTCGAGGGGGCTAACCGACCATTAGTTGATACCAAAACCGCGGCTTTTATTGAGGCTTTTCATGCACTGGATAAAGACGATCAGTGTTTGATAGTGCGTGCCGCTAACCGCAAGTATCCGGTAGTGGTTAGCAAAACTTTTGACTACGCAGAAATTAANGAGCCATTAGAGCGGTTAACCCGGTTGCGTGAGGCGGGCTGGTTTACCAGTATCAGCCAGGGCGACAGTTATTCGCTGGGCCAGGCGATGACAAAATCCGATCTACTGATGCTACTCAAAGACAATGGCTGTCAGGCAAGTTCAACCTTAGCAAAACAGGCGTTAATTGATGAACTGGCAGGTGTCATGGCCCGTCAGCCGCTGGCGGTAATGGATGAGCTTAATGAGCAGTATTTGCTGCGCGCTTATGATGCGCCGCTCAGTTATTTATTGTTTTTGTACTTTGGTCATACCCGGGGCCGCCTCAATCAATTTTCCATGCGTGANCTTGGCGTNATGCGTACGCGGCAGGATGTCAGCCAACAGCTGGCAAGATTTGAAGGGCAGGATGCTGCGCGTGGTGCATTTTATTACGCGCGCCAGTTAACCGCTTTTAAGCAACTGAACGAAGAAGAAAAAGCGCATTTTAGTCTGGATACTGATGTAACCGTGCATTGCCCAATTGGCCAGGATTATCGCGATCGGGTGTTATTCCAGGTGGGAAGTTACTGGCTGGCNAAAGACGCCCCAAAAGCCCTGGCGTATTTGCAGCAGGCCGGCAGCGACCAGGCTCAGGAAAAGTGGTTGCGGGAGAGCTATAAACTTGGTCACAAAGACGCGGTACAACAAGCGCTCGAAGCCATTATTGATGACCCTGCCTCGGATACGTTACTGGCCTTCGCAGAAGACTTTTATGCCCGTAAGTTTGATCGTAAAAGAACCTCTACTCTCACTGATATGCTGCGTGATGCTACCCATGTAGTGCAACTGGATGACATTCATAACCAATCGGTAGAACAGGGGGTTATCAGCTACTACCGTCGTCAGGGGCTAGCCGCTTACCGCGCTGAAAATCAGCCATGGCGGATGCTGTTCGGCTTATTGTTCTGGGACTGGCTGTATGGTGAATGGGGGCTGGTGAGTGAGTTCGACCGGCGCCNGCAGGTACTTCGCTACAATGATTTTTACGACCGCTTTGGCAGCGATATTGAACAACATCTCAATAAGTATTGCGTAAGTGCCGATACGCTGCACTGTTATCTGCTTAAACAAGCCAGTGCTCACTATAGTAAAGTAAACAGTATTTTTATGTGGCGGCAGGGCTTACCGGAGAGCCTTAAAATACTGCTTGAGTACACGTGCATGGATAACCTGCGCCAGTTTCTGGTGCTTATGTGTAAAGACTACGCCAGCCTGCGTGATGGCTTTCCGGATATTCTGGTAGTTGATAATAACACCCTGCGGTTTGAGGAAATAAAAGCGCCGGGCGATCAGTTGCGACGCAATCAGCTGATCACCATACAACGTTTACGGCAATGCGGGTTTGAAGTGGGGATCACCCAGGTAAACTGGTATCACGACCCNATGCAACCTTACGTTGTGGTGGATATCGAAACAACGGGCGGACAATCTGCCTATCATCGGATAACCGAAGTGGGCATGGTCAAGCTGATTGGCGGTGAAGAAGTGGCCCGTTGGCAGAGTCTGATTAATCCGCAGCGCCATATTCCCTCCAGAATTACCCAGTTAACCGGTATCAGCGACGACATGGTGGCCGGGGCGCCAGTATTCGCCGAAGTAGCTGAAGACATCGAGGCTTTTACTAAAGACAGCGTGTTTGTTGCCCACAACGTCAATTTTGACTATGGCTTTATCAAACAAGAGTTTGCGCGTCTCGATCTGGACTTTAAACGGCCGAAATTTTGTACCTGTGCACGAATGCGAAAAGCCTTTCCGGGACTTAAGTCCTATGGGCTGGGAGCACTGTCTGCCCACTTCGATATCCACCTGGAAAACCACCACCGGGCGTTGGATGATGCGCAGGCTGCAGCTGAACTTTTACGTTTAATTCAAAGTAAAAACGATATGAACAATTAAGTCACGGAGAATAGGTTAAAATAAATATACTAAAGGCTTACATAAATTTTAGTAAAATTTTTGATCTGTTTTTAAACAAAGCCCATACTAGTAATTACACTTTCTAAGTGTGTATGCGTTCTTGCTGTTTAGCCCACTTTTTGTGGGCTTTTTTTTATGCTCGTACCACTAACTCACCTCTTTCAATTCACTCTTGTATTCACCATGCTAAATTTTGGTCAAATTAACCAAAATGTAGTTTTAGCTTTTTGTTTAAAAATGACCAAGCGCAGGGTTTTTGTTTAAGTTGTTGATAATAAATGAAATAAAAAGTTGGCATCGTCGTTGCTCTACCTTAAGCAACTCTCTCCCGTTAATGGTAAAAAGGAAATAACGATGAAAACTTTCACTAAAATAGTAATGGTTGCAGGCTTAACTTTCGGTGCAATGGCTACAGCTCAGGCAAATTCTCAATTTGTTGCTGCAGACGATGCGATTACCTCTGAAATCTGTGTAATAGCCGCAAAAGGTAACAAAATGAAGTTACACAAAGCGATTAAGGAAGCAGGCTTAACCCGCGGTTTCGTAGAAGACAATGTTACCTGTAACGAACTGCCAATTGTTGACTTTGTTGAGCAGTATGGTGATAACGTAGCGAAAATTAACCGTTACATCACCGCTGGTGATTACACTGGTACGCTGATCAGCCGCGCAAACTAATATGGTTTGTTGGCAAAAAAGCCCCTCGATAAATCGCGGGGCTTTTGTTTTTATCTCAGACAGGTTTATCTGACCTCACTGGCAGGCACGCCGCCAATCCCCCAGTTTGCCTTGGGAACTTCTGTGATGATCACTCTTACCCTTTCTTTTGGGGCATCGATAGAACGTGAGATCGCATCCGTCACTTCGCTTATCAGTTTTGCTCGCTGCTCTGCAGTGCGGCCTTCCAGGATTTCAAGATGGGCAATAGGCATAGTGCTCCCTTAAACAAACTTCGCTGAGACTGAACCCAGATCCTGATAACGAACCGTGATGTTATCGCCTTTTTTAACGGCCACGGCTGCGGTGATACCGCCGGTCATGATAAACGTACCTGCAGGGATCTCTTCGCCGCGCTCGCCCAGCATATTCGCCAGCATGGCAACGCTTGAGGCCGGATGGCCAAGCACGGCTGCACCGGCGCCGAGTTCAACCACCTCGCCGTTAATTTCCATTACCACGCCAAGGGTTTTAAGATCCACATCCTCTACCTTTGCCATGCGACCACCGGTAATAAACCGGGTGGATGAGGCGTTATCGGCTACCACGCTGATAAGATCAAACTTAAAATTCTCGTAGCGCGAGTCAATCACCTCTACTGCCGGAATAATAAAGTCCGTTGCAGCCAATACATCACCAATGTGACAACCGGGTCCTTTAAGCGGTGCTTTGGTTACAAAGGCCACTTCCGCCTCAATTTTTGGGTGAATAAGTTCTGAAGTATCAATGTCACCGCCATCTGGCACCGAGAAATAGTCGGCTAAAAAGCCATAAACCGGCGTTTCCACGCCCATCTGGGCCATCTTAGCCCAGGAAGTGAGGCCCATTTTCATGCCAACCACTTTATTGCCGCGGGCTTCTTTGCGACGGCGAATTTCCCACTGAATATCGTAGGCGTCGTCGAAAGTCATGTCGGGAAAGTCGTTGGTGACCTTGGTGATGTCATGAACGTTTAATTCGGCATTTTCAATGTGCTCTGCCAGAGAAAGCATCTGATCTTTTGTTAATGTGCGAGTGCTCACTTAGCACCTCCTTCCTGTTGTGCCAGCAAATCCAGGGCAACGTCTACAATCATATCTTCCTGGCCACCCACCATGCGGCGGCGACCAAGCTCAACTAAAATATCCACGGTTTTAAGGCCGTATTTTTGCGCTGCCACTTCTGAGTGACGTAAGAAACTTGAATACACACCGGCATAACCGAGTGCCAGGGTTTCCCTGTCTACTCGTACCGGGCGGTCCTGCAGGGGGCGAACGATATCGTCGGCCGCATCCATCAGCGCGTATAGGTCGGTTCCGTGTTCCNAGCCCAGCTTGTCGGCGTTAGCAATAAACACTTCAAGGGGTGCGTTGCCCGCGCCTGCTCCCATGCCTGCCAGGCTGGCATCGATGCGGTCGCAGCCTTCTTCCACGGCTACTATAGAGTTGGCAACGCCTAAACTGAGATTGTGATGGGCGTGAATGCCGGTTTCGGTAGCCGGGTCCAGCACATCCTTAACTGCGCGGAAACGGTCGCGAATATCCTGCATGCCCATGGCACCGCCTGAATCCACCACATAAATACAGGTTGCCCCGTAAGACTCCATCAGCTTCGCCTGCTCAGCCAATCCTCCGGGCGTTTGCATATGGCTCATCATCAAAAAGCCCACGGTATCCATACCCAGTTTGCGGGCATGTTCAATATGCTGTTTAGACACATCGGCTTCGGTGCAGTGGGTTGCCACCCGTACAATCCGTGCGCCAGCGGCATAAGCGTCGTCGAGATCCTCAATAGTGCCTATGCCGGGCAAGAGTAACGTGGCAATCTGAGTATGGGTAAGGACATCGGCAGCCGCTTCTATCCATGCCAGATCGGTATGAGCGCCAAAACCATAGTTAAAGCTGGAGCCTTGCAGCCCGTCGCCATGGGCGACTTCAATACTGTCAACCCTGGCCGCGTCCAGTGCACGAGCGATATCCTGCACGTTTTGAATGGAATACTGATGGCGAATGGCATGACTGCCGTCGCGTAAGGTCACATCAGAGATATACAGTTTTTTACCAGGATTAAAGCTCATATTATGCGCCTCCTGTGAGCATTGATTTGGCCATGCGTTCGGCCGTTGCCATGGCCGCTGAGGTCATAATGTCGAGATTACCGGCATAGGCCGGCAGATAATGCGCGGCGCCTTCCACTTCCAGAAATACAGACGTCTTCAGACCGCTGAAATTACCCAGCCCCGGTATATGCAGCGGCGCGTTGGCAGGAATATCGTCAAACTGTACTTTTTGCTTTAGCCGGTAACCTGGCACATAGCTTTGTACCGCTTTAGCCATTTCTTCTACCGACGCGGCGACTTTGGCTTTGTCGACCTGTTCAGAAAGCACATACACCGTATCGCGCATGATCATGGGCGGCTCGGCCGGATTAAGAATAATGATGGCTTTGCCCTTTTCTGCACCGCCCACTTGCTCAATAGCGCGGGCGGTGGTTTGGGTAAATTCATCAATATTCGCCCGGGTGCCAGGGCCGGCGGATTTGCTTGATACGCTGGCCACAATTTCGGCGTAATGTACTTTGGCAACCTGTTTCACCGCGGCCACCATAGGAATGGTTGCCTGGCCNCCNCAGGTNACCATATTCACGTTNGGNTGCTCGATATGATCTTCGAGGTTAACCACTGGCACGCAGTAGGGGCCAATGGCTGCCGGGGTGAGATCCACTAAACGAATACCTGGTTTGGCGGTTTTTAACTTTTTATCGTTGATAAGGTGAGCACCAGCAGACGTGGCATCAAACACAATGCCGATATCCTCAAACTCCGGCATATTGATCAGTCCATCAACACCTTCATGGGTGGTGGCAACACCCATCCGCTGCGCGCGGGCCAGACCGTCTGACTGCGGGTCTATACCTACCATCACGCTCATCTTCAGATTGCTGGAGGTACGTAGCACCTTAATCATTAAATCGGTACCGATATTACCGGAGCCGATAATTGCCACATTCAGTTTATTGCTCATAGCGGTTGCTCCTGTCAGGTGAAATACACACTGGCTGAGCCAATGCCGCCAATTTCAACNCGCATAAAGTCTCCGGCTTTNACCGGCTCAAGCGGCACCAGNGAGCCCGATAAAATNACTTCACCNGCTTTNAGCCCNATGCCGAATTCGCCNAGCGTATTGGCCAGCCAGGTNACGCAATTCACCGGTGAGCCNAGCGCTGCAGCACCGGCACCGGTNGAAAGGATTTTGCCGTTCTTTTCAACCACCATNCCGCANGTCACCAGATCNACNTTNTGNGGAGAAACNGCTTTATCGCCGAGNNCAAACAGGCCNCANGANGCGTTNTCGGCAATGGTGTCNTNAATAGCGATTTGCCAGTTNTCAATACGGGAGTCGACNACTTCAAANCANGGGATCACGCACTCGGTNGCGGCCAGNACATCGGCATTGGANATGCCNGGCCCCATCAGNTCTTTTTTGAGAATAAANGCAATTTCCCCTTCNGCTTTGGGCGCGATAAGCCGTTCGCTGATGGGCATCACNTCACCCTGGTTNAACACCATATCGTCGGTGAGATAACCAAAATCGGGCTGGTGAACATTGAGCATGCTTTGCACGGCTTTGCTGGTTACACCGATTTTTTTACCTATCACTTTGGCCCCGGCATCGATGCGCCTATTAAGCATTTGCAGAGAAATGTGATAAGCATCTTCAATACTGATATCACTTTCCCGGGCAGTCAGCGGTGCGACGGCCTGTTTGCTTTGCATGGCGTGGTAAAGTTCATCGCCATACTGTTTGATTAACTTTGCGTCCATAAATCAGGTTCCGGTTTGGGAGNCNATATTNGCCTCATTAAGAAAATTAGTNACCAGTTGCACAAANCGGTCNGCCTGTTCAATNTGGGTCCAGTGACCGCATTTGTTGAACACGTGCAACTGNGCGTCAGGNAGNAGTTCCAGNAGAGTTTGTGAGGCNGCCANNGGGATCACCTGGTCNTCGCGNCCATGCACCAGNAGNGTTNGGTGAGGCAGNCTGNCCAGCGCNCNNANGGGGCTTGCCAGCATTTCNATCCAGCGTTGGCGCGGGGCCGGAAACATGGCGGNAAANGCCTCCTGAANGCCGGGNTGNATACTNGCNTCATAGCGNANTTGCGCNAGCTCATCAGTGACCCTTGAGCGATCAAAAGCAAAGATGTTGAGCAGNTTGCGCATNTTNTCCAGCGANGGCTCGTANCCCCACACNGCATCNAGACCNGGTGTTANCGGGAAACTTGCGCCNGCACTGCCCATNAGNACGATGCGGCGCACCCGCTTNGGNTGCGCGATAGCCAGTGCTAAAGCCAGCCCGCCNCCAAANGANTTNCCAATGATGTCNGCCTGCTCNANGTCCAGCGCGTCNAGCACACCAATNGCATGNTCNACCCAGCGNNNTTTNNNGTANTGCNNNTCNNNCGGNCGNTCNCTGTANCCAAAGCCGAGCATNTCCGGNGCGATNACCCGGCGCTNTTTGGCAAGNTCAGGNATNGTNAGACGCCAGTTNGCCCAGGCGGTGACGCCGGGGCCGGAGCCATGNATNAGCATGACCGGAAANCCNTCNCCCNNATCNTGAAGATTNGTTTGCCAGCCNGCGGCCTGAATNGTCTGGCCTANNTCCGCTCTGGTGTTNCTGNCGGGTGCTNTCATCTTNGNNCCTACAACTTCAGNCAGATGTTTTTGAGTTCGGTNTAAAACTCNAGTGANTGCTCACCACCNTCACGGCCGATGCCTGANTGCTTACTGCCACCAAAGGCNGTNCGNANNTCNCGNANGAACCANCTGTTAACCCAGACGATNCCNGCTTCNACCTGNCCAGCAACACGCGCCGCGCGGCTCAGATTTTCGGTCCAGATAGCGCTGGCCAGGCCATAGGGCAGGCGGTTGGCCTGTGCAATGGCTTCTTCTTCGCTATCGAAGGGCTGAATATGGCAGCAGGGGCCAAAAATCTCTTCGTTGATGACAGCGGAGTCGTCACTTAAACCGGTCCAGATGGTTGGCTGGATCCAGCTGCCGTTTTTCAGCGCGTCAGGCATATCCGGTATGCCGCCACCGGTAACCACCGTTGCGCCATCGTTAACCGCCTGCTGATAGTAAGACAGCACTTTGTCACGTTGCTTTTGGCTGATCAGCGGGCCAAGGTTAGCCGCGGCGTCATCCGGCGGGCCGATGACCAGTTTTTCGGCCTCGACTTTTAAGCGACTAACAAACTCATCGAAGATTGAGCGCTCGACATATACTCGCTCTGTGCCCAGACAAACCTGGCCACAGTTAGCAAAGGCTGAGCGCATGGTGCCTTCAATGGCTTTATCCATGTCACAGTCGGCAAACACGATACCGGCGTTTTTGCCGCCTAACTCCAGTGAAATGTCGCGCACGCCTTTGGCGGCATTCTGCATAATCAGTTCGCCGGTACGGGTCTCGCCGGTAAAGGTGTAGCCATCGACATCCGGATGAGCGGTCAGGAAAGCGCCGGCAGAATCGCCGCCGTATCCTTGCACCACGTTAAAAACACCATCGGGTACGCCTGCGTCTTTCATCACTTCGCCAAGCAATGCAGTGGTGGTAGGCGTTTCTTCGGAAGGCTTAACCACCACCGTGTTGCCGCAGGCCAGAGCCGGACCAACTTTCCAGGTCATCAGCAGTAGTGGCAGGTTCCACGGACTGATAACACCAATCACCCCTTTAGGGCGGCGCACCGCATAATTGAGCGCGCCGGTGCCGTCGGGCGTGGCCATTTCAAACGCTTCAGTAGCGACATTTTTTACCATGTCGGCAAACACTTTAAAGTTGGCTGCACCACGCGGGATATCGATGTGACTGGCCAACGATTTGGGTTTACCCGTATCGGCACATTCCGCTTCTAAAAATTCGTCGAAGCGGGCGTTAATACCGTCGGCCACGGCATGCAGAATTTTGCTGCGCTGGTCGATAGTCATTTTACTCCAGGGGCCTTTCAGAGCGGCGCGCGCGGCTTTCACCGCCGCATCCACTTCCGCTTCCCCGGCTTCATGCACCTGGCTTATCACCTCACCCGTTGCCGGGTTGATGTTATCGAACATCCTGCCACTGGCAGAGCCAACATACTGGCCGTTGATATAATGTTTAACTTCTTTCACAGCGAGTCCTGTATTGATGAGTTAAGTTAAAACCGTAAGAAAACGCTCGTTGAGCACACGGTCGTGATAGAAAATGGCTTTGCCTAAATCCTCAGCTTTCCAGGTAATGGGGTTATGGTCGGGGTACATATAATCGCCGCCGGCAAAAACTTCGTTGCGGTTGCCCGACGGATCGAAGAAATAGATGGTTTTACCGTGGGTGATACCGTGTCGCGTAGGGCCAATATCCAGTGAGGTATTGGTCATGCTGATAAGGTCAGCGGCGCGGAGTATGTCTTCCCAGGTTTCAAGATAGAATGACGCATGGTGAAACTTGGCCTTTTCTTCATGCTGAATAAAGGCTATGTCATGGGCCTTCATCGACAACGTAAGGAACTGCGCAATCCGGTTGCCGTCTGGGTCGAGCACCTGTTCGGCCAGATAAAAGCCCAGTACGTCCACAAACAGATCATAAGTTTTGGCCAGTTCATCGCCATACAGCAGGCAGTGATCAAAGCGCACGGCTTTCATACCGCGAAGTGCTCTGGGCCAGGCTTCCGGGTTGGTCTCCTCAACGCCCCATTTCCCGGTATAGGCTTTCTCTGCGTAGAGCTCAAATACATGGCCGGAAGGCGCGGTAAACTGAACCCGGCGGCCGCAATCCTTTAAATCGCCGGCTTCTTTGTGAGTGACTTCCAGACCAAAAGCTTCGATGTCTGCGGTCAGGCTTGCAAGGGTGCTTTCATCGACTACCTTAAACGCCATAAAATCCATGCCAGGCTCATCCGCTTCACGCAGTACCAGCGAGAACTTATCCACTTCACTCCAGGCTTTTAGATATACCCGGCCTTGTTCATCACGGTCAGTTTCGTGTAAGCCTAACAATTCAACGTAATGTTTGATTGATGCTTCAAGATCCAGTACGCGCAACTGTATGTGCCCTGGACGTAATACGCCTTTTCTCATTTTATTACCTCGGTGTGTTTTTGTTTTGCCTTGGTTACCCCGGTGATGCCGTTGATAGCCAGTGGTGAAGGGCTGCATTCAATGAGCAAATCGCTGGTGGGTTTAAGCCGACAGGCCAATGCGTACCCCTGTTGTTGTTGTTCTGTGGAGACCTGCGCTTTACTCATACGACCGCATTCATAGCTGCCAGATATGACTTTGACCCGGCATACGCCGCAGCCGCCGCCACGGCAGCCCACTGCAATACTGCGTAGTCCGTTACTCTCCATGGCTTTGAGCACAAACTCATCCTGATGACAGGTAAAGCTTTGTTGGCTGTGTTGCTCGGTGATCACATAGTCAGACATGCACTGTTGCTCCGCTTTAGATGCTTAAGTCTCCGGCACCAAAGAAAAAATTTTTTGATGCAGTGTGATGACCAGAGCAACGGTTGTGCCACAGGTTAATAAAATGTTTAAAATTATTGTTAACTTGTTGATAGAGGAGTAGTTTATATAAAGCATCTAAGGTGCAGAAAAGTCACATCGCCACTCCCCAATACTTATTCATTCCATGGAAATTTAATCAAATGATTAAATTGGTTCTTAGTTTTTAATTATTTGATTAAATCGGATTTTCGCTGCGCTTAAAATTATGATCATTTAGTTGATTTCTTGTCATTTAGGGTTTTACATATGTTTTACATCTGGCTGGCTTGTCGATGTAAAACAGCAATTAGCAGGGGAAAAACCATGACCATTGAATTCGAAGCAAAGCTCAATCATGTGGATATCCAGGATCTCACTTCACTGATTCAGTTTGAGAGCACCGAAGGCAAGATCTGGTTTGGTGAACAGCTGATTTTGTTTATGCAGCTCCCTGCCCTGGCCGCCTTCAGGCGCGAACTGGTCAATAGTATTGGTGTGGAAAGAGCCAAGGGTTTCTTTATGCGCCTGGGTTATCAGGGCGGTTTACGCGATGCGGAACTGGCCCGGCGGTTACGCCCCGATAGCGACGATATGGCGCTGTTCTGGACCGGCCCACAACTGCATTCACTGCGCGGAATGGTAAAAAACCGTCCGATTAAAATAGAAATCGATAAGGAAAGTGGTCATTTTTACG
The DNA here is from genome assembly GCA_002691625.1 of Alteromonadaceae bacterium. GTDB lineage: Bacteria > Pseudomonadota > Gammaproteobacteria > Enterobacterales > Alteromonadaceae > Alteromonas. The sequence goes on from NZIK01000076.1 coordinate 143,995, forward strand.
GCGAGCTGGAATGGGTGGATTCCTGGGAGGTAGAGATTGTGCAAACCGAGCTCGGCCAAATTGATGAACCGGCATGCTGGTCGTTACTCGGCTATGCCTGCGCTTATACTTCGGCCATTATGGGTCAGGAAATTATCTTCCGTGAGGTAAGCTGTCGTGGCTGTGGTGATGAACGCTGCCTGATAGTAGGTAAGCCGGCTAGAGAATGGGAAGATGCCGCCGAATTCTCCCGGTATTTTACCGCTGAGCCCATTATTGAAGAGCTTTACAGCCTGCAATCCCAGGTGAAGTCGCTGCTTAGCAGTCTGGCCCGTCATCAGGGGCAATATTATGGCATAGGCGATTCTCCGGACTATAAAAATGCCTGCAAAAAAATCGATAAAGCTGCGCAGAGCAAAGTGTCGGTGCTGCTATTGGGGGAAACCGGCGTTGGTAAGGAAGTGATCGCCCGTAGCGTGCATTTACGCAGCGACCGCGCCGAAAAAGCGTTTGTTGCCGTTAATTGTGCGGCCATTCCGCAGGAGCTTATTGAAGCGGAGCTATTTGGGGTAGAAAAGGGCGCTTTCACCGGCGCCAATCAGTCTCGTGCCGGGCGTTTTGAACGGGCTGACGGTGGGACGATTTTCCTTGATGAGGTAGTAGAGCTCACGCCGCGGGCGCAAGCTTCGCTGCTTCGGGTACTGCAGGAAAGTGAGGTTGAGCGGGTTGGCGGTGTTAATACCCGCAAGGTAGATGTAAGGGTGATTGCCGCTACTAATGAAAGCCTGGAGCAGGCGGTGAAAGACGGTAAATTCCGGGCCGATCTGTTTTACCGTTTAAACGTGTTTCCGGTGCAGATCCCGCCGCTGCGCGATCGATTGGATGACTTACCATTGCTGGTAGAACACTTCCTTGCCAAGTTTCATAACGATTACTCAAAACGCACGCTGGGCTTATCGGATAAGTCCTGGCGGTTCATTAAAAATTATTCGTGGCCAGGCAATATCCGTGAGCTTAAGAACGTTATTGAGCGCGGCGTTATCCTTACTGATAACCACGAAACCATTTCACTGGAATCGCTGTTTGCCAGTGTTGGCCCTGAAGCCGTTAATACCGACGATACTCATGTGTATTCAGAAGGCCAGGTGGTGAAGCCGAGCAATATAAAAACCACTGACGGTTGGGTGGATACGCTGATTAATCAGCAAATCGGCCTGGATTCTATTGAAGAGCAACTGATAAACCGGGCCATGGCTATGACCAACGATAATGTGTCGGCAGCGGCCCGGCTACTTAACCTTACCCGCCCGGCACTGGCCTATCGGCTCAAAAAGCTTAGCGAGAATGACTCGACAAACCTGAAGTGATCAAATGATCAAACCTGTCAATTCTGGCAGTTAACCTGCTTTCTGGCGGTTCACAGTTAGTGCCGAATTAACTTTTTAAGATTCTGAAAATATTAGGTAAACCATAATATTTAGTGCATTTCAGAGAGTCGGTATTATTTATGCTGCGCTGATACTACTACGAGTCGTTTTATGTCATCAGAGGTGCCTTATGAATACCCCATCCCAGCAGCCCGTTACCGTAATTGTGTCCAGACGGGTAAAACCTGAAGCCGTTACCGCGTTTGAATCCTTAAGTGATGAGATGTCGCGCCGGGCGAGTGAGTTCGACGGTTATATGGGCGCTACCCTGTTTCGTCCGGTGAGCCCTGAAGATCCGGAATACCGGATGATTTTTAAATTTGCCGATGAGGCCCGCCTGGCGGTATGGGAAAGCTCAGCCGAACGGACCGAGATGCTGGAAAAGCTCGAAGCACTGCTGATTTCGCCCACCGAACGGGAAAAGGTTTCCGGCTTGGTGACCTGGTTTAGTTTACCCTCGCAAAATCCGGTTACGCCACCGCCGCGTTATAAAATGACCATTGTCAGCTGGCTGGCGCTCTACCCGGCCGCTACCCTGATTTTCTGGCTGTTCGGGCCATGGCTTGCGGCAATACCGTTGCTGCTGCGCACCCTGCTGGTTACGGCGGGGCTAATGATATTGATGTCTTATGTACTGATGCCGTTTATGACTAAACGTTTTGCTTTCTGGCTATTTGGCAGGCAACACTCCTGAGGTCATCAGAAGGAACGTTTAATACCAAGCAGAATCCGCCGGGTGCTATCCACCATATCGATTCTGGAAAACCAGTCCAGGTCAAAAACGGCAAGGGCGCCTGATAGTTCTACCGAACCACCGTGACCAGTACCCAGATAGTCTTCGGTCAGCTCGGCGCGCTGGCCGAAGTCAGCACTGACATAAGCATAATAGGCATACATCTCAACAGGGTACTGACCGAAGGAAAATTCACTGTCAAGGCCGAGCACCAGTTTGTTCTCTGCGTCGTCAACGCGCCTGACAAATTCAGCAAACCACACTTGATCAGACTGGTGAAAACGTACTTCACTGCGCAGGTAATTACCTTCAATAATGCGCTCGACACCAAATTCCATACTGAATTTTTCATTGATGGTAGCGCTGTACTCAAACTCAAAGAGGTTAAAATCATCGGCAAGAGATAGCGCCTTATTCGGATCGGTACTGTTAATAGCGCCTGCTACTAATTCCAGCTTGTGGCCCGGCTTTGCCTCGTAGACATGACGAATCCCCTGAAACCAGCCGTCTTTGGACATCCCGGTGGCCGAGATACGGCCTTTGTAGGTAGGAATAACGCCAAACTCGGTTTTACCCAGTGCATGAGTGCGACGCAGATAAAGACGCCTGACCGCAATCTGGTCACTGTCTTCATCGCCAAAGGTGTTGTGACTGGAGCTAAAATCATCGCCTGTTACGACAAAACTGTGCAGGCTCCATTGCTCACTGAGATTCAACTGAGGATAAAAACGCAGCCGAAATTGTGAGCGATTACTTCGGTCTGAACGATTGTCGTAGCGAACCTGTACGTCGAGTTTTTGCTGATAAAAGCCAGCCGGTTCACCGACCGGTTCATCGATTGGTTCACCACCCGGTTCGGCTGCCTTACCAGGCGGTGTGAAAAAGAGGATGAGACATCCGATAAAGCAGGTCAGCCCGGTGCTCAGATATGCCATTGGATAGATAAAAACTCACAGCTAAAAAACGCAGTGTAGCGCAAGTATAGCTTTTACAACCAGTAAATATTAGCGCTATCGATAAGGGGGAAAAAGAAAAAAGCCGGCAAGTCGCCGGCTAACAAGTGGAGAAGTACCTTTAACAAAGGTCACCAACAACTACGATGGGTCAATACCGTATCAGTTGGCGTAAATTAAACTAAAGTCTAATCTAAAGTTGAATATAAATGGAGTCGGTGAATATTAGTAATCAAAAAAAACGATACAGTTAATCGACAAAATAGAATAACCAACAAAAAAGGCATTCCGAAGAATGCCTTTTGTCTGATTTTGCGCTGAGCTAAAACAGCTTAGCTCAGGCCTAACTTCTTCTCGAGGTAGTGGATATTAGTACCACCTGCATAGAAGTTTTCGTCGGCCATAATGCGTTGCTGCAACGGAATATTGGTTTTAATGCCGTCAACCACCAGTTCGTCCAGCGCGTGGCGCATACGGGCAATCGCTTCATCCCGGCTTTCACCGTAAGTAATAAGCTTGCCAATCATCGAATCATAGTACGGTGGCACAGAATAGCCGGCATAGATATGCGAATCCCAACGTACACCTAAACCACCTGGCGGGTGGAACATCTCGATTTTACCCGGGCTTGGGATAAATGAGTCAGGATCTTCGGCGTTAATCCGACATTCAATGGCATGGCCACGAATTTGGATTTGCGACTGGTCGATAGACAGCGGTTGGCCGGCTGCGATACGCAGTTGTTCTTTAACCAAATCAACGCCAGTAATCATCTCTGATACTGGGTGCTCTACCTGAATACGGGTGTTCATTTCAATGAAATAGAATTCGCCGTTTTCGTACAGAAACTCAAAGGTACCGGCACCGCGATAGCCAATTTCGATACAGGCTTTGCGGCAACGATCGCCGATTTTATTGCGCATTTGCTCAGAAATACCTGGTGCCGGNGCTTCTTCNACCACTTTCTGGTGACGACGCTGCATNGAGCAGTCACGTTCACCCAGNTGGATNGCATTGCCCTGGCCATCAGCCAGTACCTGAATTTCTACGTGGCGTGGGTTTTCGAGGAATTTTTCCATATAAACAACGCTATTACCAAAAGCGGCGCCCGCTTCTGCCTGCGTAGTTTCGATGGANTTAATCAGTTCGGCTTCGCTGCGNACNACTCGCATACCACGACCACCACCGCCACCGGCAGCTTTAACAATNATNGGNTANCCAATNCGCTTNGCNATGGCTTTATTGCGCTCTNCGTCGTCGGTTAACGGGCCGTCAGAACCNGGTACACAAGGTACACCGGCTTTTTTCATGGCATTAATCGCAGACACTTTGTCGCCCATCAGGTTGATGGTNTCTGCTTTCGGACCGATNAAAATAAAGCCGCTTTTTTCTACCGCATCCGCAAAATCCGCGTTTTCGGCTAAGAAGCCNTAACCCGGGTGAATGGCNATTGAGTTAGTGACTTCCGCCGCCGCAATAATGCGCGGAATGTTCAGATAACTTTCAGTAGCGGATGCATTACCGATACAAATTGATTCATCAGCAAGCAATACATGTTTAAGATTACGGTCGGCAGTGGAGTGCACCGCTACCGTTTTAATCCCAAGCTCTTTGCACGCTCGCAGGATCCGCAGNGCAATTTCACCGCGGTTAGCTATGAGTACTTTATCCATGAGATTACCGTTTATTCGATGATGAACAGAGGCTGGTCGAATTCTACNGCTTCCTGNTTTTCTACCAGAATAGCTTTAACAACNCCGGCTTTATCAGACTCGATNTGGTTCATCATCTTCATGGCTTCTACGATACACAGGGTATCGCCAACATTAACGCTCTGACCNACTTCNACGAANTNTTTGGCNGTAGGNGAAGANGCGCGGTAGAANGTNCCTACCATCGGAGATTTNANNGTNTGGCCTGCNGGNGCTTCTGGCTCNGCCGGCGCGGCAGCAGGTGCGGCTGGCGCTGGNGCNGCNGGTGCAGCNATTGGNGCNGGAGCGGCNTAATGAACAGGTGCNGCAGCTTGTGAACTGCCACGGTGAATACGNACAGATTCTTCACCTTCGGTGATTTCTAANTCGGCAATGCCTGATTCTTCGACCAGCTCAATCAGTTTTTTTATCTTTCTAATATCCATAATCTGTCTCTGTTTGTCTTATCAATTAGTGGGTAAAAATATCTGCTGCTGCGTCCAGGGCGAGCGAGTAGCCTNTNGCGCCAAAGCCTACTATCACGCCAGCAGCGATATCGGAAAAATAGGAATGATGTCGAAATGCTTCACGGNNGTGNACGTTCGACAAATGCACNTCNATAAACGGGATGGATACACTCAACAGCGCATCCCGCAACGCCACGCTGGTATGCGTAAACGCGGCAGGGTTAATAATAATGCCATCAACGTTACCCATGGCAGCATGGATACGATCAATGAGCACTGCTTCCGAGTTGGACTGCAAGTGTTCTAACTCTATACGCATGCCCTCGGCCTGTTTTGACAGACCTTCGACGATGTCGTTGAGTGTGGCGTGGCCATATTTTTCTGGCTCACGTTTGCCTAACATATTCAGGTTAGGGCCGTTCAGTAGAAGTATTTTCATTAATNTTGTAGCTATCTTGCGGCTAAGTTCGGNATAAACACCAGTTATACATAAANTGNNGANTATTTAACACAAAAACCACGTTGAATTAATACTAAAATAAGCTTAATCANCNATTATAGTTAATAATTAAGATATCGCAGCAAAATACTGGTCTTATCAGGGGATTTAGCCGCAANTTCTCGATATTGNGATAGGCTNNAATAAATNTTGTCGNCGNNNAGGANGGNAAGNTTACAGGCGGTTGCCCCTGGCTTTACTNCGAATGGCTTCNGTTAGCTGTTTGGCAATCTCCGGGATTNGNANAGATTTGTCTACGCCACCGCGTTTAACGGCTTCTTTGGGCATACCATACACAACGCAGGTGGCTTCATCCTGCGCAAAGGTTGTNGCGCCTTTATCATGCATTGCGCGCATTCCCTGNGCGCCATCNCGGCCCATACCTGTGAGGATTACNCCAAAGGCATTGTGNCCNACGTGNTCTGCCAGNCTATCAAATAAGACATCNACAGAGGGTTTATGGCCGCTAACCCGGCCCTCGTCACTGAGTTGGGTGCGGTAATCNGCGCCGTATTTTATGACGCTTAAATGCTGATCGCCCGGCGCCAGGTAAACATGACCGGGTAGCAGGCGTTCATTGTGCTGTGCTTCTTTTACCGTCAGGGCACACAGCCCGTTAAGGCGCTTGGCGAATGACGTGGTAAAGCCTGGTGGCATATGTTGGGTCATCACCACGGCCGGAAAAGATGCCGGTAGCCTGACCAGCAAATCTTTAATAGCTTCGGTACCACCGGTGCTGGCTCCGATACCTACAATTAATTCGGTACCCGAGTAGGTCAACTGGGTTTTAGCCACCGTCTCATTGGCGGCCCGTTTTTTGACCCGGGCCCCGGCGGCCGCAATGATTTTGTCGGTAACCAGTTGCTGAAAAGCCAGGAATTTGGCCTGAACATCGATTTTCGGCTTGGGTATAAAATCGACTGCACCCAGTTCCAGTGCCAGCATAGTGGCATCTGCGCCTTTTTCAGTCAGGGTTGAAATCATTACTACCGGGGTCGGCTTGGCTTTCATCAGACGGTCTAAAAAGGTCAGTCCGTCGACCTTGGGCATTTCGATATCCAGCGTAATAACGTCGGGGCTGAAACGCTTTACCATGTCTTTTGCGACATAAGCATCCGGTGCCGTGCCCACCAGGTTGAGGTCGGGATGACTGGCAATAATTTGCGTCATCAATGAACGGATCAAGGCCGAATCATCGACAACCAATACTGAAATGGTCATAGCAAGCTACTCAAAAAAATCAATTTCTCCGCTAATCGGCGTATCTTTGATACGCATGCGGTACTCACTTTCGCGATCAAGAATAGTGGTGTTGTGTATAATTTTAATTTTCCGTACTTTCACTTCTCCGGTGCCGGGAAAAAAATAGACCTTGCGTGGATAAGGGCCCAGTAAATCCCGGGCCAGTACCGGAATATTTTCCAGTTTAAGGTAGTCAAGTACAAACTCGCTGTTGCGCTCACCAATGTTGTGGACGGTAAGGCCTTGCAAGACGTTACCGCCGCCAAATACTTTGGCTTCGAGACGGTTTCTGTCGGCTCCCATTTTTAGCAACTCATTGATAAGTAACTCCATGGCATAAGTGCCATAACGGGCAGAGGTGTTCATCTCACCGGTGGTGACAAACTCATCGTTGGGCAACAAAAAGTGATTCATACCGCCAATTTTAGTTATCGGGTCGCGCAAACATACCGATACGCAAGAGCCCAATACGGTGACGATGATTGTTGGGTCCTTGGTGGCATAGTATTCACCCGGCAGGATTTTTACTGCGTCACTGTCGAAGTGTCGGTCAAAATATCGGTTCGGTGTGATCTTCCCTGGCACTGGCGTCATAAGTTTCTCTGATTAACCTGATAAATGGTTTTGCCCATGGGTCGCATATACTGACTCAGGTGAGAGAAATTTTCAGAATGTCCTGCGATGTACCAACTGTCTGTTTTCATTAATCTCAAAATTCGCTTTAGAATGACTTCCTGGGTTGGCTTGTCGAAGTAAATCATTACGTTGCGACAAAACACGATGTCCAGTCCTGGTTCCATGGCATAGTTAGTATCAAGCAGATTCTGTTGAAAAAAATGGATACTCTTGCGTAATTCAGAGACCACCCTTGCCTTGCCTGCGTTGACACCTATACCGCGATGAAAAAACTGCTTGCGTCGCATAGGGCTGAGCTTCTCGACCTGGTCGATGGGATAAATACCGGCCTGTGCCCGCTCCAGCATTCGGCTATCAATGTCGGAGGCGTATATTTTGACGTTATTGGTCAGGGACCCCCTGGCTTCTGCACAGGTCATTGCAATCGAATATGGCTCTTCACCGCTGCTGCTCGCGGTACACCAGATCCGTAACGGCTCCGGACGAGTCAGTAAAAATCCTTTTAGCTGCTCAAAATGATGTGCCTCACGAAAAAAGGACGTCAGGTTCGTGGTTAGAGCATTAATAAAGTGTTCGGTTTCCGCCTGATGATCATCCAGATACCTTAAATAGGCCTGGAATGTATCAAGACTCAGAGCGCGCAGCCGCCGTGCAAGGCGGCTGTAAACCATATTATCTTTACTGTCTGCCAGATTGATGCCAGTGAGCGCGCGGATCTTCTGGCGAACCGCATTAAACTCCCTAAGGCTAAACGCAAAGGGTTTATCCATGTCAGTGCTCTTCAGGCTTTAAAAGCTCTCCCATTCATCATCATCTGGCTTTGCGGCGCTGAGTTGCTGAGAACGGGTTGCCATGGCTTTCGCCGATATTTTGGGTTTGCTTTGTGGTTGCGGCGCAGAACGAATAACCGGCGCACTTTCCAGTTTGGTTTCCTGACCCAACTCAAAGAAATTGACCCGTGAGATTAACTGTGAGGCCTGAGAGCTCATGCTCTCAGCCGCTGCGGCTGCTTCTTCAACCAGGGCAGCATTCTGCTGTGTCATCTCGTCCATCTGAACCACGGCTTTATTGATTTCGTCGATACCGCTGGCTTGTTCAGCGGAGGCCGAGGCAATCTCAGACATAATGTCGTTAACGCGCTGGATTGCGTTGACGATTTCACTCATGGTTGCACCAGACTGATTAACCAGCTCATTACCGCTTTCTACTTTCGTTACTGAGTCAGAAATCAGACCTTTAATGTCCTTCGCTGCATTAGCCGAGCGCTGCGCCAGCGTGCGCACTTCTGAGGCCACTACGGCAAAGCCTCGACCCTGTTCGCCAGCACGTGCTGCTTCTACTGCTGCGTTGAGTGCCAGTATGTTGGTCTGGAAGGCAATACCATCGATAACGCCGATGATATCCTCAATTTTCTTGGCTGACTGGTTAATGTCGGCCATGGTGCCAACTACCTGCTCTATGAGTTTGCCGCCGGAAATGGCCACCCGCGATGCCTCTGAAGCCAGACCATTAGCCTGTTTGGCGTTGTCGGCATTAAGCTGCACGGTACTGGTGATCTCTTCCATACTTGAAGCGGTTTCTTCCAGGCTGGATGCCTGTTGCTCGGTACGGGAAGACAGGTCGGCATTACCTTTGGCGATTTCGGCCGAGGCGTTGTTAATGGTTTCAGAGCCTGAGCGAATCTCATGAATAATGCTCGACAGATTGGCGACAAAATCGTTAACCGACTGCGCCAGCTGTTCAAATTCACCTTCATATTCCCGTTCAAGGCGGCTGGTGAGGCTACCTTTGGAGAGCGCGAGCATAACTTCACAGATATCATTAACAGCCATTTTTCGGCCGGTAATATCGGTGGCGTATTTGACTACTCTGAAGACTTTACCATTGTCATCAATGATGGGGCTGTAAGTAGCCTGGATCCAAACGTCCTTTCCGCCATTGCCAATGCGGTGGTATTCCCCGGATTGGAACTGACCATCTGCCAGCTGCTCCCAGAACAACCGGTACTCGCTGCTGGAACGTACCGATGGATCAACAAACATGCTGTGATGCTTGCCCTGGATTTCGCCAAGTGTGTAGCCCATTGCATTGAGGAAGTTGTCGTTGGCTTCGAGGATTTTACCGGTTGGATCAAATTCAATAACTGCCTGGGACTGATTAATGGCCTTAATCTGGCCAGAGAAATAGGCGCTTTTGCGTTTTTCTTCGGTAATATCAGTGGCGTACTTTACTACTCGTGTGACCTTACCACCACTGGTGACTACGGGATTGTATGATGCCTGAATCCAGACTTCTTCACCGCGGCTGTTGAAACGCAAGAATTCCCCAGCCTCATATTCGCCACGGTTTAATTTTGCCCACAGCTCTTTATATTCAGGGGAACTTGCATAGTCTTTATCTACGAATATCCGGTGGTGTTTACCTACGATTTCGCGCTCGTCATAACCCATCAGGTTCAGGAAATTCTCATTGGCCGTGAGAATTTCGCCGCTGGGACGAAACTCAATAACACCCTGACTTCTGTCCAGCGCGCCGAGCTTATTAGATGTGAGATTATATTCGGTTTTATCTACCCACTCCACCATAGCCCCATTGGGATTGCCCTGGGCGTCGAGTAGCGGCGTAAGCATAAGGTCAAAGTTGACATCGCCAACCACAATCGATGAGGACATCGGTGCCCTTAAGTCAGCCAGGATGCGGCGTTGGTGGCCGGGATCCTTATGAAACTGGTCAATGTTCTGACCTACCAGATTCTCAGCAGAGAAGTGCGGCAGTACGGTGCGGATATCGGCTTCGTACTTTTTGAGCAGGTTATAAACCGCCGGGTTCGCATAAATGATATTTCGATCTTTATCGGCCACCATGACACCTGATGAAATGGCATTGAGTGCAATTTCATAATATGCCGGCGTTTGTGGTTCTGGCTGGCCCCCAAAAAGGTTACGCAAGTTCATACTGAGCCCTCGTTTTGCTGATTCATGCTGTCAAAAATGCCGATTTCCCTGCTGGTAATCAGTCGTTCTATGTTGACCAGAATGACAAGTCCGTCATCCACGCTGGCCAGGCCGTCCAGGTAGCGGCTGTCGAAAGCGACGCCGAACTCCGGAGGCGGGTGAATTTCGTCTTCGCTGACATTGATAACGTCTGACACGCTGTCTACCACAATGCCTACAATGCGGTCCTGCACGTTAAGCATAATGACAATGGTAAATTCGTTATAAGTGGCTTCACTAACATTAAACTTCACGCGGAGATCGATAATCGGCACAATGTCACCGCGCAGGTTAATAACGCCTTTGATAAAGTCAGGGGCATTGGCAATTTTCGTCACCGGTTCGTAGCCACGAATTTCCTTAACCTGAATAATAGCCAGGCCGTATTGCTCTTCACCCAACATGAATGTCAGATATTCCTTGCTTGCACCACCAGTTGCTGCGATGGCAGCGTCCTGAGATGATACGGTATTCATCAGGCTAACCCCACTTGATTGATTTGTTCATTTTTCATCAGGTTGTCAACATCAATAATCATGGCCACTTTGCCGTCGCCCATGATGGTTGCACCGGATATGCCGTCTACTTTCTTGTAATGACGTTCCAGGCTCTTAATTACCACCTGTTGTTTGCCTAGCAGCTGATCGACAATAATGCCGTAGCGCTTCTTACCGATCTCAACCAGCACAATAATTGAGTGCTCAATTGGCTTGCCAGGCTCGTCTATTTGCATTTGCTCGCGCAACGATATAAGCGGCCAGTACTGGTCGCGGCTCCATAGCATAGTGTCGTTAGCCAGGGTTTTAATTTGCTCTGGCTTTGGTTGCAGCGACTCAATAATATTCAGTAACGGAATAATGTACGTCTCACTGCCCACCGAAACACACATGCCATCAATAATCGCCAGTGTAAGGGGAAGTTTAATAGTAAAGGTAGAGCCTTGTCCGGCGGTGGATACAATGTCGATACCGCCTTGAATAGCTTCAATATTTTTACGCACCACATCCATGCCAACGCCGCGACCTGACACGTCGGTTACCGCATCGGCGGTGGAAAAGCCCGGCGCAAAGATCAACTGCCAGACTTCTTCATCTGGCATTTTAGGATCGACATCGAGGCCATTAGACAGAGCTTTATCGAGAATTTTATCCCGGTTCAGGCCGCCCCCATCATCCTGAATGCTAATCAGAATATTACCACCTCGTTGTTCTGCTTTAAGCACAACAGTGCCGGTCTCTGGTTTGCCCGCTGCCAGGCGTTTCTCCAGCGGCTCTATGCCGTGATCGAGGCTATTGCGAACCAAATGGGTGAGCGGATCGGCGAGCTTTTCAATCATACTCTTATCGACCTCGGTTTCGCCGCCTTCAATAATCAGGTCAATTTTTTTATCCAGGGTTTTGGCTAAATCCCGAACCAGTCTCGGAAAACGGTTAAACACAAATGACACCGGGATCATTCGCATCGACATAACCGCTTCCTGAATTTCACGTATGTTACGCGACAATTCGTCAATGGCACCGCTCAGCTTTTCGCCGGTATTGCCTTCTACATCCTCGCCAATCATCGATAATATTGACTGGGTGATGACCATTTCGCCGACCAGATTGACCACCGTATCTATTTTTGTGGTCTCGACCCTTATGGAGCCGGCATCGTTCTTTGTGGCCGCTTTGGCTGGCGGTTTTGCCGGTGATTTAGCTGCTTTCGCCGGCGGTTTAGTCGCTGACGTTACGGAGGATTTCTCCTGCTCGAAGAAGCCGTAGGCGTCTTCGTCTTTAATTGGCTGAGCGGGTTTGGGCTCGGTGAAAAATCCAAAACTGCCGTCGTTGTCGTCATGCTCGGTTTCTGCTGCTGTGGCTTCTGCATTCGGTTGGCCAGGCGCATCGTCAAAAAAGCCGAAGCCATCGTCTTCCTCACCTTCACCCCCTTCAGTGTCTGAGGCTTGCTGAGGCTGACCGGGTGCGTCGCCAAAGAAGCCAAAGCCATCATCGTCTTCCGCTGCGACTTCCACTTCTGGCTGACCCGGGGCGTCATCAAAGAAACCGAAGCTGTCATCGTCTTCTGTAGTGTCCGCTGCAGGGGGCAATTCTGCGTTTGTGCTTTCATCGCCTTCTGCAGACAAAACGCTTTCGAGCGCTGCTTTTCCTTCTTCTATCTGCTGCCAGTTGATTTCACTTTCGTCCTGGTATGCCTGCAGAATATCGCCGAGGGTATCAGTAGTAGCCAGCAACACATCAACAATGTCGGTGGTTAAATCCAGCTCATGGTTACGGGCCTTGTCCAGGATGGTTTCCATCACATGGGTGAGGCCGGTTAAGGCGTCAAAGCCAAAGATGCCACTGCCACCTTTAATAGAGTGTGCGGCGCGAAATATACTGTTGAGCTCTTCCGCGTCGGGGTCGTCTGTAGAAATGTTTAACAGCAATTCCTCCATGGTCTGAAGATGCTCCTGGCTCTCTTCAAAAAACACGGTGTGGAATTGGTTCATATCGACAGACACGTGCGACTACCCAAGCAGTTTTTTAGCAATGTCCAGTAATTTGGACGGGTCAAAGGGTTTAACCATCCATCCTGTGGCGCCGGCCGCTTTGCCCTGGCTTTTCAGTGTATCGCCGGCTTCAGTAGTCAGCACCACGATAGGCACGGTGCGATAGCTCATCATGCCTCGCAGGGACTTAATCAGTGTAATACCATCCATTCGTGGCATATTCTGATCGGTAAGCACGAAGTCGTAACGGGTGGTTTGACACTTATCCAGCGCGGCCTGCCCGTCTTCGGCTGAATCCACATTGTAGCCGGCCCCTCGGAGGGTAACCTCTACCATTTGACGAATTGACATAGAGTCGTCAACAATTAGTATTTTCTTGCTCATATCTGTATTAATTCCTTGCTATGGAAATGGTAGTTCGATTGCCTTTGGCATTCCGCTCGACTGTCTGACAGATTGCTTCAACAAGTCCGAGGCCTCGCCCGCTAAGACCTTGCTGATCGGCAGAGTTGTCAGACAGCGCAAAACCCGAACCGGAGTCTTCCACTGATATCTTTATAAACGTAGTCGAATTTGTGTAAATTTGTATGGTTAACTGGTCATTATTTGTCAGGCTGCTCAAACGCTCTTCACGCAATGCCAGGTAGGTAGCAAATCCTTCAAAGTCATTTTTGAGCTTAGAGTCTAAATGGAGGATGCCATGATCAAGGGCGTTATTGATAAGTTCGGCCAGCACGGTAAACGCTTTTTGGCACAGATCTCTGGGCAACCCTGAATTTTGCATGATACTCATGGCCTGATTAAGCACATCAAGACTGGCGATGACTTTGCCACGAATGCAAAACTGATAATCTATCTCACCAAAACTCACTGGCTCTTCTTGGGTGCGGGTTTGTAGCTGACTGCGCAGTGCTTCGCCATTAATCACACAAAGCGTAATGTCATCCTCAATGGCATTGCCCTCAGCAAACTGCAGACAATCATCCATAATGTGGATCAGGCTTTCGGCATTCCCTGCCAGTTGCTCGGCTTGTGAGATTAATCTGGCTGATGAATAGGCTTCACCGGCCGGGTTGGTTTGTTCTATTACGCCGTCGGTGTAAAGTGCCAGTTGCTGAATTTCTTCCAGCGGAATTTGCTCAGGTTGAATACTGAACTCATTGGGCTCCATGATACCCAGAGGCATGGCCTTCGAACGGAATCGTTTTACCTCGCCTTGCTTACAACAGCACAAGACGTCCGGCAACCCCGCATTTACAATGGTGACCGTAGAGGAGTAAGGGCAAATTTCGATGCCTAATAGTGCGACAAAGCGGTCGTCCGGGATCTCGGTATACAGCTTGCGGTTGATCTCGTGAAAAATCTCTTCGATAGCTTTACCTTTTATCGCCATGGCTTTGGCTGTCGTGACGATGGGGATAATACAAATCGCTGCAGCCAGGCCATGACCCATGGCATCTGCCAGAATAAGCTGAATCTTGCCGGAGGGGTTGGGTGGCGAAAAAATAGTGTCGCCACTGAAATTTGTCATGGGCCGGCTACGCACAGCGGCAAAATCCGGCAAGTCACACTGACTGTTGGCCATGTTCTGATAAACGTGCTGGGCCAGGCTTTCTTCCTGCGCTTTTTCACTGAGTAACTGCTGTAACAGTTGATATTTATTAGCCAGGTCCAGGCTGGTACGTTTCAACGTCAGCAGGTTACGGATCTTTTCCCATAATAATTCAATGCTAACTGGCTTAATAATGTAATCATGCACGCCCTGATTAAAGCTATTACTGATACTATTAAGCTGGTCGTCAATGGATACCATGATTACATAGGGCGGCGGTTCCATTTGCTGCAAATCGGGTAGCAAGTCTGTGCCCTGCCCATCCGGCAGGTGATTATCCAGAATCACCACGTCAAAGTGGTGCTTCTTAAGCACTTCCCGGGCATCCTCAAGTGCAAAGGCTGAAATGACCTTTACGCCCCTGAGCATTAAATCGGAAACTAACAACTCACAAAATATCGGATCGTCGTCGACAACCAGTACCGATTCTGTTGGTTTGGGGGTTTCTTGTGAGTTCATAACGGTATTTACCCTTTGCGGATCGTAACCATTTTATCAAAGTTGGCAATTTCGAGGACTTCCAGAGCGGTGCCTTTAGCGCTGGCAATTTCGACATCGCAGCCATTGGCTTTAGCGCGCTTTTTCAGCAATACCACCATGCCAAGTGCCGCACTATCGAGATAAAGTACTTTTGAAAAGTCCAGGGTAATCAGACCGCCTTTATTGTTTTCCAGAATCTGGTTGTATTGCTCGGTAAAAGACTTATGAAAACTAAAGTCAAAGCGTTCCGGGACTGAAATTGTTGAATTCATTGATGCTCCGTTAAAACAACTCAATCTCACCTGCTTCCACAGAAGAAGATGATACGGGGTTATGCAGTGCCGCCCACTCTGATTTTACTTTTTGCTGGAATTGTTCCGGGTCGTTTAAAAACGCCTGGCGGTGAGTATCGTCCATCAGATCGGCAAGGTTCATGTTCAGCAAAGTAACGGTGCCAATGGTGTATTCAATATACTGACGGTTAATGTCGCCGAATTGCAGACTGCGAGTGGCATTATCCAGTGCCGAGTTTAACTGAATCGACAGGTCATGGAGGCCCGACGTGATATTTTGATCATGTTCGGCCTTAACAATTATACCCTCCAGCGCCTGATTAATATCTTTTTTGGCTTCAATAACATAACTCACATCATAGGCAGCCAGTACGCCGATTCGGTCGCTCAGCGAGGAAATTTTGTCATTGATACTGTTAATCTGGGTCTGAATCGATTCGCTGAACTGAGCTGAGCGATTGGATAAGCTACGGACTTCATCTGCCACTACGGCAAAACCACGGCCATGTTCTCCTGCCCGGGCAGCCTCAATGGCAGCGTTCAGCGCCAGCAAGTTAGTTTGCGCTGCAATACTGTCGATATCTTTCAGCGCCTGAATAACCGACGGTACGGTGTCGTTAATGGCGGTAATTTGCTCGAGGATTTCCATGATCCCGGCCGACATATCCACGGTACTCTGGATAAAGCGGTCCAGGGTTACGCCGGTTCGCTCAGCAAAACTGCGCATTCGATCGCTGTACAATTCATCGCTTTCGTCGTCGGCTTTGATCAACTGCAAAATGGTATTGCTTTGCTGATCCACCAGGCCTCGCAGGCCAATAAAGCTGGTGCTAAGCGTATCCACTGCGTCATTGTGGGTGGAGATGATATTGGCCAGGCTCGACTCGCAGTCGGCCAGCACTTCTGTTGATGTTTGTGCAACACTGTTTAGCGCAGGCTCTGCCGCAAGCGGACTTGCAGTGGTGGCTGGCGCAGATGACGCGGGTTGTGGCACATCAACACTGCTTACTGTTGACGATGGCGCCAGATACTCGTAGGCGAATACTGCCGCAGCGAGAACGAGCACTCCAACTACGCCGGAAACAAAATGAGCGAGAATCAGAGCAACGACTGTTGCTATCCCTACAACAAAATATTTATTCATGACTTTCTCTAATCCACAGGCTAACGCTATGAATTGTAGTACATATATGCTGCTACTGTAGGGAAGTATTGAAAGTGTTGCAACTACCTTTGTGAGTAGTTGCAACTAATTGATGATTAATAGGTTTTTCTAATATAGATTAAAGTAAATAAGGTTTAATCTAAATTGCTTAAACATAAATTTAAATGTTAAGTTATTGATTTTTACTTAATGCCTTTGTTACATGTTGAGCAAAGGGTTCAGCTTTCATAAAACCCGTTACCCGGGCTTTGGTTAGCTCATTGCCAGCTTCGTCGAACAGTAAAATAGTGGGTAATCCCAACACGTCAAAGGCATCCTGAAAAGCCAGGTTGGTTGGCGTGTTGTCGGTTAAATCTATCTGCATCCACACGGTGTTACTCAGTGCGTCAATAACGGCCGGATCAACAAAGGTGTATTTTTCAAACTCTTTACAGGCCACACACCAGTCCGCGTAGAGATCAACCATAACTGACTTACCCTCTGCGTTGGCGGCGGCAAGCTTTTGTTCAAAATCCTCAAGGTCTTTCACTACCATAAAGGTTGGATGAGAAGCTGGCTTGGAGGTTGCTCCGGCGGATGTTCCGGCGGTTTCGTAGTGCCCACTGCTCTGGCCAAACAAAGCGTTATAGCCCAGCATCGCGGATATAAACAGACCCAGAAAAATCACCAGCGACCGTACGCCTTTGGCAAAGGTGGCAGCACTTGGCTGATTAACAACCTGATAGTAGCTGAAAGCCCCCAGACCGAGCGCCGACCAGAGCAGCATGCTGTAGTCTGAATTCCACAGTCGTTCAACAAACACAATCGCTACGGCCAGCAACATAAAGCCGAAGGTGGTTTTAATAATGTTCATCCAGTTACCGGCTTTCGGCAGTAACTTACCCCCGGTCATGGCAAAGATAATCAGCGGAATTCCCATCCCCAGACTCAGCGCGTACAGGGCAAGGAAGCCCAGTGTCATGTCGCCGCTCTGGGCGATAAATATCAGTACACCGGTGAGTGGCGCTGTTGTGCAGGGGGAGGCAATTAAGCCAGACAGAATACCCATCACAAACACGCCCACCAGGCTGCCACGCTGCTGAGCGTTGCTCATGCCACTGACTTTTTCCTGCCACTTACTGGGTAACTGAATCTCGTAAGCACCAAACATTGCGGCGGCCAACGCTACAAATACAACTATAAAGGTGCCGAGGATATACGGACTCTGGAGCGATGCCTGAAACTGCACGCCGGCAGAGGCAACCACCAGGCCCAGCAATGAGTACATGATGGCCATGCCCTGCACATACACAAAAGCGAGCGTGAACGCGCGGGACATTTTAATGTCTTTGCCCTGACCGATAACGATACCCGATACAATGGGATACATGGGGAACACACAGGGCGTAAACGCCAGTCCTATCCCCAGCGCTAAAAACAGCAACAGAGTAAGAGGCAGGTTTTCATCGGATTGCAGCAGGTTAGCCAGATCGTATTGCTCGCTGACTGTTTGCTCAGAGGTCTGAGAGGCTTGCGTTTCGCCACCGCTTAACTCACCGGTGACGTTGGCACCCTGAATTTCGTTGAGGTAAATCACCTTAGTGGTGGGTGGATAGCATAGCCCGGCGCTGGCACAGCCCTGATAGCGCAGTTTAACCACGCCATCCTGCACGGTTTCGGTAATGGGGTAACTGAACGACACCGTGTTATAAAACACGTCAGATATACCAAAGAACTCATCTTCAATCTGCTCAGCCGGAGGGAATACCGGTTCACCTAGCGTGGCATTTTTGGTCGACACCTTAAATTGCTTTTTGTAAAGGTAATAGCCGTCTGCAATGTCAAAACGAATCACCAGGGTGTCGTCTT
The DNA here is from genome assembly GCA_002691625.1 of Alteromonadaceae bacterium. Taxonomy (GTDB): domain Bacteria; phylum Pseudomonadota; class Gammaproteobacteria; order Enterobacterales; family Alteromonadaceae; genus Alteromonas. Next base: position 162,501 of record NZIK01000076.1, read on the forward strand.
TTTGTGAAAAGTCAAAAACAAAGGCTTCTTCTACCGGGAGAAATGACGGTTCGTCACTGAATAGGTCATCCATGTTATTGTCACTTAACTGGGCCGAAGCCAGTGTCGTGAATAACATAGCAAAAAATGTCAGGGTGATTACTGCTAGCCGGGACTGATTCACCGAATTACTTCCTCTTTTCAATGTTTAATTCCTGTTCTATCCAGGAGCTATAAGCTTCGCTCGCTGCACAAGCCGGTACGGCAATCCACTGTGGCACGTCGTAGTTGTGAAGTGCTGTTACCAGTTGCTCTGCTTGTGCAAGCCTGTGCTGGTGGGTTTTAATGAGGATCAGGAATTCCTGAGCCTGCATCACCTGATTATCCCAGCGATAAACCGAGGTCATCCCCGGCATTATCTGCACACAGGCAGCAAGATTTTGCTCCAGCAACTGATTAGCAATGGTTTCTGCGTTTTGCCGCGAATCCGTAGTGCAATATACGATGCAAAGATCTGTCATAATTTTCATAGGACCGGGTTTATCCCAATTATAATTCAACTTATCCGGCTGGTCGGCACTTTACCGAGAAAATCGGGTCTATGACAAGTCGATCATCGTTAGTACGGGATAAATATACGATACGATGACTTGGGTTTACATAATTGTGCCCCATCTTGATTAACTGAAACTTAAGACTGCAACAGGAAACGTACTTTGCGCTTTTTATTATTACTTTTTATTGTCATGCCAATCGCTGAAATTTCGCTGTTGCTGCAGGTGGGTGACTTAATCGGTGGCTGGAATACGGTTGGGCTAATCGTAGTCACCGCTTTTGTGGGAGCTTATCTGGTTCGTCAGGAAGGCATCTCAACACTCCAGACCGCACAAGCGAAACTGGCGCAGAATCAGGTGCCGGGCAAAGAAATGATGGAAGGTATGCTGCTGGTAATTGCCGGCGTGCTGTTAGTTACTCCGGGTTTTATTACCGATATCGTCGGTTTTGCCTTTGCGCTGCCCTTTTCCCGCAAAGTTATTGCCAGCAGAGCGGCCAGTCATCTTACGGTGCGTACGTTTAATGCTACGCAGCAGTCAACTTATCAGTATACCAGCCGCCCCTCAGCTCACGATGATGGCGATACTATCGAGGGTGAGTATACCGATAAGTCTGAAAACGATCCGGATAAGCGCCTGAAATAACCGCAGACGCTGAGCTTTCCGGTCAACGCTTCTGCCTACAGTGATGCTTCAAGAGCCGCCAGTTTCGCTTCCATAAAGGCCTCAAACTGGTGTTGATTCTGGGCCTGGTCGGGATGGCCTGGCCAGCTGGCAAAGAAACCATACTGATAGGATGTAGCAGGCTTAAACTTAAACAGATAATCGTGAGGCCCGACAAATTGTTCGGCTACATCGCTTTTACGCACAAACAACGCCATACCTAAATCCAAATCATCTCCCAGCAGATTCTGCTTGCCGTAGGTGGCGATCATTTTCCAGTTCGGGCTCTCTTTCTCGATATATTCCACGTCCTCGTGCTTCACCAGTCCGGTAACCAGGTTGTCCATGGCAACCGATGACTCAACCTCAACCAGAGTGCTTGGATCGCCGGCTTTAATGGAGTACACCGTACTGACATCTGCGCTGATTCCGTCAACCGTCCAGCCGTCATACCTCACTTCAAACTGACTTTGCTCCGGGCCATTTTCCAGCAAGCGCCAGTGTGTTGCGTCGACCTCTTTAAAGTGCTGTACACCTTCGTCAACCCAGCGTCCCAGCGCGCCCAGGCCAACCGACTTGCCTACCTTCAGAGCATCTCCGCCCCAGTCGCTAAGTTCGTGATAACTGTCGTAGCCATCCTGGCCGACCTGGGGCAACACCATGTCGGTAGTGGTTTTCACAAATACGTCGATACCGTTGCGCCAGTCCAGATACAGGCGGTAGCCAACCAGGTCATTCTCCCAGCCCGGGCCTTCATAACGCAGGTAGTAAGAATGATCGGTGAGTTGCTCCGGCGAGGTAAAGGACTCTACTGAAGTAAACTGAAAATCGTCGGCAACATATTCGGTATCCTGCCATTGTCCGCCCTGACGGACCGACAGCTCGGCATGGGTTTTTACTACAGGTTGTTCTGCTGCGACGGAAGGTGCGCCCGATGACTGAGTCTCCGCCTGGCTCATTGACTGGGCCTGCGACTGGGTATTATCAGAACAGGCCGAGAGCAGTATGGATGCGGCGATTAGCGATTTTACGAGGTGCCGTTTCATGGTTTTCTCCGTGGTTAGCATTAGATAATCAATAGTAAAAATTTAGTTAATCATATTGACAATTGCCACCGGTGGCAATTATTTTAAATATTGTTAACAAAGTTTGTTCCACGGGTGAACCTGTTAACATCTTTTGAAATGGTAATCGCAAAATTATGCAAGAGGTGACATGCCAGATTTTAGTTTAACCCAGCGTCGTGCTTTGGTTACCGGTGCCAGCAGAGGCATTGGACAAGCCCTGGCAGTGGCTTTAGCCGAGGCAGGCGCCGATGTGATTTGCGCCAGCTCCCGGCCCGGTGGGTGCGACGAAACTGTGGCCAGAATTGCCAGCATGGGTACGGTTAAAGTGGCCCAGCTACATGCCGACCTCAGCGATATGCAAGCCGTACAGGCCCTCGCCGATGATGCGCTGGCGCTGTGGGGAGGCATTGATATTCTGGTTAACAATGGCGGCACTATATTTCGTAGTCCAGCTACTGAGTATCCGTTAGCCCAATGGCAGAATGTGCTCAGTGTAAATCTCGATGCCAGCTTTCTGCTTTGCCAGCAGTTGGGCAAAAAAATGGTTGAACAGGGCAGTGGCAAGATCATAAATATCGCTTCCATGCTCAGCTACAGCGGCGGAATTACCGTGCCCGCTTATACCGCCAGTAAGCATGCGGTAGCGGGCTTAACCAAGGCCCTCGCCAATGAGTGGGGGGCGTCAGGCGTGCAGGTGAATGCCATAGCGCCAGGCTACATTCGCACCGATAACACCCAGGCTTTACAGGACGACACCTCGCGCAGTAACGAAATCTGTGCGCGTATCCCGGCGGGTCGTTGGGGTGAAACGGATGATTTAAAAGGGGCCGTGGTGTTTTTAGCCAGTTCGGCCAGCCAGTATATCAACGGCCACATACTGGCCGGTGATGGGGGCTTTTTAGCCCGCTAAATAACAGGACACAGAATCATGACGACTGAATACGAAACCCGTTATGCCATTGGCCAGCAGGAAGCCAAAGGATACGATACCCAGGCATTGCGGGATGCTTTTCTGGCCGAAAAATTAATGCAGCCAGGCAAGATTTATTGGGTTTACAGCCACTATGAAAGGTTTATGGTGGGTGGTGCGGTGCCACTAGATAAGGGATTGACGCTGGACACGCTGGATGCATTAAAATCGGCGTTTTTTACCGCGCGCAGAGAAGTAGGAGTGATCAACGTTGGCGGCGCTGGCACGGTGCAGGTTGACGAAACTACCTATGCATTGGAAAAAGGTGAAGCCCTGTATATTGGCGCCGGTGAACATAAGGTGACATTTTACTCTGATAACAGCGATACGCCGGCGTGTTTCTACCTGAATTCGGCGCCTGCCCACGCCAGCTATCCGTGTAAAAAGGTGGGTAAGGACGAAGCCAATGTACTGCATTTAGGCTCACCAGAAACGGCTAATCAGCGCGACATACACCAGTTAATTATCAACGGAGTGGTGGAAACCTGCCAGTTGCAAATGGGCCTGACCAGGCTTTATCCGGGCAGTGTGTGGAATACCATGCCAGCCCATCAGCATGACCGACGTAACGAAGTGTATTTTTACCTGGATGTGCCTGAAGGTCAGGCGGTCAGTCATTTTATGGGCGAGCCCCATGAAACCCGCCATATCTTTGTGCAAAATCATCAGGCCATATTATCGCCGCCGTGGTCAATTCACTGTGGTTGCGGTACCGCCAACTATGCCTTCATCTGGGGAATGGCGGGTGAAAACCTGGATTATGATGATATGGATAAATTCCCTGCCAGCGAGCTGCGCTAGGAGCGTTTTGATGTTTAATAAGATAGTCAGATTAACCAGTGTCATGGTTATCAGTCTTGGGTTAATCAGCTGTGGGTCTGACACCGACAGTGAGGTAACTACCCTGCGACTCGGTCATACCCTGGATACTCAGCATTCTGTACACAAAGCCATGGTGCATTTCGGTGAACGCCTCAGCGAGTTATCGAATGGTGCGATGGACGTAAAAATTTACCCGAGCAGTCAGCTGGGCACCGAGCGCGAAATGATCGAGTTGCTGCAAATTGGCTCATTATCCATGACCAAAGTCTCGGCCAGTCCGCTGGAAGGCTTTGTGCCAGCCATGAAGATTTTTAGTATTCCTTACATTTTTCGCGACAACGACCATTTCTGGAAAGTGCTTAACAGCGATGTGGGGCAAGGACTACTGGCTGGAGTTGAGCCTTTCAGACTCAAAGGTCTTGCCTATTATGATGCGGGCAGTCGCAGCTTTTACACCAATAACAGGCCGGTCAGAACGCCGGCCGATTTAGCCGGTATGAAAATTCGGGTACTTAACAGCCCTACTGCAGTACGTACTGTTCGTGAGCTGGGCGGTGCTGCTACGCCGGTAGCCTGGGGTGAGCTCTACACGGCGTTGCAACAAGGCGTGGTGGATGGTGCAGAAAACAATCCACCCAGTTACTACCTGTCGCGTCACTACGAAATTGCCCGTTATTACTCGCTGGATGAGCACACGTCAGTGCCCGACGTGATGCTGATGTCGTTGCGCGTGTGGGAAAACCTGACCGACCAGCAGCAGGAATGGGTGGATAAGGCTATGCAGGATTCGGTGATTTTTCAGCGCAAAGCCTGGCAGGAGTCAACGCTAGACTCACTGGCAAGGGTCAAAGCTGATGGTGTGGAAGTCATTTATCCAGATAAAAAACCGTTTGTTGAAGCTGTACAACCTTTCCACGAAAGTCTGCGCGGCACCGCCGTTGGCGAACTCATTTCTCAAATTAAGGCCATGTAGTATGCGTAAGGTTATACGACTCATTGATCAACTCGTGGCCGGCACCCTGATGCTGGCCATGGCGCTCATTTTGCTGACCGTAGTTTGGCAGGTGATCTCCCGTTACATCCTGCAGGATCCGGCATCAGTAACCGAAGAACTGTCCCGGTTTTTATTGATTTGGATTGGCTTGCTCGGCGCGGCTTTTGCCTACCGACAAAAAGTCCATCTGGGCTTTAATCTGATTGTAGAGAAGCAGTCTGAGCATGTTCGTAAGTACATACTCACTCTGGTTGAACTGTTAGTTATTATTTTTAGTGCCGCCATCCTGTTATTTGGCGGGAGCCAGCTGGTATCTCTGACGCTGGAACTGGAGCAAATTTCCGCCGCTCTGGGGATTCGGATGGGCTGTGTGTATGTGGTGTTGCCGCTGTCTGGCATCCTGCTTATTTGCTACGGGCTAATTAATATCCATAACCTGTGGCTGGTTGACGAAGAAGGAGCGCTATAATGGATTACACCGCACTGGTGCTAGTAGTCACTTTCTTTTTACTGCTGGTCCTTAACGTACCCATTTCATTCAGCATCGGCATTGCCACCATGGCTGCCATGTTGATGAGCATCGATTTCACCCCTGCAGTTACTACCATTGCTCAACGCATGGCCGGTGGACTGGACAGCTTTGCCTTGCTGGCCATTCCGTTCTTTGTGTTATCCGGGATGATTATGGGGCGTGGTGGTATAGCCAAACGTCTTATAAATTGCGCGCTGGCGCTGATAGGATCGCTGCCTGGTGGACTGGCCCTGGTTAACGTTGTGTCCTGCATGCTGTTTGGGGCTATTTCAGGCTCCGCTGTGGCCACTACGTCTGCTATTGGTAGCTTTATGCTGCCAGAAATGAAAAAGCAGGGCTACGACGAGAACTTCAGCGCAGCGGTTACCGCCGCTGCCTCTACTACCGGTATGTTAATTCCGCCAAGTAACATTCTGATTGTTTATGCCATTGCCAGCGGTGGTGTGTCTATCGCTGCGCTGTTTATGGCGGGTTACTTACCTGGAATTATGGTGGGGCTGGCGCTGATGATGGTTTGCTTTGTTCATGCCAAACGTAAAGGTTATGCCACGGCTGATCGCTTGCCAATGAAACTGGTAGTGCAGCAGGTAGCCGCTGCAATACCCAGTTTGTTTTTAATCTTTCTGGTTATCGGCGGGATTGTTGGTGGTATCTTTACCGCCACTGAAGCCGGCGCCATCGCAGTGGTGTATTCACTGATCCTGGCGGTGGGCGTTTACCGCGAAGTGATGCCCAGGCAACTGCCGGATATTTTGCTCAAATCCGCCGAAACCACCGCTATTGTTATGCTGCTCATTGGTGCCTCAACAGCTATGTCGTGGATGCTTTCTTATGCCAATATCCCACAAGATATCAGTGCCTTTCTGCTGAACGTCAGTGATAATCCTATTGTTATCCTGCTGTTGATAAATCTGCTGTTAATTGTTGTGGGAGCATTTCTGGATATGACCCCTGCAGTGCTGATCTTTACGCCGATTTTCCTGCCGGTGGCGGCGGAACTGGGCATGTCACCGCTGCAGTTTGGTATTATGATTGTATTAAACCTGTCGATTGGTTTGTGCTCACCGCCGGTTGGGGCTGTGCTATTTATTACCTGTGCTATTGCCAAAACCCGCCTGGATAAGATAATCCGGCCGTTGCTGCCACTCTATGTTGCAATGTTTGTGGTGCTGATGCTGGTAACCTACGTGGCCTGGTTTAGTGAAGCATTACCGGCGCTGTTCGGGGTGTAAAACCCCGGCCAGTTTGGGCTATCGACAAACAAGCTGATAATCTGAGAGTAGCGTAACAAGGCGGTTAACGGTAAACTCAGGGCGATTAATAAAAAACAAAAATAAAGAGTACTCTGCATGGATAAGAAGCCAACTATTAATGATGTGGCACGCATAGCCGGGGTGTCCAAACGCACCGTCTCCCGGGTTATCAATGGTGCCTCAAATGTTGGCGCCGCTACCCGGGAAAAAATTCAGCGGGTGGTAGATGAGCTGGGCTTTTCCCCGGATAAACAGGCCCGTGGGCTGGCTGCCAGCCGTTCTTATCTGATCGGTCTGATTTACGATAACCCGGATGCACTCTATATCGACCAGGTGCAACGTGGTGTGCTCGATGTCTGCTCTAAAAAAGGCTACGAGCTGGTTGTTCACCCATGCAGCTATCGCAGTGATGATTTTATCAGTAATTGCGTGGGCTTTGTGCGGCGCTCAAACATTGACGGCGTGATAGTGCTGCCGCCAGTGTCTGAGTCAAACGAGCTGGCCACAGCGCTGAAAAATCATGGCATTAACTATGTCAGGCTGACCTCGGTGGATATCGATGATAAAGCCAATATAGTGGTGTCAGATGACCGTGCGGCATTAAGTGATATGGCTCGTTACCTGGTTTCGTTAGGACACAAAGACATCGCGATTATTAGTGGTCCAAACCACTATTACTCTACCGTAGAGCGTTTGGAAGGGATTACTAACACACTTCAGGAACTGGGCTTAACCATTCCTGCAGAGCGGATTATTGAAGGCAAAAACAGCTACGAGAGCGGCATTGAGTGTGCCCGGTCATTACTGATCCAAACGCCGCGGCCACAGGTGATTGTGGCCAATAACGATGAGATGGCCGCCGGTGTACTCAAAGTAGCGCATGAGATGGGCATCGAAGTGCCCGGCAAGTTATCGGTTGCCGGCTTTGATGATAACTTGCTGGCATCACGGGTGATCCCGTCACTCACCACCGTGCAGCGCCCGGTGGTTGCCATGGCTGGCATTGCCGCGAAAAAGATTGTTGCCCAGATAGAAAATAAGTCTGCTGAAGGGGTGGAAGAATATACGATTAAGCCACATCTTATTATTCGTGAGTCAACGCGCAAAGCAACCAAAGCATAGCAGATAAAAAATAAATAAAAATTGCTTTAACATAATTTGCCACCGGTGGCACCAATGTTAAAAGTGTGGTAACTTAATCAACAACTGGAATCAATGTTTAGAGATTTTATGGCCGATCAAACCAAGCTTATACAGGTGCATCCCAACGATAACGTTGCTGTGTCGACCATGGCCCTGTCTGCCGGCACGATCGTAGACGCTTTATCGGTCACGCTTGCCAGTGATACGCCTGCGGGTCATAAAGTGGCCCTGAGTGACATTGCCGCCGGCGAAAAAGTGGTGAAATATGGGTTTGCCATCGGCATCGCGCAGGCTGAAATTAAACGCGGTGATCATGTGCACAGCCATAATTTAAAAACGGCATTAAGCGGCCAGGAAAACTATCAGTATCAACCGGTTGCTGTTAGCAAGCCGGTTACCAAACCCTCCCAGGCCAGCTTTATGGGCTATCGGCGGGCGAATGGTAAGGTCGGGATCCGCAATGAGGTCTGGATCATCAATACGGTTGGTTGTGTCAACCGCACTGCTGAACGAATCGCCGCGGAGTGCGATCGTCGTTTCTTTGGTGAATGCGATGGCTTTCGTTCATTCACCCATCCGTTTGGCTGCTCACAATTAGGCGATGACCTGCACGACACACAAACCATACTCGCCTCGCTGGCATCGCACCCTAATGCGGGTGCTGTATTGATTGTGGGACTGGGGTGCGAAAACAACCAGTTATCCAATCTGCTTGAGAAAGTAGACCGCCCTGCCGGACAGATCCGGTATTTTAACTCCCAGCAGGTTGGCGACGAAATTGAGGAAGGTATCCGCCTTATTCATGAAATGCTGGCTGATGTTGGCAAGTGTACCCGGGAACCTATTGATGGCAGCGAGTTGGTACTGGGTGTGAAGTGTGGCGGGAGTGATGCGTTTAGTGGCATTACCGCCAACCCGCTGGTGGGTCGCATGACTGATTTAATGGTTAAACAGAACGGCAGTGTGCTGCAAACTGAAACCCCGGAAATGTTCGGTGCCGAACAGTTATTGATGAACCGTGCGACCAGCCAGGCTGTATTCTCCGAAATAGTTGAACTGGTTAACGACTTTAAACAGTATTTTATTGATAACAACCAACCTATTTATGAAAACCCGTCTCCGGGTAATAAAGCCGGCGGACTCACCACACTGGAAGAAAAGTCCCTGGGCGCCGTGCAAAAAGGCGGACAGGCACCGGTAAACGGTGTATTGCAGTATGGCGAGCCTTTGTCAAAGAAAGGCCTCAATTTGCTTCAGGCACCAGGCAACGATGCGGTAAGTTCCACTGCGCTCGCCGCCAGCGGCGCGCACATCATTTTATTCACCACCGGACGGGGTACCCCGCTCGGCTTTCCTGTACCCACAGTGAAAATCTCATCTAACAGTGAAATTGCTCATAAGAAGCCACACTGGATAGATTTTAATGCAGGCCAGATATTGCAGGGCACCAGTATTGATGACTGTGCTGCTCTGCTGTACCAGCAATGCCTGAATATTGCGTCGGGCGAGAAAACCTGCAACGAGAAAAATGGCAGTCACGAGATAGCGATCTGGAAACGTGGCGTAACCCTGTAACAAAGAGACTGATATGAAACCAATACTATTACACGAAGACAGATTGTTTCCGGCCGACGAAGCAACCCGATCTGTTGCTCGCGCGCTGTATCAAACAGTCAAAGACCTGCCTATTATCAGCCCCCACGGTCACACCGATCCGCGCTGGTTTGCCTATGACGAAAATTTTGGTAATGCCACCGAGCTGTTTATTTTACCCGATCACTATGTGTTCAGAATGCTCTATAGTCAGGGCGTTTCGCTGGAGAATCTCGGTATTCGTCGCTGGGATGGTGGTCCAACCGAAAGCGACCCGCAGAAAATCTGGCAGATTTTTGCTGACCATTATTACCTGTTTGCCGGTACGCCATCCAGAATGTGGCTCGATACGGGATTTAAGAATGTGTTTGGTTTAACCGACATGCTGTGCAGCGAAAACGCCATGGAGTACTACCATTTCATCACAGCAGAGCTGGCGAAAGACGCATACAAACCCCGCGCTTTAATGGACCGCTTCAATATTGAACTGATTGCCACCACTGAAGGGGCTCTGGATAATCTTGAGCACCACCGGGTATTAAAAGGCACCGGCTGGGATAAACGTGTTATTACTTCCTTCCGTCCGGATGATGTGGTGGATGCCTCCCGTGAAGACTTCGCACAGAATATTGAGCTACTCGGTGAAATTACCGGTGAAAATACCAGTGACTGGGAAGGTTATCTGGCGGCTATTCGCCAGCGTCGGGCTACATTCCGCGAACATGGTGCGACGGCAACCGACCACGGCCACCCTACTGCCCGTACCGCAGATCTGTCGAAGGCTGATTGTCAGGCGCTGTTCAGCAAATGCCTGAGCGGCAAAGCCAGTGAGGCCGATCAGGAATTGTTCCGCGCTCAGATGCTTACCGAATTAGCGGGTATGAGTATTGAAGATGGAATGGTTATGCAAATCCATCCGGGCGCATTCCGTAATCACAATAACGATGTGTTTACCAAATTCGGCCGCGACAAAGGCGCAGACATTCCGCTGCAAACCGAATACGTCAACGCCTTAAAACCGCTACTGGATAAATACGGCAACGATCCGCGCCTGAACATCATTTTGTTTACGCTTGATGAAACCGTCTATTCCCGTGAGCTGGCGCCGCTGGCTGGTCATTATCCGTGCCTCAAACTGGGGCCTGCCTGGTGGTTCCACGATAGTCCGGAAGGCATGTTGCGTTATCGCCATCAGGTAACAGAAACCGCCGGTTTGTTTAATACCGTTGGCTTTAACGATGACACCCGCGCTTTTCTGTCGATTCCGGCTCGCCACGATGTAGCCCGCCGCATTGATTGCCGGTTCCTGGCCAATATGGTGGTGGAACATCGAATCAGCGAAGAAGAAGCTGGCAGCCTTATTAAACAGCTGTCTTATGATTTGGCGAAAAAAGCTTACAAACTGGGGCAGGCATAATCATGGCGGCGTCATTAACTAATTCTACGCTGGCCACCCTGCCAGCCGAGGTCAAAAAGCCAGAATACGATCGCACTGAACGCAGTCGCGGTATTGTGCATATCGGGCCGGGCGCGTTTCACCGTGCCCACCAGGCAGTGTATACCGATATGGCTATGGCCTATGGCGGTAACTGGCGCATTACCGGCGTGTCGATGCGCAGCGCTACGCTAAAGCAAAAGCTCGCCGATCAGGGCAACCTGTATTCACTGGTGGTACTGGATAATGAGCCCTATGTGCAGGTAATTGGCGCCTTCGATAGCGTACTGGTATTAAATGAAGACCGTGAAGCCATCATGGCGGCGCTGACCGACGCCAATACCCATATTATTTCGTTAACCATTACCGAAAAAGGCTACTGCCTGACCAGCAATGGTGAGCTCGATACATCCCATGCTGACATTATGCATGATTTAACTCACCCTGATGAGCCGGTATCGGCGGTAGGACTTATTGTTAGCGCGCTCAAGCACCGTTTTGAGCAGCAACAGGCCGATATCACCGTGATCAGTTGCGATAACCTGGCTGATAACGGCAAAAAGCTGGCCAGGGCGGTATTGCAGTTTGCTCAGAAAATTCAGCCCGAACTGGCGCAGTGGATTGAACAGAACATTGCCTTTCCCTGCACCATGGTTGATAGCATTACGCCGGCTACCGATGAAGCACTGATTAGCCTGGCGGCCGACAAGCTGGGTGTTGAAGATGCCTGGCCTATCCAGCGCGAAGGCTTTACCCAGTGGGTGGTTGAGGACAAATTCAGCGGGCCTCGTCCGGCCTGGGATAAGGTTGGTGTCACCTTTACCGATGATGTTGCTGCCTTTGAAAATGCCAAACTGCGTATTTTGAATGGTACCCACTCAACGCTCGCTTACACCGGTATTTTGCTTGGTAAAGAAACCGTTTATGAAGCGATCAGCGACAGCGCCCTGGAAGCGTTTATTCGTCGTTTGCTCAGTGATGAAATTATTCCATCTATCAATGCAGAAGGCGTGATGGATTTAGCGGCCTACGCGGAAGATATTTTAAATCGCTATAAAAACCGCCACATTCGCCATTTGTTGGCACAGATTGCCTGGGATGGTTCGCAGAAGCTGCCTTTCCGTGTGCTGAATACCGTGCGCGATAACTTAAAGCTTGGTCAGCAGGCAAAGCTATTATGCGTGCCGATTGCGGCATGGATTTTATTTATTGCTAAACGCGCTAACGATCAGGAAGAGCTGGTGGATCCCTTGGCAGAGACCTTAATTGGTTTAGCCAATCAGCACCAGGGTGACCTGCCGGCGCTCGGCGCAGCTGTGCTGAATCTGCCTCAGGTGTTCGCCGAACTGACTGCCAGCACATGGTTTAAAGACACCGTGCTGGAATATGTTGAAGCACTGTCGTCCATCAACACCAACAATGCGACTGACGTGTTGGGAGCCTTGTAATGAGCGACTTTAAAAGCCTGATTAAGGGCACACCATTGCTGCCGATTTTGCAGCCACAAAGTGTAGAGCAGGCCGTTAATATTGCCGGTGCCGTGCATGCCAGTGGTTTACGTAGTATTGAAGTGGTGCGCCGTACACCAGTAGCCGCGACTGCGGTTACCGCCATTCGCGAAGCTTTTCCGGAGCTATTGGTGGGCATGGGCACCGTGTTAAATCAGGCGCATGTGCAGGAAGCGGTAGACGCCGGAAGTCAGTTTATTATTACCCCGACTCTCAGTGAAAAACTGCTGTCGGCGCTGAGCGACATTAATATTCCCTATCTGCCTGGTACTGCTTCTCCCTCAGACATTTTACTGGCCGTTGAGGC
>NZIK01000077.1 GCA_002691625.1 Alteromonadaceae bacterium
TACTAAGGCGTGTTGATCTTTCGTGATTGGTTTTTGAGCAGCATGGTAAAGAGTTATAATTTGCTTCGCCAAAAGTAAAAGAACAACTCACTACCATGCCGAGACTAATGCTAACTGATAAGCGGTGGCAAAAGCTACTTCAAGTAATGAAGAGTACAGGCCGCATTTACAATAAACCAGAACATAGAATGACGTTTGAAGGGATACTCTTCCGGCTGAGAACAGGAATTCCTTGGCGTGATTTACCAACAGAATTCGGCGGTTGGAGCGCCGTTTATCGCCGATTCAATTTATGGTCGAAGAAAGGTTTATTGAACATGTTATTCAATGAGTTAGCCAAACTATCTGATTACGACTGGGTCTTTGCTGATGGTTCGATTGTCAAAGCTCATCAGCATAGTGCCGGAGCAGCTACTAAGGATAATGAGTGCATTGGAAAAAGCCGAGGTGGTAACTCCACAAAAATCCATTTAGCCGTGGATAGTGGTGGGCTTCCAATTTATTTTGAACTATCAGAAGGCCAGAGAAATGATATAGCTCGGGCTCAAAGTCTGGTTGACCATTTAAGGGAAGTAAACATTTTCGTAGGTGACAAAGGCTACGATAGTGACGCATTAAGAGAATATATTGAAGCCAAAGGAGGTATCTCCGTCATACCTAAACGGAACTATGGCCAAGATATAGACAAAGACAGCGTTGATTGGTGCCTCTATAAATATCGCCACCTAGTTGAAAACGCCTTTGCTCGAATAAAGCATTATCGTTCAATATCAACGAGGTATGAAAAGTTAACAAGGAATTATGCCAGCATGGTATCACTGGCATTTTCGATGATGTGGCTACCCATGTACTGCTGAGTGAAATATATGCAGCAAAGATCAACAGGCCCTAGAGAGGGAGGAGGATAGAGAAAATATCCTGGCACGCCTCCATCAGTACTCAGAACAGTTGCAAAGAGGCGCCCATAAAGCATACGACGATCACAGCAAGGTAAACACTGAACTTGAAGCCGGCATAATTTTGCTGGAAAAAGTGACTAAATCCCTGACTCTTTGTTTGCGTGCTTTTCTGGTGGCCAGTAAGCGGCGTCATACTGAAGCTGCTGCGCTCAGTAAAGTAAGGTTTAGCAGTGTATTTGATTCGTCGGTGGTAAGACTCACCTTTTTCCGGACCTTTTTGGTTACTGAGGTGGTTGGCTTAATATGGGTAAACAGCCATTGGCAGGCAGGTGCTATAGCCGTATTTATTGTTGTGGCGCTCAGCATGATGTTGGCGCCGCTGCCTAATCCGCTGGCGGCAGTAAAAATGGCCGCGGTGGGGCACAGTATCGCGCCATTCCTGGCGCTCAGCTGTTTTGTTATGCTACCTACATTTACGACATATCCAATGTTTGTAATAGGCACTGCACCCTACCTTCTGGCGATGTTTTATATCGCCACCTTACCAGGCGGAATCGGATTGGCTATACCGCTGTTAATGGGATTTTTAGTGGCACTGAATATTGGTCCGGTAGTCAGCCTTGACTACACGCGTTTTTTTAATGAAATGCTGGCTGCGATTGTTGGGGTGATCACCGCGTGCAGTGGTTTCCTGCTTATGCCTAAAATTGTCGGCACGCAAGCACAGTACAGCCGCTATCTCAACATGCTGGGACAAAGTGTGAGGATGGCAGGGTTGCATGGCGAAAAAGGGTTGGCTCAAAAAGTGCGCAGTCGAAACAGTGATATCACGGTACAGGTGTCACAGCATTTTGCTTCCCGGCCCGAAGTGCTGGAGCGATTTTTAGCCGCAGCATTAAATACCAATGAGCTATGTTATGCAGTGATTGCATTACGTGAAGACCTCATCCAACATCCACCGCAGGCTCACCAAAAACTCGCTATTTCTGAACTTATACGTTTAATAGTAAATACCTGCAGTAAAAGTGAGTACTCACAAAATAAGATGCTGGCAATACAAGACAGAGTGAGCAGTTTGCTGGATGAGCTCGAGAGAAGTGAGCCCTATGGCGCTGTGCGGCAGCACCTTTTTTTACTAAGCAGCGTGTTAAAAGAGCCGTTGTCGATGGCCGAATATTCATACGAAGGGGTTGCAGCATGCCACTAGCGTTTTCTTTTGCCGGGGTGTATCTGCCCGGTGCCGCACTATTACTTATTGCTTTAATTCCTTTTTTCATCGTCATTGATCGCATGCTGGTAGTTATGGGTTGGTACCGCTGGTTGTGGCATCCATCTCTATTTCGCATGGCGCTGATGATTAGCTTATACGCGCTGGCGATTATTCAATTGGTAGGTTAATTATGAAACACATTTTATCTGCACGGGTACTGGTGACCCTGTTAATGGTAACCATAGCAACTTATGGTGCTTATCTGGCCTGGCACCATTTTACTACCCAGCCATGGACTCGGGACGGGCGTGTAAGAGCTGACATCATCAAAGTTGCCGGTGATGTGTCCGGTTTGGTCACTGAGGTTGCGGTAAAAGATAATCAGGCCGTGCGTAAAGGCGATCTGCTATTCGTCATTGATCCCGCTCGCTATGCGCAAAATGTTAAAGCAGCCGAAGCCGATTTGGCCGAAGCAAAGGCCGCCGTTATTGCGGCAAGAGCAAACGAAGCCATTGCTGAGTCTGCTGTAGCGGCCAGCGAGACTTACTATGCGAACCTGAATGAGCGGGCTGAACGACGTGCCAGGCTGAATAAAGCGGTCTCGAATGAGGAAATCCATGATAGCAAGGCCCTGGCGGAAGAAGCTTATGCCCAGCTGCAGCAAGCACTGGCACAGGCTAAACTCGCAACCGCCAACACTATTCGAGCCCAGGCGGCCGTAAAACAAATCGAAAACCAACTGGCACTTGCCGAACTGGACTATGCCCGTACCCGGGTGACAGCGGCAGCTGATGGTACTGTTACAAATCTCAATGTGAAGCAGGGAGATTACGTTACTTCAGGCGTTGCGAGTCTGGCCCTGGTAAAGCGTGACGGGATGTGGGTATACGGTTACTTCGAGGAAACCAAGCTGCCACGGATCCGTGTAGGTGATAAAGCGGAGGTAATTCTTATGGCCGGCGATATTAAAGTGCCAGGCAGGGTAGATAGTATTGCCAGTGGGATTGCCGATAATGCCGCAGCGACCAGTGCCGATATGTTAAGTGATATCACCCCGACTTTTAGCTAGGTGCGCCTGGCTCAGCGGGTACCGGTAAGAATTCACCTTGATACTTCTGCCTTGCCTGATGGCTATACTCTGGTATCCGGTATGAGCGCAACGGTAAGTATTTCCGGCAATGATGCCTGATAACGCCGACTAATCGTCCTCGTTGTCATGCAGATCCAACACCGACATATCCTGTTCAATTGCATTTGAAATATGGTGATGCATAGCGGTTCTGGCGCGTTCCGGATCGCGGAGTTTTAGCGCATTAAAGATTTTTCGGTGTTCTTCCACATAGGGTTGAACGCCCAGCTCCCGCACGCGCTGGTGAAAGCGTGAGCTCAGCGCAGACTGGTTTCTGAGTTCCCACAACCATTTAATGGTTGATGCCAGGGCACTGTTATCGGTGGCCTGGGCAATGGTGACATGAAAAAGTTCGTCTGCCTGCTCTTTTTGGTGTTCTGAGGAGTTGGCATCGCCCATGATCTGCACTGCTTGCTCAATGCTATTTAACTGGGCTTTGCTGATCCGGGCGGCAGCAAGACTGGCAGCTTGAGGCTCAATCAGCAGCCGTGCCTCGAGGACTTCAAACGGCCCCGGAACGTCATCAAGACTATGAGGGGCGAGTGTTTCCGTTTGGGCCAGAACATAGATGCCCGAGCCAGTTTTAATTTCGACTAAACCGGCTATCTCCAGTGCAATCATGGCTTCCCGAATAGTTGGCCGGCTGACTTCAAAGCGACTGGCCAGATCCCTTTCGGAAGGCAAGCGCTCGCCCGGGCCAATCTGGCCGCTCTGAATTTGCTGTTCTATTTGAGTCGCAACTTCCAGATAAAGACGGCGAACTTTGACTGCATCCACTTGCATAATAATGACAGGCTCTTTCTAACAATGATCTAAATGGTCGAGAATATCGCCAACCATCAAATAGTCAAGGATGTGGCGCACCGGTTTTCCGAGTTTGTATCTTGTGAATATTTACTTTTAGACCAATGATATGGGACTAAGCTGAAATTATAGAAGCCTTCTGATAAGAATACTTGGGTATAATTAATTACACCTATATTGCCGGGGTTATACCTATCAGATGAGGTTACGGGCGGCCAAGTTGTTATACTTTTGACTATATTACAACTCTGGTGTCTGGTGGAGATTTCACGCTTCATGTCGTCTGGCCTTCCCACCGGTATTGCGATGGCTTTCGCCATCAATGTGCTGGTCAGCGTTTATTTTTTTGCTGTGTACAGAGCGCAACAGCGCAACCAGTCTTATTTGTACTGGTCTGTTTCCTGTGCCTTATTCGCGGCAGGTATTGGTGCGTCTGTCATTGCTCATGCAGCAGAGGGATTGCAGGCCGTCAACACACTGGCTTGTCTGCTTTTATTTACCGCTTCCTTTGGACTTTACTGCGGGCTGAACAAATTCGAATTGTCACCAGGCTCGATAAAATTTTACCGCCGGGTAAGAAGTATTTTTGTGGTTGGCAGCGCAGTCATTACGGTGGCCGGGTTTTATTCAACAATGGTTAATGTGGTGGCCTCTGTGGGCATGGCGCTTATGTTTGTGATGACCGAAGGGCTGTTTTATCAACGCAAGTCTCCCTATAAAAGTGTCTATCTGGTGTTGCGTGTGCTGCTATTGTTGCACGCCTTTGTATTGTTTTTGCAGGGGATTGTAATGCTGGTGCAAATGCTGGTGCAAATGCTGGCTGCCCAGGACTCGGATACCCGCTATCTGTTCAATATCGTCTTGCTCTCGCACCTGTTATTAACCGTGGCTACGGCGCTGGTGCTACCATTATTACATGTGATGAATCAGCGCCGGCAATGGCAGAAACTCGCCAACCTTGATGAATTAACCGGGTTGCCTACCCGCCGCGCCTTTGTGCAAAAAGCCGCGAAATCGTTATCCGCCGATGATCAAACCTGCCATTCCCTGTTGATGGTCGATATCGATCACTTTAAACAAGTGAACGATCAGTTCGGCCACACCTTTGGCGATGAGGTACTCAGTCGGGTTGGGAAAATATTAGCAGAAGGACTGCGGCAAACCGATATTGTGGGTCGTATGGGGGGGGAAGAGTTTGCTATCCTGCTACCAGGCGTCTCTACCGAGCGGGCCCAGGGCGTTGCCGACAGGCTTAGACATAAAGTGTCTGAGCTGCGATTTAAACAGGGTGATAAACAGGTTACTATTACGGTCAGTATTGGCATAGCGGTGTCTCATGAAGTGCTCTACGACTGGGAACATCTGTACTCACAGGCAGATCAGGCGTTGTATTCCGCGAAGCGGGAAGGGCGCAATCTGGTGTATGTGTTCAGCTGAGTAGCAAGCGTCGCCCGCTAACAGAATACTGCAGCCTCTGACAACGGATTAACCATGAATCATCACGCCTTTAATACCTATTGCCGGACGTTCAAAGCCACTACGCATGTGGTGCAGTGGGGGAACTCTGAGGTCTGGAAAGTTGGCGGTAAAGTGTTCGCCATCGGCAGTCGCTCGAAAGCTGGCACGCCAGCCTATACTTTTAAAACCTCACCGCTCAACTTCGAATTTTTATGTCAGGCTGAGGGCTACATTCCGGCGCCTTACCTGGCGAGTCGCGGTATGAAGTGGATCCAGCAAACCGGTACATCCGGCTCCCTTGATGACGACTTAAAATATTATCTCAGCGAGTCCTATCGAATCGTGGCGCTAGGCCTGAGCAAACGTAAGCGGCAGGAACTGGGCATCGCAGATATTAACTGAACCAATTTTTACACCTATGGTTTAACTCTGTCTCTCTTCCTCGAGGATTCTTGCCCCCGGCCCCTCTTCGCCCAGCTTATCCTCTGGGTTTCTTAGTGGACAGTCACGTAAAGAGAGACAACCACAACCAATGCAGCTGTCGAGCTTATCCCTGAGCTGGGTCAGGCTCAGAATGCGCTCGTTCAGCATCGCCCGCCATTCACTGCTCATCTGCTGCCAGTCAGAAGGAGAGACTTCGCGGGTGGGGAATTTTTCCAGATGTGATTTTATGATCCTTAACGAAATACCGGCCTGTTTAGCGATACGAATAATCGCCACCCTGCGCAGAATACTGCGGTGGTAGCGGCGTTGCTTGCCCTGCGTGCGCAGGCTCTGAATTAATCCTTTTTCTTCATAGTAATGAAGCGTAGAAACGGCCACGCCGCTGCGCCTGGCGACATCACCAACACTTAGTGTGTTATCCATCATCATCCCCAAAAAAGTTATTGACCTCAAGTAGACATGAGGTTTTAGTATTTGTGTCGACTAGTCAAATTTGCGCTATCCACTATTTGAGTCAGGAGACAAAGATGAGTTTTACTTTACCCGATTTACCTTATGCAAAAGATGCCCTAGCACCAGCGATGTCCCGGGAAACGCTGGAATATCACTATGGCAAGCATCATGCGACCTACGTCAATAAACTTAATGATTTGGTCGCCGGTACTGATTACGCCAGCCAGTCGATGGAAGACATTATTGCAGCCAGCACAGGGCCGGTTTTTAATAACGCCGCTCAGGTGTGGAATCATACTTTCTTCTGGCAATGCCTGTCACCTGTCGGTGGTGGAGAGCCGCCAGAAACTCTGAAAGCGGTTATTGAGGAAAACTGGGCGTCGGTTGATGCCTTTAAAACCGTGTTCACTCAGCAAGCTATTAACAATTTTGGTTCCGGCTGGGCCTGGCTGGCGCTTAACTCGTCCGGCGAGTTGGTGATTGTTAACACCGCTAATGCCGATACACCGATTGCCCATGAGGGTCTCAAGCCTTTACTTACCGTGGATGTCTGGGAGCATGCTTATTATATTGATCACCGCAATGCCAGGCCGGCCTATCTGGATGCCTTCTGGCAACTGGTTAACTGGGACTTTGCGTTGACCAATTTAACTGGCGAATAAGCGGTAACTGCAATAGCACCCTGAGTAAGCTTTGGCTTGCTTGAGTTGCTATTTATTCATCGCCTGCAAAGTTGGCCTTAGACTACTTGAATAAGGCCGACTTCATTGATCTCAATTAACCAAATACGAATTATTTAAAAATCTAAATGAGAATAACTATCGTTTGTATTGACTTTGCTTTTTGGTTGTTTACTATAAGCCCCATAAAAACACACACTGAACAATGCATACACACATAGGAAACTCATGAAATCTCGTTTTGGATATTCTTGTTTGGCACTCGCCATCCAGTTAGGAATGATACCCGCCGCTCTGGCTAATGCAGTACCAGATAGCGAAGATATTGAACACGTTGTAGTATCGGCAACCGGCTTTGAACAAAAAATTACCGAAGCACCGGCCAGTATTTCTGTGATCACCGCAGAGGATCTTAAAACCCGTTCGTTTACCTCTTTACTCGATGCGGTGCAGTTTCAGGAAGGTATTGATATTGGCACGACCCGTGATAAAACCGGCAAAGGCAGCGTGAGTATGCGTGGTCTTACCGGCGAGTACACACTACTATTGATCGACGGGCGTCGTCAGAATAACCATGGTGATATTTATCCAAACAACTTTGGTGGCAACGCATTCAATCATATGCCACCGCTCGACACCATTGAACGAATCGAAGTCATTCGTGGACCAGCGTCAACGCTTTACGGTGCAGACGCGCTAGGTGGTGTCATTAACGTGATCACTAAAAAGCACCGCATTGAGTGGGGCGGCAACATTACCTTTGGCCGCAGTCTGCAAACCAACGACGATTTTGGTGATGACATCACTACCGACTTTTCAGTAACCGGCCCGTTAATTGAAAACCTGTTAAGCGTCGGTATTCGCGGTAGTGTTTATGAGCAGCAGGCGTCTACGCCACAACTGGCACCGGCAATCGACCCGAATGGCGTTGTGCATATGCGTTCACTGGGTTTTGGTGGCGGTGGTCGCACGGTGGATAACGACAGCAAACATTATGGTTTCAGCCTTAATTACACGCCTGCTGACGGCCACGAAATTGGTTTCGATTTTGATGATTCACATCAGCAGTATGATAACACGCCTGAATTTAACCTGGATACCGGTGAAATTCTTTATCCGCTGGGGACCCGCGATAGCATTGAAAGTTTATGGCAGGACCGCCGTGGGCAGGTAAATCCGCGTGCCGGATATGCCGCAGAGCAGGAATTTGACCGTCAGTGGTGGTCATTAACTTACGATGGTAAGCTGAACTTTGGTACCGTTGCTGCCTCACTGGCCTACGTTGATACTCAGAACAATGGCCGTACGTTACCGCTGAGTGTGGCGGAACGTCAGTTGCTACAAGCCATGTACGACGGTACCGGTGAATACGAAGGCATGAGTGAAGAAGACCGGCGGGATCTGGCCGAACAAACGTTTCTGCCGCGTCCGGCACGTCCGCTCGACAGCAGTCAGTATACCTTTGATTTACGCTTTGATATTCCGGTTGAAGACTTAGCTGGCGATCATAATTTTGTGCTTGGCGCGCAGGTCATCGACGGCGAGCTTAAAGACGGCGTATTTGGTCTTGAGTCCGGCGAACCCGGTGCCGTGCAGGAACAAAAAATGTATTCCCTGTTTGCCGAGGATAACTGGGGCATTATTGATAACATGACCCTGACTGCTGGTTTCCGCTACGACGAGCACGATGTTTTTGGTAGCCAGACTTCGCCGCGAGTTTATGCGGTGTATAACATAACTGATTACTGGACTGTAAAAGGCGGTGTGAGCACTGGCTACAAAACCCCGCAAACGACCGATTTGTACGACGGTATTATTGGTTTTGGTGGTCAGGGCACCAGCCCCTTTGCCGGAAACCCAGATCTGACACCTGAAACCAGTGTAAACTCTGAAATCGCGGTTTACTGGAGCCGCGATGCGCACAACTTCAACATCACATACTTTAAAACAGATTTTGAAGACAAGATTGCCCAAGGTGATACGGTGCAGAGCTGCAATACTACCGGTGGTGTTCGCCCTTGTGTAAACCTGGGTGAATATGACGAACTCGGTTACGATACCTACAGCCAGCGTATTAATATCGACGAAGTTGAGTTGCAGGGGATCGAAATGGCCGGCCGTCACGGTATTAGCGAAGACTGGTCTGTTTACCTTAACTATACCTGGACCGACAGTGAACAAAAAAGTGGCCCGGAGGCCGGCTTGCCTCTCACTAACACCGCAGAGCACATGGCTAACGGTAATATCACCTGGCAGGTGAATGCCGACTTAAACGTATATTTGCAGGGTGAGTACCGTTCAGATCGCTATCGAGGTTACGATTCAACCCTGGATCGTGAGCTGTATTTTAAAAACTTCGCCATGCTGCACTTAGGCGCACGCTGGCAGTTAAACGACAGCGTGATCCTGAATTTACGGGTTAACAACCTGCTCGACAGAGACTTTACTACTTATTCGGTTACCTACGACGACCTGAACAATGATGGTCAGTTTGAATACCTCACCGGGCGCGGTGTAGTGAGTGAAGTTAACTTTACCGACGATTACAACGTTAAAGACAGAGCCAGAAACTTCTGGGCTGGCGTAACCGTTAGCTTTTAATTTCGCTAATCCGGATTCTTTTGCATAAGCGGCCTGTGGGCCGCTTTTTTAATGGGTGGGCGTTTTCCGTTTACAGTGGTTGTTTAAAAAATAATCTGGCGGGCGCACCCAAAGGATGGTACTATTCGTGCGCCTTTGAAAGATACTATTTCAATTTGCTTCACGCTTCTTCCGTTAGTCCGAGTAAGTCCCCTTAGAGATTCACATTCTGACCGTCTGATATGAGCCAGGTAAACACCGATAGCCTTTTTCTTTCGTGCAACTGCGAGTCGTGCATGGACTCATTATTTCGTACTAACTAATACACCGAGGTATTATGTCTTTTAGTCAATTAGGGCTGTGTGACCCACTTCTTAAAGCAATTAAAGAGAAGGGCTACAGTTCGCCTTCGCCGATTCAGCAAGAGGCGATCCCGGCTATTTTGACCGGCCGTGATGTGCTGGCCGCAGCGCAAACCGGTACCGGTAAAACCGCAGGCTTTGCCCTGCCGGTTCTGCAACGTCTGGCGGCGGGGCCGAAACCCAAAGCTAATCATGTGCGTGCGCTTATTCTTACGCCAACCCGCGAGCTTGCGGCGCAGGTTGAAACCAATATTCGTGAATACAAAACCCACCTGCGGTTAAAAAGTGCGGTGGTGTTTGGTGGTGTGGGTATAAATCCGCAAATGAAGATACTGCGTTCCAGCGTGGATGTGCTGGTGGCAACACCGGGCCGTTTACTGGATTTGTATCAGCAAAATGCAGTGAAGTTTGAGCAACTGGAAATCCTGGTACTGGACGAAGCCGACCGCATGCTCGATATGGGCTTTATCCACGACATTAAGCGTATTCTTAAGTTACTGCCTGCGCAGCGCCAGTCGCTGTTATTCTCGGCCACCTTTGCCGACAATGTGATGTCGTTGGCTGAGTCGATTACCCGTAATCCGATTAAACTGGCGGTCACGCCGGCTAATACAACGGTTGAGAAGATTGAGCAGCAACTGGTGCCGGTGGATAAATCACGCAAGATTGCGGCACTGACCAAACTGATTAAGACTCAGGGCTGGCAACAGGTGCTGGTATTCAGTCGCACTAAACATGGCGCCAACCGAATTGCAGCCAAACTCGAGAGTGCCGGTCTGCCCAGCGCAGCCATCCATGGCAACAAAAGCCAGGGAGCGCGAACAACGGCACTCAAAGCGTTTAAGGATGGCCGTGTAAAAGTGCTGGTTGCGACGGATATAGCCGCTCGTGGTATTGATATTAGTGAGCTGCCTGTTGTGATAAACCTTGACTTGCCCAACACTGCTGCCGACTATGTGCACCGTATTGGCAGAACAGGCCGGGCCGGTTCTGCGGGTCAGGCGTGGTCATTGGTAAGCGCCGATGAAATTGAACAATTGCAGGATATTGAACGACTTATTCAGTTGCTGATTCCGCGCGAGAGTCTGGCTGGGTTTGAACCTAATCAGTCTTTACCAGAAACCAAACTGTTACCTCCAAAGAAAATTAAAAAGCCGAAGAAGCCTAAGTCCAGTTCGTCAGAAGCGGCCGGTAAGCCTCAACGCACCGGTAACAACCAACCACGCTCTGATAAAGCGGCTGATAACAACAGTCAGTCACGCCCACCGCGTCGCCGCAGAGTCAATACTCAGGTAAAGCGGAAAGCGGTGGAAGCCTGAAGCCAGCGCTAGCCTGTAAAGCCCTGTGCATTTCTGACAGGGCTCTAGCTGAGTACATCATTTCGCCGTAATATCTTCACCTGGCTCAGTTCTGGCATTGTATTATCAGAACCAAAGGGCGCTGCAATGGAGTATGAGGCTGGTAACAGGCTTCTGGATCTGAAAATTGCTCTGTTCAGACAGTTGGCTAAACGCTATTTGCAAAATGCAAATGATGTTAGCCAAAAGTTGCAAGGAGCATGCTCCCACAAAAAGACCTCGTAATCGTATTCGTCACAACACAACAGCGAGGACTTAACGATGAGCAGGACCATGTCGCTCCTTGTAGCATGCAGTCTGCCATTTTTTTAACGGGTTGCTTATTCGACGATGACGATGATGAGATAGCACAACCGGAACCCGAATTTGCCAATGTGAGGGTCATTCACGGCTCTTGTGATGCGCCGTTGGTTAGCATTACGGGCAATGATGCTATCCTCAATAATCTTAAAGGCGTTGATTATCAGGCCGCTTTGAGGTTGAAACCGGCACCTACGATATTGGCGTAATCGCTATCCTGCCAACAGACGACGCGGATGTTCTGTAGGCCGCTGTGGCGCTGGAAGCCGATACCTACTATGACGTTTTAGCCGTAGGCAGGTGTAGCCGATGATTCGCTCATGCTGTTGCCGGTAACCAGTGCCGAAACGCCGGTAACCGCTGGTAATACTCAGGTCCGGATTGTCCACGCAGCGTCAGCGGCGCCCACCGTTGGTATCTATGTCTCGGCCCCTGATGCGATGCTGGCTGACGAGCAGCCTTTGGCCACTGCTGAGTTTACCGATGCCACCGACTTAGTGCAGGTGCCAGCAATGTGTATACTGCTATTGCGGTTAACGGTGCAATGGAAGGTGCATTGCCACAGCTGGTACTACTAGATGATTTTGTGGCGACCCTTTAAGATAGTCACTATAAAGCCTCTATAGCAAGCCCGCAGTCCGGGCAAAGAAAAAGCCTGATAAGGCTACCTTATCAGGCTTTTTTTGATGTGGCTTTACCGGCTTACTTTAAGCGCAATTCGAAGGTATTGCTGTAAGCTGATACTTCGCCGTCTTTGTAGGCCTGCACACGGTAGGCGTAATTGCCACTGGCTAACACGTTTGCATCGTCGGTTATTGTGGTAATGTTTTGGCCTACCACGGCGATGCGTTCAAACTGGATTTTACCTTTCTGCTTAACGCCTCTTTCCAGGTAAAAGCCGAGCTCATCACCGCTGTTGTCGGCCCAACTAAGATAAACAGTGTTGCCACTCTGAGAAGCTGACAGGTTACCCGGCGCTGCCATTGTGCCTGGCTGTGGTGCAGGTTGATCAGATGTCTCAGAGACTGATACCTGAATGCTTGCTGAGGTAGCTTCATAGCTGGCATTCACCGCAGTTACCCGATACCAGTAGTTGTCGGCAAACGGTACTGAATCAGTATATTCAGTGCTACCTGCAACTGCGGTACCCACCGATTCATAACGTGTTTTACCACGGAACTTCACAGCACGCTCAATAAAGAAGTAGTCGGCATTATTGTTCATATTGGTCCAGTTTAAGGTCACGTCAAGACCGTTGGCCGCTGCTGATAAATTTTGTGGAGCAGTAAGTGCCATAGGGTCATCTACAGTAACATTAATGCTGGTGCTGTTAAGCGCGCCGGCGTCATCTGTTACTGTCAGCGTAACGGTGTAGCTTCCCCCGGTTGGGTAAGCATAATTGACCGACTGGCCGGAAGCACTGTCGCCATTACCGAAGTCCCATGCGTACTGCATGATTTTGCCATCATTGTCATAAGAACCTGAGGCACTGAAGAAGGCTGTATCACCAATGTTATAACTGGTGACCATCGAATCAATCACTGCAACCGGTACTTCGTTAGTTACCTGAAGCAGTGTGGTTGCAGAGTTGGTCAGGCCGTCATTATCGGTGACAGTCAGGCTAACCTGATAAGTGCCGGCGGCGTCATATATATGCGAAACCTCAGCCTGAGATGACGTGGTACCGTCTCCCAGGTTCCACTGATACGCCACAATACTACCATCGCCATCGGTTGATCCTGCGCCGCTGAAAGTTACTGCAGAGCCAAAGGTAACGGAGCTGGAAGTTTGGCTGATGCTTGCCACTGGCGCGGTGTAATTACCCAGGTTCATCGCATAGTTTACTGCTGCCTGGGCATCTATGAGACCATGACCAAACACAATATCGTCGCCGTTGGCGCCGATGTCTTTGGCGGTGCTGAAAAGACCATTTTCAATCTCATCCGCCGAAATCCCAGGATTGGCTGCTACCATTAGTGCGGCAACACCAGCTACCACGGGAGAAGAAAAAGACGTACCGCTGTAATTAATATACTGACCATTCAGATAGGTGGTGCCAATGCTGACGCCCGGTGCAGTTAAGTCTACATAAGTGCCCCAGTCAGAAAAATAAGCTTTATTGTCGTTTTGATCGGTGGCACCTACGCCAACGAAGCTGGTGTAGTCAGGAAAAGTGGGGTATTCAGTGCCGGAATTACCCGCCGACATAAACAGCAGGCCGTTGCGATCGCGCAGGTACTTTGCGGCAGCATCGATGGTGGCTGACTGAATACCGCCATAGCTCAGGTTAACCACACGGGCACCGTTGTCGGCTGCGTACTCAATACATTTTGCCATGGTAGAAATATAAGCTGAGCTATTGGTATCACTAATGGCAATTCTGACCGGAATGATATCAACATTCCAGTTTACCCCGGCAAGGCCGGTACCATTGTTGCCCACCGCACCGATGGTGCCTGCGGTGCCGGTGCCGTGACCGTTGGCGTCTTCGATGTAACTGGTGCCTTCTTCGGCATTGTAAGCCAGGTCGGTGCGCAGGTTAGCCGCCAGATCCGGGTGATCCGCATCAAAACCGGTATCACAAACTGCTACTAACACGCTGTTGCTACCCGTAGTGACATCCCAGGCCCGCTGGCTGTTGATGTTATTATGATGCCACTGACCAGAGAAGCTCGGGTCGTTAGGCTGAACGGTAGGTGCCATGGCCTGATCAGCCTCAGCAAATTCAACCAAACCGCTGTGTTTTAATATTTTGGCAATCGCTTTTTCACGTCCTTTACCGTTGAACGTGGCAATGGTAATGCCGGAATTAGGCAATGTTTTTTCTGCGAGTAAGCCCTGACTATTGAGCAAACTATTGAGGCCTTTTAATTCACTCGCTGAGGCACCGCTCAGTTTTTTATATAAAACGGTACCAGGGCGAACGTCATCCGTTGACTTTGGTGCAGCCAGCAGGGTAGCTGGTGCAATCATCATTAAAGCAGGAAGTACGTACGAATACGCAGCGTTTTTTGGGGTATTACGGTGCATTAGCAGGCTCATAATACGGCTACAACATGAGTCTTGGTGATATGCATTGTAACTTTCGATTAACAAAATACGTGATGATTACCCATACAAAGGTATTTTGTTTTGTATAGCGGGGGGGGAACAAACAGCGAAGCAACCTGTCCGCTCAGGAGCAGGTATTCAAGGGTGAGTCTCACTACAACCACTTATTATTCTTATGCGGGGAAGTATGGACACATTTCACACAGAAGTAAAATACGCTTAGCGTTGTCATTAAAGCGGGTCTTTTGCAACGTAAACAAAACGGAGCTGTCAGGTTTTCCGCCGGATAAGGCTTTCCACCGGAGCAAAAATCGCGGAAAATAAGGTTTTCTAATCCGGCATATGCCAGCAGGCAGGCCATTAAGAGCGGAAGTGATCATGCCAAAGGCGAGTGAAATTAAAAAGAATAACACCATCGTATTTAACGGGAAAACCTGCATTGTGCGGGACATTGACCGTTCTGTTCCCCAGGGGCGAGCCGGAGGCAGTATTTATCGAATGCGGATGTACGACGTGGTAAGTGGTGCTAAGTTTGATGAAACCTTTAAAGACTCTGACATGCTCGAAATGGCTGACTTAGTTCGCCGGCCGGCTATGTTTTCTTACATTGACGGTGACGAATATGTTTTTCTGGATAAGGAAGACTACACGCCGTATCACCTTAATAAAGAAAGTATTGCTGACGAGGTATTGTTTATCAACGAAGATACCGATGGTCTGCTGGTCGTTATCGTCAGTGACGTACCGGTAGCCCTCGATTTACCGATGAGTGTGGAACTGGAAGTCACTGAAACCGACCCGTCGATTAAAGGGGCCTCAGCCACTTCCCGTACCAAACCGGCCACGTTGTCGACCGGCCTGGTGGTGCAGGTGCCTGAATATATCAGCACCGGGGAGTGGGTAAAAATTAATACCGAAGAGCGCAAATTCCAAAGCCGCGCCGATAAGCACTAGGCCGGGTGCAATATGACTCGTGAAGTAAAGATTGAAGACCTGGTGGTTGGCGACGGCAAAACCGCGGAAAAAGGCGCGTTAATTACGGCTCATTACCGGGGCTGGCTGGCCAGTGGCACCGAGTTTGACTCGTCGCATAATAAAGGCCGCCCGTTTCAGACCGTGTTATCAAAAAACAAGGTTATCCAGGGCTGGTTTATTGGCTTGCAGGGGATGAAGGGGGGCGGCAAGCGAAAACTTTGGGTACCATCAGAACTGGCCTACTCAGAGCGCCAGATTGGTGAAATTATTCCGCCGAACAGCGATTTAACCTTTGAAATTGAGTTGTTAGAAGTCCTTACTCGCGACGACTAAGACTTTTCAGCTATTCCCGCTGCGGCGGTTGTTACGCCGCAGCTACCCATCTGTACTATATTGCTTGATAAATTGCTCACAATCGCCGCCGTGCAGATTGTCTATTAAATAGTGAATCTTCCAGTCCGGGCCCGTTTTGACCAGTTGGAAGCTATTTACCCCGCAGTGACTTAGTTTGCCATCCAGATAAAACACATAGGGCGTCCATATTGCGGCCAGGTTATCGCTTTGTTGCACGGTAACCGCTAACAGCTAACAGCTTTTCATCCAGGTGTTTGCTGGTCTGACTAACGAACCCGGCAAACTGGCTTAGGTCGTTGCTTTTTATGTTACCGCCTGGCTCAGCGCGTTGCAGTAGCGCGCTGTTGGTGAACTGCGCTGCCAGTTGCTCGCCATCATGTGCACGCATAGCGTTAAACAGCGCCTTGACGGGCGTTTCCGGAGACTGGGCAATCCCCTTAAAACTCATTGAAAACAACGCCATGGTAAACAACGCCATGGTAAACAACAGTGAAATGGACTTAGGCATGTGGATTGTTACTTTTAAGTTGCAAACCCAACACACTATGAGAATTTCTGAGAGGCGTCAAACTGGTAACTTTTTCGACAGATAAATTACTGATATCTGTGTAGTGGTTGTATAAACAAGTGGTCGTGTTTTCTGACGAAGCAGGCGCATGTTAGCGGTGCTCAATATCACTCGCAAGGCGACAGGTGACCTTAGCCGAAATCGAATATATCGCAGATAGCTGGCAGGGCCGATCTCGGAAACTGACCACGATTATGGATATGCAAACCTCCATTGCTAAAGTGGGAATGGACCTGACCTCCGTGATGCAAATTATCGTTAAACATTGTGCCGGGTTTTGTTTGCAAACCGGTAAGGTACAATTGTGCAATGATATTACCGTAAACCGCCGGGCCAATCAGGCTGCCTCCTTTATAATGGGCATCGCTTTGTCGCCGACAATCTGGTGTATCAGGCCTCGCATGATTCAATGACTAACCTGTTAAATCGCTCCGCTAAATCGAGATTACGCTTTGAGTGAGTCCTATCCGGGGCGGAAGTTCGGTTTTTTTTATTATCGATATAAATGATTTTAAAGCCGTTAATAACGAATTCGGTCACAGGGTGGATGGCAGCATGCTTACTGAACCTCAGTGTGAGCATCGGCTGGGCGGTATACTCCGACAATGCGCATACCCTTAATGAATTGCTGGATAAAGCGGATGCGCACATGTACAAGAATAAAAATGCCTACTATATGGGGGCTCATATTTAATCTGCTTTCATTCGTTGGGTGACGGCGCGGGCATGCCAGATAGCCGGCACAATCACCAATAATGCTATAGCCATAAGAACCCATGTTGAGAGCCATTGAAATTCAGAGAGCCCGGCAATGCCAGCGGCAATCTCGTTGTTCTCGTGCTTCGCTAGAGCCACTGCGCCTAACGCCCCTTCACGGGCCATTGAGATGCCACCGCTAATAGCACTTTGCCAGCCAACTGCCGACAAAGAAGCAAATGCCTGATAGCCAATGGCTGAGGCACCAAATGCCAGCACGCCAAAGGCAACAGTGCCGGTACCAATAACGCCAACACCCACGCCACCAATAGTGATAAGACCAAAGGAAATGATCCCTACACTCACCGGCGCTACTGCCACGCCGCCCCAGGCAAATAACAGGCCTCTGGCGTGGGTACCCGCGGCAATCCAGCCATAGGCTGGCGTGTCGGTATGTTCAGGCATGCCAAACTGAAAATGACAAAATGGCACGCCCAGCAGCCTGAAGGCGCTGATATATTCCCGTTGTTTAGCGCCGGCCTGATGGGCGCTGGCAATAAAAGCCTCGGGCTGCGTTATTCGTTCAAGGGCGCGCAGGTCTTTCATGGCGCTGAACATTTTTTTTACCAGTACCACGTAACTGATCACTAACGCCGCAACCACGGTTTGCGAGAGCAGACTCAGAGTGACAGCGTGATGCGGGAATACGTAGCAAAGCGCTTTGAGTCCTGCCATACCGGCAATGTATAGGGCTGCGAACACAAAAAACAACGTCACCGATTTTTTCACCAGATGCCGTTCACGTTTGGTACGTGATTGCGCCAGGCTGGCTTTGAGACTGAACCAGGAGCCAATCAGCCCCGAGACCGAAGCCAGCAGTGCGGCGAGCGAGGCAAATTTAAACAGCGAACCGGTCTTTAAGGCACTACCGCCTAGAACGGCTGCTTTCGCTGGTGGTGATATGCCACTGATCATGGTCATAACGGCTACGGTAAACGCGGCGCCGGGCTTACTGTGTTTAAGCGCATCCTCAACAAAGACTGACATGGCCTCTTTAAGCAGTTTGCGGCCTCGCGAGATACGCTGTTTTACAGCATCTTCACTAAGTTCCAGTTCCTCGGCGACCCGCTGCACAGACTGCTCTTCCCGGTAAAACAAGATCATCGGTTCACGATACAGCGGCTCCATTTGATCAAGTACCTGCCATAATAAAGTCTGCTGCTGTTCACTGATTGCGGTTTGATCCAGCGCAGCCTCGTCAGCTATGTCTTGTTCTGTGGTTAACAAAATGTCCTGATGCTGGGTTTCTTTCGCTGTTTTTCGATAGTGCCGGCTGACCTTAAAACGCAAAATGCCACAAAGCCAGGACCTGAGTTTTTCCGGATCGTGCAGGGTATCCAGTTTACGCCAGCCCTCAACAAAAGCCTCCTGAGCGATATCTTCGCTGTGCCTGAAATCGCCGGTAGATGAGTAAGCCAGCGAACAGAGCAGAGTCTGGTAGCGACTAACAATCTCACCATAGGCTTGCCGGTTGCCACCGAGCGAGAGCATAACCAGTGTGGCATCGCCTTGCCCGGCAACTGATGAGCGCTTTTTAAAAAAATTCATGGTGTCTATTCCTGGCTACTTTGGGGGTATGTGCCTGCCTGGGAATAAAAGGTGACAAAAAAGATGAAAAATTATTTTTTGCATTTTTTGTCACCTTTCTCATGCCGCCTGGCTCTTATCCGTTAAATCCCGCTGCAATGCTTTAGTTGTCGGGGAAAATCTTACTTTAACGGTTTAAACGGAGAACACCTATTATGAATATGCTTAGTCACATAGCGCGCTACCTTTTTGGGGTATTTACGATAGCAGCGATACTGCTTCCGGTGTGGGCTTTTGCCTATGAACTACCAGAACTGGTTGATGATTTCAGCCATCAGAGTCAAAACAGCCTGGGTGTGCAGCGCCAGTTTATGAACGATACGGTGGCCGGTGGCAGCAGTGAAAGTGAAGTGACTGTCCAGGACGGGAAAATACATCTCACTGGCAATCTCATCCCTCCTCGAGGACAACCCGCCTGGGCCAGTTCGATTCTGCTGCTCGATGCTAAAGGAAAGCCCATGGACGCCTCCGGATATCAGGGGATTCGTTTGAAGGTCAAAATCAATCAGGGCCTTATGTCAGTGTCAGCCAATAGCGCAGAGGTTGAAAATTTTGATTATCATGCCGCGCCGGTACTGATTAAGGCCGACGGTAAATTTCATGAGGTTAAGCTGCCATTTACCAGTTTAAAACGCGCCTGGTCAGAACAGACCACACTGGATGCCAGTACGCTGAATAGCCTGAGCATAGTGGCTTTTGCCATGCAGCAGTCGGCTTATGATTTTGTGATAGACGAAATCGGCTTTTACTAACCTTAAGCGCAGGTAAAACAACATGACAATGTCTACCGAACGCATTGAATACCTCGATGCATTACGCGCTTTTGCCTTAATACTGGGCGTGGTGTTTCACGCCGGATTATCGTTTATGCCGGTATTTATTGGCTGGGCCGTGATGGATATTAATACCAGCCCGGTGGTAAGTATTTTTAGCCTGGTGAGTCATTCGTTCCGGATGCCGCTGTTTTTTCTGATTGCGGGGTTCTTTACCTGCATGTCACTGCAAAAGTATGGCGTTAAGGCATTAGCAACTTCACGGGCAGTTCGTTTGGGAATACCTTTTATCGCCGGCTGGTTCCTGCTCAGGCCATTACTGGTTTCTGGCTGGGTAATGGGTGGGCAGAGTATGCGTGGTGAAGCCGACATACCCGACGGTTTGTGGCAGGGTCTGAATAGCCTGACTGAGCTGCCTGCCGGAATGTTTACCGGCACTCACTTATGGTTTCTTTATTATCTGATGCTATTTACTGCCATTGCTGTACTGGTGAGCTCACTGCTTGAGCGAGTGCCTGCGACTTCGCAATCACTGGCCCTTGCGGGTAAGCGTTTTCTGGCCTGGCTATGTACTAGCCGTTTGGGGCTGGTATTGCGATGTTTGCTGGTGGCTGGCTGCTTGTGGTGGATGGAGCACTGGGGGCTCGATACGCCGGATAAGTCTCTGTGGCCCCATATACCATTGCTGCTCATTTATGGTGGCTTTTTTCTGCTGGGGTGGGGCTTGTACCAACACCAGCCTTTACTGGCAGACTTTATGCAGATTAGCTGGTTTCTGCTTACCTGGTTGGTAATTTCCGTGATGGGAGCGATTTTTCTTTCTGCTTACGAGATGCATCCCGGCCATGAGTTCTACCTTTACTATAAAGCCGGGTTTGTACTGTGTTATGCCAGCATAATGTGGTTGCTGACGGCAGCACTAATGACTGTTTGTAAGCGGTTATTCAGCCAGCCAAATGCGACCATTAGTTATCTGTCGGCACGGGCCTACTGGCTGTATCTGATTCATTTGCCACTGGTTGTGTGGTTGCAGGTGGCCTTTGCTGAAATGCCGCTGCATTGGTTAGTCAAATTAATCAGTATTACGCTTATTACTCTGGCTATCGCCTTTACCTTGTTTGAACTGATAGTGAAAAGAACGTGGTTACAGTACGTCCTTAGCGGCGCGAGTAAACCAGTAGCTAAGCGGGCAGGTTAAGCCTTAACAGGCTCCGTTGCCGGAGCCTGGGTTGTTGCGTCGATAACAGCGCATGTTAGCTGGTGGTATCAAGCACTATGCCGTCGACGTAATTACGCGGATAAAGTGAATCAACCACAAACTGAGGGATAAAACCTTTGGAAGAGGCAACCACCACTTTCGAGTTGATGTCGACCATGCGGATATTAAGAATAATGCCTCGGTCATTGTAGGTCATGGTGCCGGACAAAATGTATTTTATGTAGGGATTACGTTCCAGTTCGCCTAAGTTGCGGCTGAACACAAAGTCGCCACTGCCGCCAACATGAATCACACCTGTGGTTTTAAAATCAACAACAGGAATGCCAAACTCCTGCAATTCGGTAATGAAGCTTTCCGCCAACTGGTTGCCCAGAATGTTAGTGTGGGAAAGTGAGCTATCCAGATCCACCAGTGATGTGACAGCAACGGGTGTATTAGTGGAAACATAGCGCATATTCTCAATTAACTTCATGGTCATTTGTTCGGCGTAATCCCCCAATAATTTGTGGGTAAACACCGGCCTGTAGGTATGAGCTGGCGGCGCCCAGCCTGAAACCGGCGTGGCTCTGGGAATGTAGGGATCCACCGCTTGCAGGCGATCCTGATGTGGTCGGTACTGAACGAGCTGTGTTGGTGGTTGAGAATGGTCGGTGTTAGTGGGTGTTACCGGTTGTTCGGGTACTACCGCATAGGTGTCTGAGCCCGCACTGTGCTGATGGGGTGGTTGTGTTTGCGCATGATCAGTGGCGCAGCACCCGGCCAGCAGAGCGGCTGAAAGCGTCAGGGCGGATAAAATAGTGTTACTTTTCATACTACCTCCTTAATTATACCTCGAAGATAGTTATTAACCGTTTCTGCTCAGGCCGCCATTGGTATTACTCCTAGTCAGACTAAGCCAGTTACTTAGGCCGCACTGTTAAAGGAAGATCGATTATGACCCGTGTGCCTTGCTGCTGGCCTGAATCGAAGGTGAGCTGCGCGCCAATAAAGCGCGCCCTTTCCCGCATGGAGATTAACCCCAGTGAGGAGGGTTTAGCCTGGGGTTGAATCAGACCAATGCCGTTGTCAGCAATCTCGATGTGAATGGCTTCGGCAGCATAAGTAATACTGATTTCAACCTCAGTGGCATCGGCATGCTTAGCGATGTTGGCAAGGGCCTCCTGAATAATTCGGTACACATTAATTCGCACTTCATCGCTTAGCGAGGGCGGCGTTCCCTGACCATGCAACTGACAGTGAACACCGGCCCGCTGCATTGACTTAAGCGTGTCGTTGTTGCGCAGTACGTGTTCCAAAGGCAGGTTGTCGATACCGGCTGGTCGCAGTCGTCCGATACTCTGTTTCATAGCGCTATACAGTTCATCAAGCTTACAGGTAATGGTGCTAAGCGCATTATTCTGGGCCGGCATTCGGGACGCGACCAGGCCAAGCTGAAGTTGTAAATCTACGATTCGATGGCCAAAGTCATCGTGCAAATCCCGCGACAGCCGTTTGCGTTCAGCTTCCTGGGTGGCAACCAATTGATTAGACAGTGCCTGAATATCGTTAATAGCTTCTTGTAGAAGTCGATTCTTCTCTTCCATGTTTTTGTTGGCTGCCAGTAATTGGTTTGTCATCTGTTGCGACTGCTCTACAGCGGCGCCTAAAATTAATACGGTAATAGACATGCCAACAATGTAAAACTGATGCGCCAGCGGCGACTCATTTGAATGTAGCGAGGCAACGAAAGCCGTTAGCCCTATCAACAGTGTGGCCAGCGCGCCGCCGTGCATGCCAAAACGGTAGGCGAAAAACAAGGCAGGCAGTATGGCGATGTATTTTAGCTGATAAGTAAAATCGAATCCGGAACGAAATGACAGAATCACTGAAAATAGGGTAGTTACCCACAATAGTGCCAGTAGCAACAGTAGTTTGCTGCGTGTAGCGGTCAGTTTGCTTTGGAGAAGGACAATAACAATGGGGGTAAGGACCAGGATGCCAACAAAATCTCCGAGGATAAAGTCAAACCAGACAGGCCAGAGTATTTCGCGAAATTCGGTGTTCTCCATTGCTCGCCGGCCCAGAAAAGTCAGGCCCAGCAAAGCACTTAAAGCAACTCCAGAGAGCAAAAAGCTCAGCACTGAATTGACGTTATTGAAAAAAGGCCTGCGGTTATACTTTCTGAACAGCCACACGCATACCATTACAGCCGCTGGCGACAGTACTGAGTGTGCAATCAGCCAGCCAAAGCTACCACTCATGAAAGCACTTTCGTCAAGCGCTGCACCGGGTGAAAACAAAGTAAAAAAAGTAAGCTTTTCTGAGATAACCAATGCCGGCCAGGCCCGGTAAGGGCAAACTAAAAAGGCGGCAAGTCTGATGCCGGCGGGAAGATACCAACTGACAGTAGCTGTCACAGTTTCAAATTCGCGGCTCACCAGCCAGAAGGCATGAAATACAAAGGTATAGACCAGCCCCATCAGCAGGTAGCGAAAGCTGAACAGACGTTGTAAGGATGAAGTGAAAGACGACACCATAGACAACGGCGCTGGTAACACAAAAATCCTGGTGAAAAGTTTATGCGCTGGGTGCATGAATAAAGTCATCCAGGCTCAGAATACCTTCATTCAGAGCGATTCGCAGCAGTTCGAACTGTGATGTCACCCCGAGCTTATGATAAATGTTCGTTCGGTGCACCATGATGGTTTTTGGCATGGTTTTGAGCTGGCTGGAAATACGTTTGGGTTGCAAACCTTTGGCTAACAATAAAAACACCTCTCTTTCCCGTTCAGTGAGTTCCGAAAAGGCGTTATTGTGGCCAAAAGCAAGCTTGTTACTTAAATCGGTGCTGAGATAATTGTCGCCGTTTTCCAGTGCATTCAACGCGCACATCAGCTCTTTGGTTGCGGCTGTTTTGGTAACGTAACCGTCGGCACCCAGTTCCAGCGCCTTAGAAATATAGCCGACATGCTCATACATGCTTACCATCAGGCAGCGAACATCGGGGTAGTTGGTTTTAACGGTATTCAGTACATCAAAACCGGAGGCTTCCTGCAGTGATATATCAATAATTGCTACGTCTACATCTGCCAGAACATCTACATTCGGCAGTTCTTCTATCGCGGCTACATCAAACAAAACATGCCAGCCAAATTCCTGCTCAACCAGGTTTTTAATGCCGTCCCTGACTAATTCGTGATCATCAATAATAACAATATGCATCAGCAAGTCCTTTTTTACCGCACCAGTGTAACGCGACTTGTGATTAGCTTAAATAAGCCAATGGCTTAGATGGGGAGAACACAAAGTGTACAATTAAGGCTTCAACTCCTTTTCCAGTTAGGGTAATGTCAAAAGAAAACAGTAACCCTATAAAAACAGAACGAAAAGCGATAATGCATGCTGTTTAACTCCTACGAATTTATTTTTGCGTTTTTGCCGCTGACCATTTTACTGGTGTGGTTGTTTGGGCGGTATGCCTCGTTTCAAGCCGTTGTGTGCGTGCTGGTGCTTGCCTCATTATTTTTCTACGGCTGGTGGAATCCGGCTTACCTCGCTATCATCCTGGTCTCCATGGTGCTCAA
Source organism: Alteromonadaceae bacterium (assembly GCA_002691625.1). Taxonomy (GTDB): domain Bacteria; phylum Pseudomonadota; class Gammaproteobacteria; order Enterobacterales; family Alteromonadaceae; genus Alteromonas. The sequence continues at coordinate 24,524 of NZIK01000077.1, forward strand.
CTACCAGTTAGGAAAGCGCCTCAGTAAAAACCGCAAAAAAATAACTTTGTATATTGGTGTTTTCCTGAACTTATTGTCGCTGGGTTACTTTAAATATACCGATTTTGTTCTGGAGAACGTCAATTTATTGCTGGACACCCCTTTGCCGCTTCCCGGTGTGGTATTGCCTCTGGCTATTTCATTTTTTACCTTCCAGCAAATTGCTTATCTGGTGGATTCTTATCGTGGCGAAACTGTAGAAAAACACCCATTGGATTATGCGTTGTTTGTGACGTTTTTTCCGCAATTGATAGCAGGCCCTATAGTCCACCATAAAGAAATGCTGCCTCAGTTTGCTAATGGCCATGCCTCTATCACAGCCAGGAATCTGGGACTGGGATTGTCGATATTTGCTCTTGGGTTATTTAAGAAGGCGGTACTCGCCGATGGTGTAGCAGGCTATGCCAATGTTGCTTTTGCTAACGTGGATAATGGCGTAACACTGGATTTTTTTGCTGCCTGGGCCGGAGCTCTGGCCTATACCTTCCAGCTCTATTTTGATTTCTCCGGGTATTCCGATATGGCCATTGGGTTGGCCAGAATGTTTGGCATCATTTTGCCATTAAATTTCTATTCGCCTTATAAATCCGTCAATATTTCTGAATTTTGGCGCCGCTGGCACATGACATTATCGCGTTTTCTTCGGGATTATTTGTACATAGCTTTGGGAGGGAACCGGGCCGGTAACTTCAATCGATACCGCAATTTATTTTTAACTATGGTCATTGGCGGGATCTGGCATGGCGCGGGCTGGAACTTTTTAATCTGGGGGGCTCTGCATGGTTCTTATCTGATTATTTTCCATGCCTGGCGTTACCTGTGTCCTGCACTGCATGCGTTGCAGAGTGGCTGGGCCCGAATGATAGGTTGGGCTGTTACCTTTGTTGGCGTAGTCGTTGGATGGGTCTTTTTCCGGGCGGTTACTTTTGACGGTGCTATTACTATGTTAAAGGGAATGGTTGGCGGTTACGGCGTATCTATTCCTCAAGGTATCTGGACCCGCTTAGGCGACACCGTAACAGGGATGCTATCGCAGATAGGGATAACCGAGTCTTCCGCCGGAAGCAGCGCTTTTGTTGAAGTTTGGGTGTGGAACTTCTTTTTATTGGTGGTGGTGCTGATGATGCCGAATACGCAGGATATTTTCAGTCGGGTGGCGGGCTCGTTGAGCAAGTTATCTTATAACCGGCGCGATACCTTCTGGCCCGGATTTAACCTGGTCACCGGAATAGGCTGGAAAGCGAATACGCGCTGGGCTTTGATTTCAGCGGTACTTTTTGTGGCCGGGGTTCTCACTTTGTCTCAGGTGAGTGAATTCCTTTATTTTCAGTTTTAGCCTATGAATTATCTAACGCGTTTAGCACTGTTTATCGTTCTTGTCTTCGCCCTGGTCGGCGGATTCAACTTTCTGGTGGATCCCTACGGCTTTTATTGGAGCCCGGCGCTAAAAGGGTTTAATCAGCAGAAGACCCAGGCCGATGAAAGAGTAAGGGAAGTCACTCCTTACCGCGCACAGGCTCTGCAGCCTGATACTGTTTTAATAGGTAATTCAAGGGTTCAGCTTGGCATTGCTGCTGAATCTGAGGTACTCAAAGGGCGTCACGCCTATAATCTCTCGCTGCCCGGCGCTGGTCTGGCGGAAACATTGCGTCATGCCTTGAGTCAGGCCCGTTATAATCCCAACCTGACTACACTGATTATCGCCCTGGATTACCGGTATTTCCTGCATAATTACTCGCATAGTCCTGGGCCGTGGTCTCAGCAGGCGTTACTCGACACTATTACTCAACATCCTGAGAGCCCTGTAGACAGGCTAATGCGCATTTATCCTGCAGTGTTTTCACTTGATACGCTGTTCGATTCGGTGAGGACCATCGCCCAGCAGGGAGGGACTCATAATAATATTACCCACCTGGGCAGTAATACTGGCGGCTATTACCTGGATGCAATTAAAGCTGAAGGTAAAAGACGCTTCTTTCAACATCAGTTTGATGGCCTATTTATGCGTTTTGGGCGCAAACATTTGACTTACCAGGCTGGCGGGCAGGTTTATTCAATAGCCTTACTAACAAGCTTTCTGGAGGAGATGAAAACAGCGCATCCGAAGGTTGCACTGCATTTCTTTATCAATCCATACCATCAGTCTTACTGGCAGGTTATTTACAAGAGCGGTCACTGGGGAAGCTACCTGCAATGGAAGCGGGATTTAGCCCGGGTAGGAGATAGGTATCCTGAATACGCAATTTATGATTTCAGTTTACCCAGCGAGCAAACGTTGGAACCGCTTAACTATGCACAGGACAGGCAACTTATGACCTGGTACTGGGAGCCGGCCCATTATCGACCCAAGCTGGGCGATGAGGTGCTAAAAGCAATACTGGATAAACCCTCTTCCATTAATACTGCTGACTGGCCAATCAGGTTGCAACAGCACACCATTGAAAGAGCCATTGAGCTGAGTATCGACGGTTTAGCTCAGCCTGAAATCAGGTAATCGGCGATATGCAAATCGTGGCAGCACGGGGTCGTTCGCTTAGCATTGAAGACAAATAACGACTTTAAGATCGTCTGTATCGACAATTCTGTCCAGAGTTTGCTTATTCCACGTAGCCGTTCCCTGTTAGGTATATTGCTAACACCTGATGTCGCGTTTAATTCAATCAATGGCCGGTTCGACAGTCTGAGGCGGTGATAAGGTAGTTTGCAAAGAAAGGCGTTTTTTGAGGTAAATAAAAAGGGAGTTCAGTCACTACTGAACTCCCTTTATTAGTACGATCAGAGATGCTTATTTGGCTTTTCTGCGGCGTACAACCATGATGCCAAGACCACTTAACAAAATCGCCAGCGTAGCAGGCGCGTTTGCGTTAGTGATGCTGTTAATCCAATCAAGATAAGGCGCGTACAGGTTACCACCAAAGATGTGACCGTAACCGCCATTAGCGACTGGTGAGCTATCAATACCAAAAGTATTGTTACCCGCTAACAAAAACTTATCGTTTGTGGAATCATAAACAAATGAAGGACCACCGGAATCACCACCACCAATGTTTGCTTCAAACAAGCCGGTAGTTGTATCGCTGCCGAAGGCGTCGCCGCATACACCAAATACGATACAGAAATAATCCCAGTTAGTGCCGTCGGCTACACCGTCAAAGTCGGCATACCATACTTCAGCTTCGGAGCCGAATGCTACAGGGCAGGCAGCTGAAGATGAATAACCGCCTGAACGATCTGGAGCAGCCACACTGGCATCGTCACAGTCGAAAAACTCCGGGATATTGAAACCATAACGTTTGTTCGTCCAGTCAGGGCCAGCTGTGTAACCATCTAATCCGTTACCCGTGGTGCCATAACCAACCATAGTGAAAAGGTCACCATTGTCAATGTCGCCAGTGTAGAAATCATAAATTTCAACGCCCGCAGGAATATCCTCTTCCAGCGTTAAAATCGCGATGTCATCGTTAAGGCAGCCGCCAGAAAAACCAGCCCCTTCAGTAGCTGAGCAAACGCCAAAACCCAGGTAATCAGGGTGAGCGACTACGCTGGAGCTAGGGATGTAGTCAACAAAACTGCCGCCGTCAGAGAAAACTGCACTCACCGTGCCTGTAGACAGGTCCATAATTGAACCGTCATCACGTTCAATACAGTGTGCTGCAGTAATAATGTGTCGTGGCGAAATCGCACTACCGGTACAAATGTAGAAGCCACCGTCACGGAAGATTTCAATGCTCACTACGCCGGTAAATTCACCTGCTGCCGTGAAAGGAGCACCGCCATTGCCGTACAGGTTAGAGTCACCTGCTGCAATAGCAGGACTAACTGAATGGCCCTCTAACGTTACTGGTGATGCAGTAACCAGACCTGCCGTCAGGAGACTACAAAGTAGAGTCCCTGTTTGTAACATTTTGTTTTTTATTTTCATTTTGCTTTTCCACATGGTTTTTTTCGAAATTTTCTTATGCAAGTATCGAGCCTCTGTTGTGTTTTTCTTTAACTTGTTGAAAGTTAATGACTATATGTATATTTAACGGTGCACTTTCAGTGCGAGCAAACAATTCTGTTAAAAAAACTGACATTAAGGTGGTATGCTGAAAACTGGATATAATAAAAACACTCAGTAACGATTCTAACGATATGAACAAGTCTACCTCCACCCGAATTGCCGTGATTTCTGCTGTGCTGCTAATGGTTGCAGGCTGTGGCCAGAAAACCACTGTTGAGCATATAAGTGAAGCAAAACAGCATTTAGAACAAGGCGATAATAAAGCCGCTATTATTGCGCTCAAGAATGCCATTCAACTGGATCCACAAGCAGCTCAGCCACGATTTGAACTGGGCAAAATTTATTTGCAGGAACAGGATTACGAGTCGGCGGAAAAAGAACTTTCCCGGGCATTCGACTATGGCTACAAACCGGCCGATGTGTTGCCATTATTATCCAAGGCTTTTCAGCAGACCCGCGCCGATGTGGCGATGACAGAATTGCCGCTGGAAAGCAGTGGTTTATCGAATGTTGATAAAGTAATTGTAGGTTATCGCAAAGCTTTATCACTGCTGACACTCAAGCAAAATAAGCAGGCCGTGTTACTGTCAGAAAATTTAACAGCGCTGAATGTGAACAGCGTTTANCACGANCTGATTCAGCTNATTCCNTTNCTGGCAGCCGAAAAATATGAGGAGGCGNTGNNTAAGGCTGAACANGCCAGAGATCGCTCGCCNNTNAATAGTGATGCNNTNTTAATANTGGNGCGNCTNTATACGTCTACCGGTCNGGGNGCNAAAGCTGNTGAANCGTTTAAAGNNTANCTTCGCGTTGANCCNACTGATATACGNGTGAAATTTATTCTNGCCAGTTTGCTGATTCAACAGCGGGATGCNAAGCAGGCAGANCCTCTCGTNGATGAGNTATTGNNGGTNAACAGTAANAGCCCGTATNTNAATCAGCTNAAAAGNATTGCGCGNGCNGTNGANAANGATNACGANNCGGCNCTNAANTATGCNGANATNGCNATNAATACCGGNCGACTGGACCCAACGTTAAGAGTGGTNGCNGGCTTTGCCGCTTANAAAACCGAGAATTACGATAANGCCGTNGAGCANTTATCAACGGTTGCCANNNTNCTGCCNGACGANCACNGNGTGTTNCGNTTNCTNGCNGCNAGTCAGGTAAANTCNAGNACCAGTGCTCAGGTAAAATCNGTNATTNAACGCCTCGATAACTTTNAATCNACGGATGTTCCNTTGTTATCCAAAGCGGCACTNGAAATGTTNAAAGCGGATGATGAGGCGGCNGCCANCGAAATGATTGANCAAATGGAANNTTTGTCNCAAAGCGCNGAGCAAATTGTGCAANTGAATTTGTTGCGNTTATCNGTAGANGATATNGACGGTTTNATNGGNGTNGANGAGNTNGTNGAAGATCAGGAAGTNCCGGTNCAGGCNAAACAGATGATTGCTATGGCGCTTATCAAANATGGTAAGTATGACGAAGCAAAAGCCATTGCCAGAGAGTTAAATAGCAATGATAAGACAGCGTTCAGCAGTTTCATAATCAATGCTGAAGCTGCACTGGCGAAAGGTGATTTAGCTGGGGCTGAGGTGGCTGTTGAGAAGGCACTTAGCGAGCAACCAACTGCAGTACCTGCACAGGTTTTAAAAATGCGCNTGCTTGAACAGCAAGGGCAAGTTGATAATGCATTGACGCTGGCCAGAAAAATCGTTGCAGACAGCCCTAGCGCTTTTAGGGCATGGCAGTTTCTACTCTCACAGGACAAAGAGCAGGCGCAACAGGAGCTATCCTCACTCATTAATTCTCTCGAGTCGGGCCTGACGAATCCGCCACTAAGAATGCTGGCTGCCCAAAAGGCTCTGGAGTTCAACCAAAAGGAGCAGGCGCTTAAGCTAATCGAAGGTATTTCACTCTCTGCTGACAGCCCTCAAACGCTGTGGCAATTAAAAGGTAATGTATTAGTACAAACCAATCAGGTTATTGCTGCCGAAGAGCACTTCAGGCAATGGTCCGAATTTTTTCCAAATCAGGAAAACGCGGCTATAGGTGTCATTGCAGTGAATAATATCCGTGGCAATTATCCGGCGGCGCTGGCCGAAGCAAACCGCTTTTTACAATTGGAAGATAATCAGGAAATTCGCATCCTTCAGGCGTTGTTTAATGCAAGGCTGGGTAATCTTGAAGAAGCCAAAGCGGCCTGGCAGCAAATTGATGAACGACTATACGATGAACCAGAAGTACGGGGAATAAATGCCTATATCAGTTTGCTGGAAAGACGTCCTGCAGAAGCCCTTGATGATGCGCTGGCAGCTTATAAGGCGAATCGAAGCTTTGATTACCTCGCATTACTCACCCGAATATACGCGGCACAGGATAAGCGCAACGAGGCGTTAGCGTTGTTACAGAAACATAACGCTACGCCAGACAAGGACATTCGTTCGCTGATGTTGATGGCGGAGTTTCAGATGGTATTAGCCCCGGATGAGGCAGTAACGAGCTATAAAGAAGCCATCGCGGCAGATCCCTATAATTACGTAGCACTGAATAATCTCGCGTACCTTAAAATGAATCAGGACGAACTAGAAGAAGCGAGAAAGTTGATTGAGCAAGCCTACGAATTTATGCCGACCAACGACGGGGTTGTGGATACCTATGCCGAAATTTTAACCAAACAAGGGGAGGCAGATGAAGCCATCGTACTTTACGAAACGATCATTGAGCAGCCCGGCATTGCCGAACACATCCGCCTGAATTACGTTGAAACGCTGCTAAAACAAGGCAGCAAAGCGATAGCTCAGCGTAAACTTGAACGTATGCGGTTTTCGCAACCCGCTTCATTTGTGCGCCTGAATAGCCTGATTCAACAATATGAATTAAAGAATATTAGTCCTCGCTAAGTATCTATCAGTCTGCATCGTCAGTTTTTCTCAACTATAGTTAAGTCAAAACCGATTTCGAAAAAATAGTTGAATAACTCTGACGATACAGGCTGAAAGATAGAGAATGCTTAAAAGCATTACTGACCTAAGTGCGTTAGGTTTACACTTCGCACGGCATTGACCTTTGTGGCCGATTAAAAAAATAATAGTGAGCCCATATTATGCGACAAACAAACCCTTCCTATTTGTGCATTTACTTGCCCTCAGTTACCGGGCACCACCTTACGTATCTGGATAAAGTTCTGAGTGCACTAGATAAAGATGAAAAGGTGTTGATACTGACCCCGGCGACAAACGCTGTTTTCGAGGCGATCAGCAAGAAAGTTGATAAAGTGATTTTTTATCGGAAAACCTTTAAATCGAATAGTTTTATCCAGAGTTACTATGAGTGTAAGTCAATTGCAGAGTTGGCTCGCCAGACTCCAGTTAAGAAAATCATTGCTCCAACAGGAACTACAGCAGCATGGCTATGGCCCATTTTCAATTTTTCTGGACGATGGAAGTATCACTTTTTAATGCTAAGCCCCGGATTGTTGACTAACGCATCTTATGGCGAGAAGCTGATCAAACTCTTGTTATTGTGTCTGCATCCGAAAAATACCCTGAGCACCATCGATAATGCTTCGTATGATCATCCTGGTTTGTTAGGCTATTTTATCCGTAGTCGATTCAAACTGATTCCTGACCCTATTGACAAACAAGAACCCATAACCAAACGAGCTGCTTATGAGCAGTTTGGGCTCAAGAAAGGCTTTTTTTACCTATTGGCATGCGGAGCGATGAATACACATCCGCGGAAAAACGCAATCATGCTTATTAAGTCTGTAGCTGCAATATCAGCAAAACATAAGGTTAAGCTTGTGTTGGCCGGCAAACTTTCGAAAGAGATTCAAACTTACATAGACAATCTCGGCGAAGAACAACGGGATAGGTTTCATGTCATTAATAGGTACCTAAGTGACCAGGAATTAATGGATATTACGAATTGCGCTGATTTGGTCTGTGCCCTTTATGCTCATCATTACAGCCCGTCAGGCATTGTAATGCGAGCTATAAAAACGAATACTCCGGTATTGGTTCCAAATTACCACTGGTTTAAATACATGGTTGAAAATTTCAATGTTGGTTATTTGTTAGATTCGTTAGATGAAAGGAGCGTGTCTGAGATGATATTGAACATAAAGGATGAACAGGCTGAACCATCATTTAACTGTTGTGAAAAATTGTTAGCTTATAGTTCTGCGCAAAATTTCCAGGCTCACTGGCGGGATAGGGTATATGAAACGAGAGAATCAATGGAATACGAGGAAGTGCGAACTAGTTGTGTTTGATTATTCAGGTTTTCAACTGTTTAAATCAAATTTCAATAGATAATTATTTACATATATTCTAAATATATTTCTTTACCCGCAGAGTGATTAACGATAAAACTTGCCCGAAGCACATCCTCTGCAGGGTAAATTATGGAAGCCTTTATCGCTGAGCTGAAGAAAGCCTTTTTGGTTGCTCAGGACGCCATTCTCAGTCCAACATTTTTGTACCAGGCTATCGTTATTGTCTCGATTTATGCCGTTGCCTGGCTGGTATCCTCGAGTTTGCGTCGGCAATTTAGCTGGACGAGAGAAGCGCCAGCTGGCGGTACGCATATTCTCCGACTCAAAATGTACCGCCTTGGCGGTACGCTGTTCCCGGTTATTACTATTACCCTGCTAAAGCTTACCTCCATACTGGGCAAGCAGTATCAGTTAGACGCCTGGCTGTTGGAAGTCGCGGTAGTGCTGGCGATTATGATTTTCCTCAACTCTTTTATTCGTGCCTTTGTTGAAAGACGTGGAATAGCGAATTTTCTGCGCTGGGTGGGTTTGCCCATTGTCTTTCTGCACATGATTGATGTGCTGCCGTCTGTCATTGCCGCCTTAGAGTCAATCTCAATAAATATTGGCAACGTCAGCGTCTCTGCCTACGGCATCGCCAGAGTGACTATATTCGGGGTTTTACTGTTCTGGCTTGGCCGGGCATCCAGCGTCGTGGGTAAAGACATTATCCGTAATCATGAAAAGCTTGATGTGACCACCAAAGAGGTGTTTTCCAAGCTCTTTGAGGTGGTACTGTTCTGCGTTATTTTTCTGCTCTTGCTGAATATCATGGGGATCAATCTTACGGCGCTTGCGGTATTTGGTGGTGCGCTGGGTGTGGGACTGGGCCTGGGGTTACAGTCGATTGCCTCAAACTTTATATCGGGCATTATTATTCTGCTGGATCGCTCATTAACCGTGGGCGATTTCGTTGAACTTGATGACGGCAGCAAGGGGTTTGTGCGCGAATTTAAAATGCGTTATGCGGTGCTAGAAACCTATGACGGTAAAGATATCCTCGTTCCTAACGAGAAGTTTATCAGTTCGCTGTTAATTAACTGGACACATAAAGATCCCAAACAACGTTATCGCATCGACTTTTCTGTGGCTTATAAAACCGACATCCGCGCCATGGTCGAAATTATCAAAGAGGCCGTAAGCGAACATCCTCAGGTAATAAGCGGCCCGGATATTCCATTTGAAGAACGCCCTGATTGCGAAATAGACAGCTTTGGCGACTCCGGCGTTAATATGTTTGTGGAGTTTTGGATGGAAGGCGTGGATGACGGTAAAAACAGGGTAGGCGGCGACCTGTTGCTGATTGTGTTTGAAACACTGCGTGAACATGGTATCGAAATTCCATTCCCGCAACGTGAAGTGCGTGTTATCAATGAGGACGCCATATCACTTAAAAATACTACGCCCTGATTAAAAGGGGGTTTGTGCCCCCTGGGTTTTAGTTGGTTGGAACAGGCGTAGTCTGATAGGCGCCTGTACCCCACAATGGCACGGTCGATAAGCTGTGTTTAAAACTGCCCGAAGTTTCCTTGGTGGAGTAGGCCAGGTACATCAGCGTTTGGTTTTGGGGGTCGAAAATGCGGCGAATTTTCATATTTTTAAACAGTACGCTTTTCGATTTTTTAAAGACGACGTCACCTGATTTTGATTTATCGATAGCCGCTATCATGGCAGCCGTGATTTCGCCGGTCTGACGGCAGGCAATAGAGCTGTCGGAGGGGTCGGCCAGGCTTAAATCCGCCTCAATGCTGGCCACATGGCAGGTTACCCCCGGGATCAATGGGTCGGTGAACATGTCTATTTTGATGTCCTTGGTGGTAAACAGCCCCAAAGAGACATCACCCACTTCGTTGCGGTCGCAGGCAGTTAGCAGTAAAACGCCCGTTAGTGCGATTATCAGCTTTTTCATAACATTCCTTTTAACAGTTGCCGGTTGGTTACAGGGTACACCCAACGGCGATGCTTCGGTATGTTTATCCCTGATAGTTGATGTACAATAGCCGGCGTTAAACTTATTTACGGTTGTGCGCGTACCAAAGGTCGCATTTCCGATATCAATCAAGGAATTTAATCATGCCATTACTCGACAGCTTCCGTGTTGATCACACCCGCATGCAAGCCCCGGCTGTGCGCATTGCGAAAAAAATGACGACGCCTAAGGGCGATCCTATCACCGTTTACGATTTGCGCTTTACGGTACCAAATCAGGAAGCATTGTCTGAAAAAGGCATTCATACCCTTGAGCACCTTTTTGCTGGTTTTATGCGTGAGCATCTGAATGCGGATGACGTTGAAATCATCGACATTTCTCCAATGGGTTGCCGTACTGGTTTTTACATGAGCCTGATTGGTACGCCGGATGAAGAGCGCGTAGCCAAAGCCTGGCTGGCAGCCATGAATGATGTACTGAATGTACAAACCGAATCTGATATTCCGGAACTGAACGAGTACCAGTGTGGCACTTATAAGATGCACTCGCTGAAAGAAGCGCAGGAAATTGCCCAAACGGTACTCAACCGCAAAGTAGGTATCAACAGTAACGACGAACTCTACTTAAGTGATGAGTTTTTAGAGCAATAAAACAGGCCTCTTCTGCTCTCGTACCGGGAGCAGAAGTTATTCACTTCTGCCGGTTTACCCCGACACCATCACCATTTTTCGGATTGTGCCATCGCCTCTGGTGAGAATATACAGCTCACCCGCACCGTCCACACCAAACCGCATCTGCGCATGATTAGCGCCATTTTGAATATCCGACAGCGTTTTTATCCTGGCATTGTGTTTTAACTTAAGCTCGCCGAATTGGGCCATCTGGCCATTCCTGAGAGCTGCAGCCTGAGTGTAAAAAATCCGTCCGCTGGCCATATCGCCGAAGATATACATACCATTCAGTTTAGTTAGCAGCGCTCCGTGGTATACATATCCGCCAGTTATTGCGCGCCCCAAATCATGCTCGTACTGTAAGGCCGGATAAGTATAGTTAAACTGCGAGTCGTTTGCCGGGAGAGGATGATAGGTTTTATTGTTTTTACGGTCGACATTCAGGAAGCCTTCACGCTGGCTCCAGCCATAGTTGCTTCCGGCGATACCGACATTAATTTCCTCAGCCAAAGCCTGACCTATATCGATGAGAATCATGCGATGGTCGCCAGCACTATCCCAGGTAAACCGCTGCGGATTGCGTAACCCATAAGCCCAGATCTCAGGTAAAAAAGGAGGGTTATTTACAAAAGGGTTATCCGGCGGCACTGTATAGGGTCGGGCACCTCGGGCAAGCGGATCAATCCGCAAAATTTTACCTAATGGGAGTTGTGGGTCCTGGGCGGTATGAAAAGCGTTTATTTCCTGTTTATAACCCACGGTATTACCGCCATCCCCAACGCCAATATAGAGCCTGGCATAATCAGGTTCACCTGGCATTGCTCTGTTGTTAAACGCGATCTGGCCGATGGTGTGATCGCGAAAAGGGTGTGAAATTCGCATTACCACCCTACTTGAAGAAGAATCTATGCGGTTATTGCTGACAGAAGACATCTGCCATTCCCGGATAACATCCAGATGCGATGGTGTTCTTCCTGTATTCACTTCCTTAAAGTCTGGCTTGCCGGAACCGTATCTTTCAGTGGTTGCCGTATAGATTTTGCCGAAACCGGGCAGTCCGGGCCGGGCGAAATTGGGGTGAAAAGCCATCGAGGTCAGCCCTTTTTCGGTATCATTTCGAACAAACACATCGCCGAGGGCAGCGTTCACGTCTAAAAAGGGTTCGTTAATGAGCTTTTCGTTATCGATGGTATACACATAACCATCCAAGTCCACCGAATAGAAGCGCTTTGAATCGTCCTTAACAGAGGCTAGGGTAGTTATTCTGGCGCCTGAACGTTTACCCGGACGTATCGGCAGGGTCGCGACATCACGAATAATAACCTGTATATCTTCATAATTAATAGGTTGGCTAATTTGGGCTGTAGTGACCGCAGTAGCTTGCATTGGTGAAGAGCTCTGAGTTACAGAAACCTGTTTATTGTCACTGCAGCCAAACAATACAGATAGAAGTAATCCCAGCAGAGAAATCTCCCTTATGCGAATAGCTGAGTTTTCCATAACCTGTACTTCCTTGATTCAAATTATCAAAGCCTTAGCGAGGCTTTTCTAAAAATAGTATTAATAATCAAACAGAATACTTTCGAACAACTGCTCGGGCAAGACACATTCACGTTCTTTCACGGCTGGATGAATATCAAAGCAAATTGCAAGAACTGTGGCCGTACATTATAGCGCGATAAAGCCGTAAGATCGGACGGCCGTTTTAATCCGGGTCGCTTTAACAAGATGATGGTTCGTTAGCTTTTGATTGCGGGTCTGTTAATCCTTAAGTAAACTGATTGCTAAATTAAAACAATCGTTCGGCCGCTACTGGTTTACCAATTCTCTAATAAAATCAGGCTAGTGTGGCAAATCTGCCGCGTAGAATATATTGTTTAAAAAACAATAATAACCATGGCGAAAAATAGCGCCGCCTTTTTTATCGGGTAGAGGACTACCCATGCAGTAGAGGACAAGGATGTGACAGACTCCCCCCGTACCCATCAGAAGGTAGCACCCTATCGTGCCGTGTGGCTGGAAGGTCTGCTGACCATCGTCACCATGGGTTGTTACCTGTTTATATGGTTTGCCCTTGCCGCCCGCGATTGTAAACGCATAACCGGTCGCTCATTTACGCCCATCCTGTGGTTTTTTGCGCCGGTAGTGTGTTTGCCGTTGCCTTTTGCCTCGCACATCCTGCTTAAAACGTTTAGTGATATTGAAGCCCAGCGGCAACTGCCGGGCTGGAGCAGAATGCAGAACATTGCCTGGAATNGCCTGTTCAGCGGTGCCTATATTGGTGCTTATGTTGTTGCCGAATTCATTGAGAGTCAGGCGCTGCAATTTGTCTTGTGGGCTGTGGCGTTTATTTTATTTTTGCTACTACATCATCGTTTAAATCGCATCAGGCAAGCATTTGAGAGCGAACCAATGATGCACCGGTTNGCCGGATTCAACGCNCTNGAGTGGGTNGTAGGNTTNCTGTTNTTAGCCCTGTGGGNNGGGNTGTTCTGGGCGCTNGGNCANTTGAAACTGGTNAATGTAGAGACTACCCGTATTGAGNCNGGAACCGAANTNGTGNTGCCTGAGGCNGGCGTGCGCTTTACGGTGAANCAGGAAGGCTGGGAAAATGTNCCNATTGGNACNGTNACCGATGGCACGGCTGAATACGAACTANGAGGGCCTGCCTCATTAAANAATATGTGGTACGCCGTATTTACNTATACCGAACATGACGANTTTANTGAAGTCGCGCAAAATCGCTANGCNACNTACCTTGAAGTGCTNCCCGGTGCNCAATGTNCGGCTTCACGTTCACTGCAANANGGNACCGATCTGCTGCGTTCGGTAGTNAGCTGCGAAAATACCGAGGCTGGTGATAAGCAGCTCTATATNTCACACCTTATNGAACGGGAGAANGGCCTGGTNGAGCTGGTGGGATACATGTGGGTGGCNCCGCGTAAATATACGCAATACAAGCCNCAATTTNTCANGGANGTAAAAGGGCTGATCNCAGATGAGAAGTAAGCTANTCCTATTANTCAGTTTGNTNNTAACGCTGCCGGTATCGGCTGAATTTCTGCAGGGGGATGNNTTGATTGCGCGGGCCAAACAGNTTGCCAGTGAACTGGAACCTGATGCCCACAGTGCGTTAACCGGCCTGGAGCGTACCTACAAAGTTGNAGTGAANGACAACAAAGTAACCGTTTANGGTCATAAAATCTGGTTNTATCCNACCACNGCATCCGTGCAGAACAATGCTTACGAAAGCATTTANTTTAATCAGTTNAATGAANAGCTCACGGTGCTGACGGCAGCGAGTATTNCNCCNGNNGGNAAGGTGANTTANGTCAATGANTCTCANCAGAAAGTCATNGCAGAAGATACCTACAATACCTTCACGGAAACNGAAAAGATGATNGTGTCTTTTCCGGCGGTGGAAGTGGGCGGCATCACGCTGATTGCATATAAAATTGAGGAAACTCTCACANCGGAGCGACCCTTCTGGAGTATTCGNTCCTACCCTCAGCAAACTGCTGANATGCTGAATTACAGTTTTGAGGCGCAGTGGGACGACAGCGCCCGGTTGTATTTTGATAATACCAGTGAGCTTGTAAGTTGTGAGCAGCAGCCNGCGCGGGTGTNNTGTCACGCNGTTAANCTCGNGGCGGCAGAGTCNGACAGCGTNGTGAACTGGGGCGATNANTTAGGCCAGATCACNCTTTCTANAGAGCCNGANTGGCAGGCGGTTAAAGCGCAAGTGCGCCCNGGCTTTGTCAACGCTATCNAAAATAACCAGGGCGTACAGCCGCTGGTTGATGAGTTTGCTGNTAGTGCNGATGGNAAGCAGGCACNGATCCAGCGTATTTTNGAGTTTGTNGCCCGCGATATTCGNTATGTNTCTCGNTCTGAAGCNGGCTACGACATAGTGCCGCATAACGTGGACGAAACCATCGACAACCGCTTTGGTGANTGTAAAGACAAATCNGCCTTGCTNATAGCCATGCTCCGCGCCATTAACATTGATGCTGAGCCGGTATTGGTGGCAACCAANCGAGAGCGGCCGGGCATGGCGGGCGCNGCNGCCGTCGGTTTATTTGATCACGTAGTGGTTTGTTTTAATTTTGNAGGCCAGCAATATTGCCTNGATCCAACCGANCCNTANACGCAATGGCAGAGCACGTCAGACTGGATCCAGGGNCGGGTNGCACTNAACCTNTCNAACGATGCGTCGTTAACNACCATNCCACGCCCNCNNTATCGCTGGCAGCTNANAGCGCNGTCNGATATTACCATTACGCCAGAGGGGGGCCAGCAAGAGNTCGTTACCCTCACTTTTCTGAATGAGTATGCNTCGTTAATGCGTCAGAACATGGCTGGTNTGTCGCAGCCAAAACGCCTTGANTANATGGTGGATGTTTATCATGANGTNGCNAATGAAGATGCTGAGCCGGTGTTTGAGATCTCCGGCGTTGATACNATGTCGAGNAGGTTAACTACCCACTCNGAAACCANNTANGAGCCTTATTTTAATCCTCAGCAGGGCATTTCTCTGGCTGANAATGACTCGTGGNTACGCGGAGAANTCTCATCATCATGGCTCAACAACGAAGTTTATGGTCAGTTTTANCCCGGCTTNTTNGTNGAGTCTGAGTANAAAATTCAGGTACCNCATGANTGGGCNCTCAACCGCTNTCCGCCGGANCTGAANCTGGANCATCAGTATGGNANGCTNACCCGCTCTTANCGGTTTGANNNNGGNGATGAGCTGGATACNNTGTANGTNANNACCACATTATCAATGCCNTCNCGNTATCTNGCAGTNGAAGAGATAAAAGNCTTCAATGATNTATTAAATGTCTTCTATANGCAGGCACCGATTACCTTTGGNCATGATAGTTAAGCCCGNTAAGTGNTTGCGTTAGTCTGATTGCTGAANNCTGATAAAAGCNCAGGCAATCACACNNCNAAGNCTTAAGGNNGTGGTTGTNAGTANNAAGGCGTNAGCGGGTGGNTGATNTATTNTAGCNACCAGGTANGCNCCGACNGANGCGCCGGTNAGGTGGAAAAAGCCNGTTANNGCGGCCAGCAGGCCCGCCGAGGTGTCAGAAAAGCCGAGCATNAAAAGCACGCTGCAGGGCATGGCAATACCGGCCAGGAAGAAAATGAGGTAACTAAAGCTCATAATGAGCCATAGGCTGTCAGCCCCCATTATTGNNATCCACAACAGGGNGGTACAAGACAANCCCAGTATCACCCANCCGGACAGTGTGAATTTANGCAGCGCAGAAACGCCCGATAATTTAATATTTACCACGCTACCCAGCACAAAACANATGGTAGCCAGCAGCGAAAACAACGAAAATGCCCCTTTGCTGTAACCGTGCTCATTGATAATCAGAGACGGGCTGATAGTCACAAAGCCGAAAACGATGCCATAAAGTAATCCGCTGGCAGTTCCGGTTAACAGAATCGNGCTCACACTGCTTTTTAGCAGCGTTAAGGTNTCCCGCATTACNTGCGNAGAGTTGGAAANAGGCCGNANTTTCAGCGCGGGAGTGACCGCAAAAAGTAATCCGAAAGCCAGCAGCGCAATCANCAGCACTACGAAAAATACGGCTCTGAGCCCCAGCCACTCACCGNTTAATGTCCCCAGCATTGGCGCAATNGCNGGGGCAATGGCAAAGGCTATGTTAGTGAGTGAAAGNGAAANATTTAGTTGTTGTGGACTAAATAACTGTTTCGATAANGCTCGCGTTACCGACACNCCAACCCCNCCGCCNAGCCCCTGAATAACCCGCCCGGTAAGAAAGAGNANTGGACTATTGGCANNGGCAACNATCAATGTGCCCACTNTNAATAANAGTAANCCTGANTGCAGCAGACGNGGCTTATTCAGGTAGTCNCANGCGATGCCGGATANCANNTGNGATACCGCNAANGCNATNAGAAAAANGGCNACGCTTTTTTCAATCAGAGAGATTTTTGTGCCATGCAACTNGGCTAANTCTNCAAAAAAGGGCGTATAGATACCCGTTGAAANCTGACCNAGCACAGCGAGGAGAATAAAAGTAACGGTCAGCACGTAAAATAANCGNNTGGAAATCGNTGAGCTCATCAAAAGGNTATCCCGCTNTNNTTGGTAAATTTTCATTNTATTTTGTTGATNTGACAAACGTTTGAAACGGCAAGCTCTGATGTTTAACAGTCATNTTTNATATTTTCTTTTGCAGGATAANGAGTTACACACTTAACTTTAAGAAAGTGAGGAGAAAACTTGCGTAATCTTCTTAATCGTTTAAGATTCAAGGTTGCGAAGTTAATTTTTTGTGTGTTTTATGTTGCGTTGAGAAGCTGNTNGCAGCCGCGCACAACATCAAACCTTGCAAAGGTATCAGCGTNTTACATGTTTATGTTTCGAGTTTGTGAGAATCAGGAGCATGTTTGTTACGCTAACATTTACTACAAACAGAGATCTTGATATGAAAGATTCACTAAAACCGAACTTAAGCTTTTGGCAGATATGGAACATGTGCTTTGGCTTTTTTGGCATTCAGTACGGCTTTGGTNTGCAACANGCNAANCTGAGTCCGATTTTCCGCTATCACGGTGCGGCAGAGCACGAACTGCCTATTCTGTGGCTGGCTGGCCCGGTAACCGGCTTGCTTATCCAACCACTTATCGGGGCCNTNAGTGATGGNACCTGGACCCGCTTTGGTCGTCGTAAACCATTTTTTATGATTGGTGCTCTGGTTGGCTCGATTGCCGTGATGTTTATGCCTTATGTGCCTGAGCTATGGATGGTTGTGGGATTATTCTGGATCCTCGATGCGGCCATGAATACCGCCATGGAACCCTATCGCGCGGTAGTNGGTGATCAGCTCAATCATCAGCAACGNCCTAAGGGATATGCGTTGCAGTCGTTTATGGTTGCAGCCGGACAGATCCTGGCCGGGTTAATGCCACTGATAATGATCTCTGTTGGCGTTTCAGCAGAAACCGACGGTAAGCAAATTCCGGAAATAGTGAAGTATTCTTTTGCTATAGGTGTAGTAGTGATNCTGATTTCCACCGCNTGGTCNTTNNTNAANACNGANGANTACCCGCCTGAAGATATGGAGGCTTTTCACGCTAAACGGGAGCATAAAAGCATTAGCCATGTTTTTANCGAGTTGTGGAGTGCGCTGGTGGATATGCCTAAATCGTTGCGGGCGGTATGGTGGGTGAAGCTGGTTACCTGGTTCGGCTTACCGTTAATGTGGCAGTACCTTGCACTGTCGATTGCCCGTCACGTTTACGATGCTCCAAATCCTGACAGTCCCGGATTTGCCGAAGGGACTGCCCAGGTGGGAATGGCGTTTACCATTATGAATGTGACCACACTTATTATGGCGCTGGTGATTGCTAAGGTTGTTACCAGACTGGGCGATGCTAAAACCTATTCGCTGTTCTTATTGATAGGTGGTGTGGGCTATCTGTCTATGCAACTGACCACGGATCTGTACCTCACTTTTGCCTGTATGGCACTGGTTGGTGTAGGCTGGTCTGCAGTAATGACTGTGCCCTTTATTATCGCCGCCGACGTTACACCGGCAGCACGAGTAGGCGTTTACATGGGTCTGCTTAATGCCATGATTTGTCTGCCGCAAATTATGGAAATGCTAACGGTCGGCTATTTCTATGATTCCTT
Organism: Alteromonadaceae bacterium; assembly: GCA_002691625.1. GTDB lineage: Bacteria > Pseudomonadota > Gammaproteobacteria > Enterobacterales > Alteromonadaceae > Alteromonas. The sequence continues at coordinate 43,157 of NZIK01000077.1, forward strand.
GCTAGGCGGCGATCCACGTAATGCTCTGGCAGTTACCGGTATTTTATTCGTGGTAGGTGCCGGTTTGGCATTGCGAATAAACTCCAAACCTGATCACCTGGCTAATCAGGAGAAGCAATCATGCAGCTAAAACAGATGAACCGCCAGTGGTGGAAAGAGGGCGTTGTTTATCAGATTTATCCCCGCAGTTTTCAGGACTCCAATGGTGACGGGGTGGGCGATCTGCAGGGCATTATTAAGCGTCTTGATTACATCGCTTCGCTGGGCGTGGACATAGTCTGGTTAAACCCGATTTATAAATCGCCCAACAATGATAATGGCTACGATATTTCTGATTATCGGGACATTATGGATGAGTTTGGCACCATGGCCGACTTTGATGAGTTGCTGGCCGGTTTTCATGCCCGTGGTATCAAGGTGGTGATGGATTTGGTGGTAAACCACTCCAGCAGCGAGCACGAATGGTTTAAACAAGCCTGTTCATCGCGAGATAATCCCTATCGTGATTATTATCACTGGTGGCCGGCTGAAAAAGGCACGCCGCCGGAGCGCTGGTCGTTCTTCGACGAAGAAGGTAGTGCGTGGGCCTACCACGAGCCCACTGACGCTTACTATTTGCATTATTTTGATAAAACACAGCCAGACCTAAACTGGGAAAACCCGAAAGTGCGCGAAGAAATCTTCGACATGATGCATTTCTGGTTTAAAAAGGGTATTGATGGTTTCCGGATGGACGTGATCACCTTTATTTCCAAGCATGATGACTACCCGGTATTCGAGGGCGTGCACGGCGATGCCATGATCGATGTTTATGCCCAGGGCCCACGTTTACATCAGTATCTGCACGAAATGAACCGCGAGGTGCTGCAGCATTACGATATTATGACCGTAGCGGAAGGGCCGGGCACCAACCTGGATAATATTCATGACCTGGTGGACGAAGACCGTCAGGAACTGAACATGAACTATCACTTTGAGCATGTGGAGCTGGGCGTTGATCAACGCAAGATCGTTAACGCTGATTTCCAGAACCTGGTGAAGTACAAAGAGATCATGAGCGCCTGGGCAACCACCTTCGACGAAAAAGGCTGGGGCACCCAATGGCATACCAATCATGACTTCCCGCGCCAGGTGACCTGGTTTGGCGATGATTCGCCGGCTCATCGTGTGCAGTCCTCAAAGTTACTCAGTACTTTTTTGCTGACTATGCGTGGTACGCCCTATTATTACATGGGTGATGAAATTGGCATGACTAACGCCAAATTCGACAGCATTGATGACTACAACGATCTCATGACCATCAATTGGTATAACCTCACCAAAAATGAGGGCGGTGATGCCGAGATGTTGCTGGAATCACACAAATTAAGTGGTCGCGACAATGCCCGAACACCTATTCAGTGGGATGATTCGGCCAACGCCGGTTTTACTACCGGTAAACCCTGGTTAAAGGTGACCGGTAATTATCCTGAGATCAATGTAGCTGCCCAGGAAGACGACCCGGACTCACCACTTAATTACTTCCGCCAGCTTACCCGCTTGCGCAAGGAAAATCTGACTCTGGTGTACGGTGCGTATGAATTGCTGCTGCCGGATGATGAGCATATTTATGCCTATACCCGCAAGCTCGATGATGAGGTGATTCTGGTATTGCTTAACTATTCGAGCCATCAACATCATTGTGCACTGGAGCCAGCATTGATTGGNGATAATNTCATGATCAATAACTATNCGTCGCTGCAGTCNGATGACTCAGGNTACACNCTTGAGCCNTGGCANGCNGTGGTGATCCGNATAGCGTAAAATNGTCGNTGNTTTAAGCNANAAAGCCGCTCATNTGAGCGGCTTTNTTGNNTTTNNCNGGAATAAAGGGCTTATTAATCAGTTAGCGTTTCTTTCTGCGCCGAAAAACGATGGTGGTTACGGCAATAACCAGTAATGCCAGCGGATGCATTGCACCCCCGGAGGAGCCGCTACTGGATGGTGGTGTAGGGTCGCTGTCATTGTCGATCAGAGTGTTTGGAACCGGCGTTAAATCCGGATTGGTAACAGTCGCTGCGTCGGTAACCACAATATCAGTAATTAACACAAAGTTATCGCCGTCCGGCTCACGGCCGTTGGTAGCATCGTCATTAGTGTAATCCTGCAGCGGAATAGAGTTGGCTGCCCCGCCCAGATTAAAGCGAGGAAGTTCGCTAATCGCGTCGGCGACATCCATGCCGTTATCAATCACCTGGCCAAATACGGTAAAGCCGCCATTCTGCACATCCAGATTCTGGCTGTTGTCCGATAAATTAATGAACCATTGTGATGTAGCGCTGTTCGGATCGCCGGCTTGTTTGGCCATGGCAATGGTGCCGCGGACATTAGACAGCACCGGCTCATTTACCACCGCTACACCGGTAGCAACGTTGTCGAGAGGCAGGGGATTGTTGTAAGTAAAGCCGCCAGCCTGGACGACAAAGTCAGGTTCAGAACGATGTACTACGTTATTGGCATAAGCCCCTGAGTTAACGTACTCAAGAAAGTTTTCAACGGTCTCCGGGGTGTCTTCATCAAAAAGGTTAACGCTGATGTTGCCCATATTGGTACGGATTTCCACCACTGTCGCCGCAGCCTGCAGGCTGAAAAATGCGGCAGTGCTTAATGCAAGAATTGGTTTTATCATGCCTGGTATCTGCTCGTTGTTATTTAAATGCAGGCCAATAGTACGCAAAGTCCCCATGGCCGGAAACCTTTTCTCTGTATCATTTTGTAATCGTGTTAGTGGCAGAAAAAAACGCGGAGCGCCATTTTAGAACGTTGTTTGTCAGCAGGGCGGCGCAGATTGGCAATTATTGCCCTGGCTGTCTACTATACTCAGTAATGCTTGTTACTTGGGGTCGCGGCACCATTATTGCCGGCGCTGTACTACGAGTTGACAAGTGGGTTGTAACTAACAACGAAAGAGGAAGAACAACTTGGATACCAATGATACAGAGACAAGGCTCCTCACCAAATACCGCCTGCTGGATGAAGGTCATCAACAGATAGTTGAAAAGTTCATCGATAAAATACTCGCTCAGGATAAAGACAGCTATGATGGCAACCTCTCTAATGCCGAACTGGTGGAGTATGCCATTGAGCTGGAAAGACAAAGTGACGCCTAGTTAATCGCCTCTATTTGGCTAGCGATAGTGATAAACACCGCCCGTTGGATTAGGTTCAGACGGGCTCATCCCCGGCCCTGTGCCTGCAATAAATCCCATTTCGGTCTTAAATACAGTAAACTTGCGCACAACATAGCGATAACAGGACGAACCTAGTGGCATTACAATGGTTTCCGGGGCATATGCACAAAGCCCTAAAAGAAATAAAAGAATCGATAAGTCAGGTGGATATCCTGATAGAAGTGCTCGACGCGCGGATCCCGTATTCCAGCGAAAACCCGGAAATCGCCAAAATCAGAGGGGATAAACCCGTCCTTAAAATCCTCAATAAATATGATTTGGCGGACCCGGAGCTAACCGCCCGCTGGCAGGCGTACCTGGAAAGTGAACGCGGGGTAAAAACCATCACTACCACTACCGACAACCCGGCTAACAGCAAGCAGATCATAAAATTAGTTCAGACGATCTGTGCCCAGAAACACGCGTCAGTGAAATCAATCAATGCCATGATCACCGGAATTCCCAATGTCGGCAAATCTACCCTGATTAACATTCTGGCTGAAAGGGTGATTGCTAAAACCGGTAACGAACCAGCGGTAACCAAATCACAGCAGCGGATTAACTTAGGTGGTGGGATTGTGCTTTATGACACCCCGGGCGTGCTGTGGCCAAAGCTGGAAAACCCCAATTCTATCTACCGGCTGGCGTCATCCGGCGCGGTAAAAAATACCGCCATGGAATACGATGATGTGGGCTTTTATGCCGCAGACTATTTAATTAAAGCTTATCCAGAGGCAATGAAAGAGCGCTACAAGCTGGAAGAGTTGCCCGATACTGAGCTTGAGTTTCTGGAAGCCGCGGCCAAAAGCCGTGGCGCTATAATGGCTGGTGGCCGGGTTAATCTGCATAAGATCTGCGAAATCCTGTTAACCGAATTACAGGCGGGCAAGCTGGGACGGCTGACTCTGGAAACGCCTGAAATGATTGAGCAGGAAAAAATAGAAATGGCCGCCGCTGCCGAGAAAAAAGCGGCAGACAAAGCCAGGCGCAAACAGAAATTCAAGGAAGGTTCGCTAACCCCGGATAAAGTGGCGCGTAAAGAAAAACGCGAAGAAAAGCGGCAGGAGCAGAGCCGCCGGATGAAGAAAAACCGGCGCTAGCAGCGCCTCTTGCGCAACTAGTCAGCCTACTTGCCGTAGCCGCAGTTACTTTGCGGCTTGCGCTAGCTGAAAGGCGCAGATTCCCACAGCACTGGCCAGATTCAATGATTCGATGTTGCCGTTGCCGGCAATGGTAAACGCGTCGGCGTTTGTATCTGATAGTGCCTGGGCAGGTACGCCCCGTGCTTCGTTGCCAAACAGATAGCACGAGTAGTTACCAAACTGTTTATCTGTGATTGGAGCACCGTTAAGGTCAAGGTAGGCAAACTTTTCAAAGCGCGCTTGCAGCTGGTTTAGCGAAACGTCCAGCTCAACCGGCAGATGAAAGATAGCGCCCATACTGGCGCGAACTGCCTTGGAGTTAAACGGGTCGACGCTGTTAGGGCTTAGCAACAGCCGAAAACCACCAAACCAGGCCAGCGAGCGTAAAATTGTGCCCAGATTGCCAGGATCCTGGATTTCATGCAGGTAAATACAACGCTCGTTGGCGTTTAATGGTGCGTTACTATCGCTTGCCGGTAGTGGTACTCTGGCTAGCACGCCCTGCGGCGTTTTAGTATCGCTGAGGGATGCCATCTGGCGCTCGGTCACCGATATCACCTCAAAGCGAGCGTCCAGAGTTACGCCCTTTGATTGCCAGACATCGGTAACGTATACCGTCACAGGCAACGCCATCAGCGGCGAGCGTTGCAGCTCCTGAATCAGATGCTCACCTTCCACCAGATAATAGCCAAACTGCGAGCGATACTTTTTCTGATGCAGTTTTTTTACGTCGTCTAATTTCATGGTGCAGGCAGTTCCGAATCGATAAGGGGTAATAGGCGCTCTTGTAGGCGCGTGATAAGATAGAGCGCATTGTAGCCTGTAATAACCCTGAAGTCAGGCAAGCCGGTAAAGTTTGTTGGCGCTGTCAGATTTGCAAATGGCATTGGCATGATTACAATAAACGCCGATTTCCCACCAGTCACAGCAGAGTAAATATGGCCCGCTCAAAAACCAGTAAAAAATGGATGGAAGAACACGTTAACGACCCGTATGTGAAAAAGGCGCAAGCCGATGGGTATCGTTCCCGGGCCAGTTATAAGCTGATTGAAATCAACGAAAAAGACAGACTGTTTGGCCCCGGCAGCGTGGTCATGGATCTCGGTTCTGCGCCGGGTGGCTGGTCGCAGATCGTTGCGCCCGTAGTGGGTGAAAACGGGCGGGTGATTGCATCGGATATTCTGCCCATGGACAGCATTATCGGAGTAGACTTTATTCAGGGTGACTTCACCGATGAAGCGGTATACGACCAAATCCTGCAGGTGCTTGGCGATGATCAGGTGGATGTTGTGGTTTCGGATATGGCGCCTAACCAAAGTGGTGTAAAAACCACCGATCAGTATGCCTCGATGTATCTGGTTGAACTGGCACTCGACATGGCCAGAAACGTGTTACAACCCGGCGGTAGTTTCTGTGCGAAAGTGTTTCAGGGCGTAGGCTACGACGAGTACGTTAAAGACGTCCGTTCTTCCTTTAACAAGGTGGTAGTGAGAAAACCTGCGGCATCCCGCCCCCGTTCCCGGGAAGTTTATTTAGTCGCGACCGGCTTTAAGGGCTAGTAGCTCGTTACTGGCGTTTAGCGTTCCAGTAACGGCAGCTTATCCGGCACGCCATTCCAGCTGTCTGCATCTTCAGGCGGCGCAATCACTTCAGTAATGTTTGGCCACTGCTGACTGAGCTCAGCGTTAATGGCCAGATAGGGCTTTTGCTCTTCGGTTAGCTCGGTATCCTGAATAATGGCCTCGGCCGGACATTCCGGTACACACAGCGCACAATCAATGCAGATAGCCGGGTCGATGGCCAAAAAGTTCGGTCCTTCAAAAAACGCGTCTACCGGGCACACGGCCACACAGTCGGTGTATTTGCATTTTACGCAGTTGTCGGTCACTACAAAGGTCATGATAGGTTGGTGCGTGAATCAATTTGTTTGCAATTATAAGGGTTCTGCAGCCCGATCTAAAGACAAATGGCCACAATGGCTACCGGATTGCCGGCAACTGCATTAAACTATAGCCGCTCTGACAGACAGGCTGTCCGGCGAACCAGGATCCTCCCTCATGTTACGTTTAACCGATATAAAACTTCCCCTCGATCACGACGACTCTGCACTGGCTGCCGCGATTGTCAGTAAACTGGCGATTGCCGCCGATGACCTGTTAAGCATTAACGTGTTTAAACGGGGTTACGATGCGCGCAATAACCGGGATATTCAGCTGATCTACACGGTGGACGCAGAGGTAAACGGCGAGGCGGATTTGCTGGCCAGGTTTGCCAAAGATACCCAGGTTCGCGTCACCCCAGACATGACCTACAAGTTTGTTGCCCAGGCCCCGGAAAACCTGACTCACCGCCCGGTAGTGGTAGGGCTTGGTCCGTGTGGGATTTTTGCGGCGCTTATTCTGGCGCAGATGGGTTTTAAGCCGATTGTGCTGGAGCGTGGTAAAGCCGTGCGCGAGCGCACTAAAGATACCTTCGGCTTCTGGCGCAAGCAGCCGCTTAACCCGGAATCTAACGTGCAGTTTGGTGAAGGCGGCGCCGGTACGTTCTCAGACGGTAAGCTGTACAGCCAGGTGAAAGACCGCAAACATTACGGCCGCAAAGTACTGCATGAGTTTGTTGAGGCCGGCGCGCCGGAAGAAATTTTATATGTCAGCAAACCGCATATCGGCACGTTCAAACTGGTGAGCATGGTAGAGAAAATGCGCCAGCAGATTATCGATCTCGGCGGCGAAATTCGCTTCTCTACCCGGGTGGAAAAACTGGATCTGGACGAACAAGACGGCCAGTACAGCGTGAAAGGACTACATTTATCCGACGGCGATTATCTGGCGTGTAAACAGGTTATTCTGGCTCTCGGGCACAGCGCTCGGGATACTTTTCAGAACCTCTATGAGCAGGGCGTTTACATTGAAGCCAAGCCATTTTCCATAGGCTTTCGCATTGAACACGAGCAGAGCATGATTGATCGCTGCCGGTTTGGTGATAATGCCGGTAATCCTATCCTGGGCGCCGCAGATTACAAACTGGTGCATCACTGCAAAAATGGCCGTACCGTTTACAGCTTCTGTATGTGCCCGGGCGGTACTGTGGTAGCAGCGGCGTCTGAACCCGGCCGCGTGGTCACTAATGGCATGAGTCAGTACTCCCGACATGAGCGTAACGCGAACAGCGCCATTGTAGTGGGGATTACGCCGGAACAGGACTACCCTGGTCACCCGCTGGCAGGCATTGAATTACAGCGCCGTCTTGAGGAACTGGCGTTTAAAGCCGGCGGAGAGAATTACAACGCCCCCGGACAGCTAATTGGTGATTTTCTGGCTGGCAAACCCAGCGCGGAGCTGGGCGAGGTTACCCCATCCTATACACCAGGTGTTACCTTAACCGACCTGAGTAAAGTGGTACCGGATTATGTTACCCAGGCTATTCGCGAGGCGATCCCGGCGTTCGACCGCCAGATTAAAGGCTTCGCGAAAGCCGATGGCACACTCACAGGTGTGGAAACCCGCACCTCCTCACCAGTATGTATTAAACGGGATAAAGACTATCAAAGCGTTAACGTTAAGGGCTTGTATCCGGCCGGTGAGGGTGCAGGTTACGCCGGTGGTATCTGGTCGGCAGGTATCGACGGAATCCGCGTTGCCGAAGCCCTGGCCCTGGCGTTTGAGAACCAGCAATAAAAATTAACTCTGACCCCATTATTTTAGTATTCACAGGCCACTCAGATGGATAATAACAATAAACCGGACTCTATTGACGACGCAAATTCCGTTGGTGCGCTTGCGCAGGTACGCCGTCACCGGTTATTACAAATATGTGGCGTTAGTGCATTGGGGTTATTGGTATCAGTACTGATAGCCAGAGGGATTGCAGTCAGTATTTTTCTGACCGGGTTAATTTCTCTGGTGGCCGCGTTTTTGCTGGCTTATAAGCATAAAATCCAGGCTTCATCGTTTGTCTTGTTAAGCGCAATGTCGGCCATGTTATTTGCTCTGGCGCTGGTGGGAGCGGGCCTGTTTTACATTGCTATCATCGGCTATCCCTGTTTGCTGATATTCGCGGCGCTACTGGGCGGAGTGGGGCTTTTTAGTGCGCTGATAACGCTCACGCTGGTGACCACCGCCGCCAACGAACATGACCTGAATCAGATGAAGAACCTGTTGCATGGCGATGAGGAATTCATCTCTGCCGATGCTGGATATCAAGGCGCAGAGAAGCGTGAAGAACTTAAAGAAAAGGATGTGGAATGGCTGATTGCTGAGCGTCCTGGAAAAGTTCGGGCACTGAA
>NZIK01000078.1 GCA_002691625.1 Alteromonadaceae bacterium
GAACACTACCTGGGTTGGTTCAGGTTTATGGATAATCCAGAAAACCTTAACGAAAACAGGCTCTTTTCGATTCAACAACAGTTAATCCGAACATAGCCTACTGATTAATCCGGTTCAAGATCAAATGACGCTCCGGCAGGCTGATAGAGTGAAGGTTTATTAATAGGTAATACTTTAAACTGGTGGCGTATTTTTGGTATTAACAAATCTTCAAGTGCCTGTGGCTCAGTAGTATCTGCATCCAGCCACCGCTGCAGGCTGTTATCTTTTAGCGATAACATTAACGGCGTGGACTTTTGATGAACATCCATTAATTTTTGGTGTGGCGGTAGCGTAACCACCGAGCACGAGGTTTCCACAAACTCGTTACCGTGGCTGTCGTGACCGTGCCATTCACGATACAAGCCGCCCATGGCCAGTTGGGCATCGGGTTCGGCAATCATATCGTGGTAAGTCATTTGACTGCCGACTTTTTGCGATTCGCCAAAACCGGCTACCGGAATGATACAGCGATGCTGACGAAAGGAGTGATATCCCGCACTTCGCGGCACGTTGAGTTTGTCGTAACGGGTATTAAACGATGTGTACCGGGACGGTTTGAAATGCATAATGCCGGTACTGTGTTCTGGTTCCAGTAATAACCACCAGATGGCATTCCGCGCTACCCTTTTCCCCTGTTGTTCAAGCACGATGGTAACTCTTTCAGTGGCGCGTACAAAACGGCTAAATCGCATTCCCTCTTCCGGCCAGAAGCTAATTTCCAACTGGTCGCACAATTGCCTCACACCCGGGCTATCGGTAACATTTAACCGGCCACACACAGCACCACTCCTAATAATAATGGGGTTGCCAGGGTCATCATCACATTCTGCCCCATTGCCGCCAGAAAGCTTTTGTCGGGCTGTTCAAACTGTTTGGCTTGTTGATAGATTCGCCAGCCTGGCAGCATAGGTAACAAACAAACAAGGCTGTACCAGGGCAAACTAAAAACCATAACGGTTGATACCACCACCAGTATGGTGAGCAGCCATTGTGCTAAGTAAAGCCTGGCGGAAAACGCATAGCCGTATTCAATGAGCACATGGTTTCGGCCATGCTCTGCGTCACTGGCGGCATCCGGAAACTGATTGAGTAACAACAGATTGTTAGTGAGCAAGGTGGGGATCAACGCCAACAGCAGCATGGTTATATTATGTGAGCCGCTAACCGCCACATAGCTGCCGTAAGACATCAGCATACCAAAACCCAAACCTGGTGCCACCAGACAGAGCCAGGGATAACGATTAAGCACCGGCGTATAGCTCACCACGATCACAACACCCAGTACACCCATGGCAAATAACGACAGCCAAGCCTCAGGCGTTTGGCGCAACACCATAATGCCCGACACTATGGTGAGCAGCACAAAGGCAATACCGATGTATTTAACCAGCCCAGCCACTGATGGTTCGCTTACCAGTGCCCCGCTACCGCCACTGAAGGGGGTACGGTTAGTAGCAAAGTCCAGTTTGCTGGTGCAATCCACATATTCGTTGAGCATATTCACGGCTATATGAGCACACAGGCCACAAACGAGAATTAAACTGAATAAAAACCAGGAACCGTCTATATTTAAAAAGTTGACAAAGCCAAAGCTGAGTGTCAGACAACTCACTACCAGCAATAAAAACGGCGGACGCATGGTTTTTACAACGGTTGATAGAACGCTCATTCCCTGCTCCTGTGCAGTCGGTTGGTTAATGATCTGATTCAATAATAAATAACGACAGTTGCGCTAAACTGAAGGTATGTCGAGCTGATGGCATTTTGATGGATACTCTCCTTTCAACCAGTATAGAGTTAAACAAAGTCAATATCTTACTGACGCTATTGTTCAGTATTGGCTGGATAGTTATTGCCAAACCACTGCAGTTGTACCACAACAGCAGTATCCGCTTTGCGCTGGCCAACCTGTTATTTGCACTGGCTCTGTTACTCGACTTTCGTCATCCCGACAATCCCACACTTTTTTTGTGGGTGATTGCCGATATCATATTACTGATTTCATTTATTATCTATAACCTTGCACTTCGTCACCTGTTCAGATTAACCATCGATTCTAAATGGTTTAGTTCAATGATTATCCTGGTGAGTGTGACGTATGTTTTGTTTTTACCTGGCTGGATAACGCCTGAAACAGTAGCTGTACTGAGTTTGGTAATGGTTATTGTGGTGATGCTGGCCACCCTCAAAATGAAATTTAAAGCGCTGCACGCGGCTTTTTCTGCCACTATTGCCGGCATTTTGTGTCTGGCAGACGTGCTGATCATCACAATGGTGATCAGTAAGCTTACGTTTTGGGTATTTGCGGTGCCCATCCCCGAAAACAGTTTATTTTTTTCGCCTTACCATCCGTCGCTTACGTTATGGATGCAGGTTGTATTGATTATACTCATCAATACCACGGCGGTGGGCACTACCATATCGCGGTTAATCGTTCGCATGAAATATCTGGCCGAGCACGATCAGCTTACCGGGTTACTTAATCGCCGGGCGTTTCAGTCACAACTGGAATACCAGTTCTCGCTCTTTCAGCGCTATCAACGGCCCTTCAGTATTCAGATGCTCGACATCGATTATTTTAAACTAATCAACGATACCTTTGGACACAGCGCCGGCGACAAAGCCATTGTGCATACTGCCAGACAGCTTAAACAGCAAGTCAGGCAATCCGACTTAGTTGCCCGTTTTGGTGGAGAAGAATTTATTATTCTGCTAGCCGATCAATCTTTAACCGAGGCCAAACTCATTGCCGATAAGATATGTCAGTCATTAAGCGAAACTAAATGGGCCGACGCCGCCGACCCTCTCACGATCAGTATTGGTTGTGTAGAAGCAAGCCAGGCCCGGGACCCGGACCAGTTGCTTAAACTGGCCGATGATGCCCTGTACCGGGCCAAAGCCAATGGCAGAAATCAGGCGGTCATGGCTGGCAGTAAAGCGAGCTATCTGACTTAATCCTGCTCGTCTGCTTCATCATCACTGGTATCGGTCAGGCGCTTACTGGGTTGAACACCCAGCGCACGAAATTGCTCAACCTGACGCACCAGATTGCCCCGCCCGCTGGTTAATTTATTCAGCGCAGCATCGTAGTGTTTCTGGGTACTTTCTACCGCTTTGCCAATTTTTTCCATATCACCCACGAAGCCAGCAAACTTATCGTAAAGTTTGGCTGCATGTTGCGCGATTTTCTGGGCATTCTGATTCTGATATTCGTACTGCCAGATGTTATTAATGGTGCGTAGTGCTACCAGCAGGTTGGTCGGCGAGACCAGCATTATGTTGTTATTCAACGCCAGCGTCACCAGTTCCGGATCGCTTTCTACCGCCAACAAAAACGCGGGCTCAACCGGTATAAACATCAGCACGTAGTCCAGCGAGCGAATGGCTTCCAGCTCGTGGTAATCTTTTGCCCCCAGCGCTTTAATATGAGTACGTAATGAGTTGACATGTTCCTTTAAATAGCGCGCCCGTTCATCGTCGTTATCACTGTTAAAATACCGTTCATAAGCAGCCAGACTCACCTTGGAGTCGATGATCACGTCTTTATCATTAGGCAGATGAACCACGACATCCGGCTGCTGTAATTTGCCCTGTTCGTTGCGAGCAGATACCTGAGTCTCAAATTCATGGCCTTCGCGCAACCCGGATTCTTTTAAGATGCGTTCCAGTACGACTTCGCCCCAGTTACCCTGTTGCTTATTATCGCCTTTTAAGGCGCGAGTCAGCGCAGCAGCATCTTCAGTGATTTGCTGATTCAGTGCTTTTAGACCCAGAATTTCGGTTTTCAGCGAGGCACGTTCCTGCCCCTCTTTCACGTATTGATCGGTAACCTGCTTCTTGAAGCCTTCAATCTGATCTTTTAACGGGTTGAGCAGCGCATCCAGGCGGGTTTTACTTTCTTTGCCAAAGCTTTCCGCCTTTTGCTGGAAAATTCGGTTCGCCAAATTTTCAAATTGCTCCTGTAAGCGTTTTTCGGCTTGTTGCAGGGTGGTGAGCTTTTCTTCATGGGACTTCTCTGCGGCATCAAAGGCGGCCTGCCTTGCGTCACTGGCAGCTTTTAATTGTGTATACTCGGTCTGCAGGGCTTTCAGATCGCGTTGTAATTGCTCACGCTGTTGCTGAGTTTCTGGTAGTAGCGCCGCTTTAGCAGATTGTTCCTGTAGAGAGATCTGAAGTGATGAGAGCTGTTGTTTAAGCTCGCTGATATCCTGCCGGGCTCTTTGTTGTACAGCGTCCAGATAGTGTTGTGCCTGCTCCAGTTGCTGGGCTATTAACTGTTGCTCCGCCAAAGCCTGTTGCGCCTGCGCCCTGCCCTGAAAGCGGCCGATTATCAGGCCAATAATTAACGCCAGCAGTGCTGCGCTGGCAGGAATAATAATATTAAGGTGTTCCATTACCAAGCTGAATGACTTCAATAAAAAAACGGGTAACTCATGTTACCCGTTTTTGACTTCGGTTTAAGCGAAGAATCGCTTATTCGGTATTAAATGCTGGTTATTTAGACAGTGCTTCATCCAGTTCAGCAATTTTAGCTTTCCAGATAGCCGGGCCAGTCTGGTGAGCGTTGGCACCAGTAGAATCTACTGCCACGGTTACCGGCATGTCTTCTACTTCAAACTCGTAGATGGCTTCCATCCCTAAATCTTCAAAAGCAACTACACGAGCTTTCTTAATAGCTTTAGATACCAGGTAAGCTGCCCCGCCCACTGCCATCAGATAAACTGACTCGTGTTTAGCAATGGATTCAACGGTTGCCGGGCCACGTTCGGCTTTACCAATCATGCCTGCAATACCTGTTTTTTCCAGCATCATGTCGGTGAATTTATCCATTCGCGTAGCAGTAGTCGGGCCTGCCGGGCCAACTACTTCGTCACCTACTGCATCAACCGGACCAACGTAGTAAATAAACTTGCCGTTAAGATCCACGCCTTCCGGTAAGCCTTCACCGTTTTCCAGCATGGTCTGAATGCGCTTATGAGCGGCATCACGGCCGGTTAACATCTTGCCAGACAGCAATACGGTTTCGCCCACTTTCCATTCTTTAATGTCTTCCTTGGTCACTTCGTCCATGTTTACACGACGAGTGTTTTCGCTGACTTCCCAGGTAACTTCTGGCCATTCTTCCAGTTTAGGCGCTTTTAAATCTGCCGGACCACTGCCGTCGAGATAGAAATGCGCGTGACGGGTTGCCGCGCAGTTCGGGATCATGGCTACTGGCTTAGATGCGGCGTGAGTCGGTACCGATTTAATTTTCACATCCACCACGGTAGTTAAACCACCGAGGCCTTGTGCGCCGATACCCAGTTTGTTTACACGCTCGTAAATTTCCACCCGCAGTTTTTCATCGGTGGTTTGTGGGCCGCGTTCAATCAGTTCCTGAATATCAACCGGATCCATCAGGCTTTCCTTGGCTAAAACGGCAGCTTTCTCAGCAGTACCACCAATACCCAGGCCAAGCATACCAGGCGGACACCAACCAGCGCCCATGGTAGGTAAGGTTTTCAGTACCCATTCAACAATATCATCGCTGGGGTTTAACATTACCATTTTAGATTTGTTCTCAGAGCCGCCGCCCTTGGCCGCGATCATCACTTCTATTTTATCGCCTGGCACGGTGTCGATATGCACTACCGCCGGCGTATTATCTTTGGTGTTCTTACGGGCACCGGCAGGATCTTCAACAATCGACGCCCGCAGCGGATTATCCGGGTTTAAGTATGCTCGGCGGGTACCTTCATCAACCATTTGCTGAACGGTCATGTCGGTTTTATCCCAACTTACGCCCATACCGATTTTTACGAAACAGGTAACAATACCGGTATCCTGGCATAACGGGCGTTTACCCTCGGCTGACATACGTGAATTAATCAGGATTTGCGCCATGGCATCTTTTGCCGCCTGGCTTTCTTCCTTGAGATAGGCCTGTTCAACAGCCTTCACATAATCAAGTGGGTGGTAATAAGAAATGAATTGCAGCGCATCTTCGATGCTATCGATAAAGTCTTGTTGACGAATTACGGTCATGGCGTCCTCTTATTTTTAGGCTCACATAGTCATCTAGACGAAGAATCCGTATACTACCGCATGTCGACAACTGGCACCATTAAAACCATCTGCGACTTTGGTGGAGTGAACGCACTCTGCTGGTAGCAGTGGGCTTGCCGTTAATTTGTTAGTGATAAATACAAGAAAAGAATTGAATGCCCCAGTCCCGATTTTCATTCCCGACAGAGACGCTGCATATTACACAGGTAACACTACCGGCTAACACGCCACTGCAAGCCGTTTTTCAGCGGCTTGCCGGTGATAACTGGAGCCTGTTGTACGACTCCGGCACCTCGACCCAGAGCAACAGCCGCTACGACATTGCGTTGTGGTCTCCGGCCCTCACCATCACCACCAAAGCGGGTACAACTGAAGTTCAGGCGCAGGGTGACACGCTGGAAACCATAGCCTGCACAAATGAATCACCGCTGGACACGGCAAAACGTTATTTTAAAGCCTTTCAGCATAGTATTTCGCTCGATGCAGCAATTCAGCATTATGAAGAGCTACCTTTGGTGCTCGGACTGGCAGGATTCTGCAGTTACGATTTGGGCCGCGATTATGAAACCCTGCCGACGCTCAACCGCGACGAATATCAGTGTCCTGAAATGGCGCTGGGGATCTATAACCGGGCACTGATCCATGATGTTCAGGAAGACCGCTGGTATTTTTGCCACACGAGTGACGTTGCAGTGCCTGATTTTAACCCATGGTTAGCCACCCCTTCTGCGCCTTTTGCTATCAAGGATGGCTGGCAAAGTAACATGACGCAGGCACAGTACAGCGAAGCCCTGTCTGCCGTACATAATTATCTGGTGGCCGGAGACTGCTACCAGGTCAATTTTGCGCAACGATTTACTACCGGCTACGAAGGTTGTTTGTGGACCGCTTACCGGACACTCACCCAGGCCAACAGTGTGCCATTTTCAGCGTTCATGCGCGTTGCTGACAGCGCTGTACTGAGTTTGTCACCAGAACGGTTTATTCAGTGCCGTAATGGGGTTGTTGAAACCAAACCGATTAAAGGGACCCGGCCACGTTTTGCTAACCCGGCTGAAGATGCTGCCAGTGCTAAATCGCTGTTAAGTGCCGAGAAAGACCGGGCCGAAAACCTGATGATAGTGGATCTTTTACGAAACGATATCAGCAAACACAGCGTGCCTGGCAGCCTGCAGGTACCTGAGTTATTCAAACTTGAAAGCTATCCGGCAGTGCATCATATGGTCACCAGGATCACCAGTAAACTGGCGGCTAACAGTCACCCGCTGGACTTGCTTGCCGGCTGTTTCCCCGGTGGTTCCATTACTGGCGCGCCTAAAATTCGCGCAATGGAAATTATTGAAGAGCTGGAGCCCAATCGCCGTGGCATTTATTGTGGTAGCTTTTTGTATCTGGGTTTAAAGAACGATCTGGACTCGAACATTTGTATCCGCACCTTGCTGGGTGAGCAAAATCAGCTGTTTTGCTGGGCCGGCGGCGGTATTGTGCTCGACTCCAATGCGGCAGAAGAATATCAGGAAACCCTGGATAAGGTCGCTCGTATCCTGCCGGTACTGGAGGCCAGTTGTGAATAAGGCCGCTTTCCTGCACCGCTTTCATTCGTCGCCGCCGCTAGCGGTGAGTGATGATTACCCGCTTTCTTATGCCGGGCGTGCAGCAGGCGTTCTGGTACCGCTTATCGACCGACCGGAGGGGCTTACGGTACTGCTCACTCAACGAGCCTTACACCTGGCTCACCACCCCGGGCAAATTAGTTTTCCCGGCGGGAAACAGGAAGAGCAGGATAAAGATTTAATCGACACCGCCCTGCGTGAAGCCTGGGAAGAAATTGGCCTGCCCCGGCAAAATTGCCAGGTGATCGGCGTGATGCCGGAGCACCGCACTATCACCGGCTTTTGTATCACTGCCGTGGTCGCGATTGTTAAGCCTGAATTCGATATCATTATCGATAGCAATGAGGTGAGCGACACCTTTGAGGTGCCACTGGCGTTTCTGCTGGATACCAATAATTATATCACCGAGCATTTTCACCGCGGGCCGCTTACCAATCCGGTTCACTTTATTCCCTGGCAAAACCGCATGATTTGGGGGGCTACAGCCGCCTTGTTGCGCAACCTGGCGTCAATTTTTACTGACAACCCTTAATTGCTACGCAATAAGCGCGGCTTATCAATAGATATTCTCATGCTACCATTAGCTTAACTGGTTTGTTCTGGTGCCCGTACACGGGCAGAATGGAATAATAATTACAATAATGGTAAACGCATCTAATGATTAGTGTATTTGATATGTTCAGTGTGGGCATCGGCCCATCCAGCTCGCATACCGTTGGTCCGATGAACGCGGCAGCGGAATTTGTTGATGAACTTAAAAGCCAGCAAGTCATCAATCGGGTTACGCATGTAACTACCGAGTTATTCGGTTCACTGGGCCAGACCGGAAAAGGTCACGGCAGCGGCAAGGCGGTTATTCTGGGTTTACTCGGTGAGCGCCCTGAAACCATTGATGTCGACAGTATCGACGCCTGGCTGGCGGATATCGACGCTAGTGAAAGCCTTAATCTTGGTGACGAGAAATCCATTAGCTTTCCGCGCACCAAAGCCATCATATTTCACCGGCGTAAAACCCTGCCCCGCCACGCAAACGCCATGACTTTACACGCCTTTGATGGCGAACACCTGCTCTTGTCACAAACTTATTATTCTATTGGTGGCGGCTTTATTGTACGTGACGATCAGTGGGATGTAGCCAAACAGGAAGCAAAACAAATCAGCAATACGGTACCTTTTAGTTTTCGTACCGCAAGCCAGCTGCTGAGTCTTTGCAAAGAACAAGGATTAAGTATCAGCGCGCTAATGCTCAAGAATGAGCAGGCGCTCCACCCGGGTAAAGACATAAAAACCCGCTTACAGGAACTGTGGATGACTATGGATGCCTGTATCGAACGCGGTATCGAGAGTGAAGGTATTTTACCCGGCGGACTAAAAGTCATGCGCCGCGCGCCTTCTCTCTACCACCGGTTGATGACCGAATACAGCGGCGATCCCATGCAACCACTGGATTGGGTTAACCTGTTTGCCCTCGCCGTTAACGAAGAAAATGCTGCCGGCGGCCGGGTAGTTACCGCGCCTACCAATGGTGCCGCGGGGATTATTCCGGCAGTACTTAAATACGTCGACAAATTTGTCCGCCCGGTTGATAAAGACATTGCCAGCCGCTTTTTATTAACCGCTGGTGCAATTGGCATACTCTACAAAGAAAATGCCTCTATTTCCGGTGCTGAGGTAGGCTGTCAGGGCGAAGTGGGTGTTGCGTGCTCTATGGCTGCTGGTGCCTTAACAGAAGTACTGGGCGGTAATATTGCAGCGGTTGAATGTGCTGCTGAAATTGGTATGGAGCACAACCTTGGCCTCACCTGTGATCCGGTGGGCGGCCTGGTACAGGTGCCCTGTATCGAGCGTAATGCCATGGGAGCCATTAAAGCCATTAATGCATCCCGACTCGCCTTGCGTGGTACCGGCGAACAAAAAGTATCTCTCGATAAAGTGATTAAAACCATGCGGGATACCGGCGCCGATATGAAAACTAAATACAAAGAAACCGCCCGGGGTGGTCTCGCGGTAAATATTATCGAGTGCTAATGCCGTTGGCTGCGTGTTTTTGCTGCCAGGCTTTGTATTCATCGGCTATCAGGGGCGCTGGCCAGCGCCCGTACCAGTCGTAACCGGTTCGGCGCTCCCGGGAGATTTGCGCCAGTGTATCTACCCGCTGCCCTTGCCGGTCAGCCAGTAAAGGCTGATGGGTGGTTAAATCGTAAAACCTTGCCCAGATAGGCTGGCTATTCCCTGTGGCGACCATCANCCTGTCCCACGTTGAGGTATGGTACTTNTATCTCACCGGCTCTGCAGCAACCTGCACCATGTCAATACCGGTTAACGCNTTNNTTTTAAACCACGCCATGGCACTATTAATAGCCTGACGNTTNCTGGCNGAAGGCGCAGGATCGCTCATTAAATAACGCACCACATCCACACTTTCCCGGCTTACCAGCGAAGCTAATTCAAAAGCACGGCCCTNNGCAGGTAACAAACTGTTTGCATCGTACTGCCCGGCCCAGATGGTCAGNTNACCGTCNGTTTTTACCTGTAGNTCGAGGANTAACGCATCNCCCCGGCNATGNGCTTCACTNAACTGNTGTACTAAATCGGCNGGTAAAAAATCAAAACGCTGACTGCCGAGTTTGATTTCCTGTAACAAACCGAGCACGCCGGCCATNACATCATCCATNANGGTNATGTGNCCATAATAACNTTCNGTGCTTGGCGGNGAGTGAGTAAAGCCACCATTGGCNAGCTGGGCTGATAAAATANATCGCAGGCCGCGAATTACGGCNTGTTGATATNTCTCATCACGNGTTTGTTGATANGCTTCNGCCAGATAGCGGATTTGCGGNTACACATTGCGGTTATCAAAGCTGGTATCCGTGGCNGAATANAANGCAGCCTGGCGGGCGATTTCCTGCTCAGACANGATCCTTAACGGGTTAATGTTTTCCGGCCAGCCNCCGTTNGCTCGTTGATAACGCACTATATTATCGGCAATCAAACGAATTTGATGAAGNGCATAGCGCGGCTGTGNNTCGCGATGATTCTGNTCGTTCCAGTGCTTAATCACATCNCTGAAACCGNTCACTTCGATGGCTTGGTNNTGACTTTCAGAGNTTTGACANGCGCTGCAAGCAAACCCAATCGTCACCGCTAACGCCAGTNGTTTTATTGNCACACGCAGCTTCCCTGAACCTTTGCTATCCAATTCCTGCGATCCNGNTTATTTAACCGGTAATGTATGCCCTTTAAACATGCGCTCNACTTCATCNTTGTTTTTCAGCATCATTGCCTTTTCCACTTTGTCTTTGGTCAGNTGNGGNGCAAAGCGTTCGATAAAATCAAACATNTAACTGCGCAGGAANGAGCCNTTNCGGAANCCAATTTTGGTGGTGCTGTATTCAAACATATGGCTGGCATCTATTTTAACCAGATCGGCATCNAGNTCTTCGCTCACAGCCATNGAGGCAATNACNCCAATNCCAACCCCCANCCTCACNTAGGTTTTAATNACATCCGCGTCGGTGGCGGTAAAGACTATTTTAGGNGTTANCCCGGCNTTCTCNAAGGCATGGTCNAGCTCNGAGCGGCCNGTAAAACCAAAGACGTANGTGACCAGNGGGNACTGNGCNACATCTTCNATGGTNATAGAGGTTTTCTTAGCCAGAGGNTGGTCTTTATTAACAATGACNCTGCGGTTCCAGTGGTAGCATGGNAGCATCACCAGGTCGTTGTANAGGTGCAAGGANTCGGTGGCAATGGCAAAGTCAGCCTCCCCTTTGGCAGCCAAATCGCTGATTTGCGAAGGCGTACCNTGGTGCATATGCAGAGAGACTTTNGGATATTTGTTCATAAAGCCTTTGATCACATCCGGTAAGGCGTATCTGGCCTGGGTATGCGTGGTGGCTATATTNAGTTTGCCCTGATCAGGCAGATTGTGTTCGCGGGCGACNGCTTTGATGCTCTCAACTTTGTTGAGGATCTCGCGGGCAATATTGATCACCTCATTACCCGCGGGTGTCACATGGGTTAAATGTTTGCCGCTACGGCCGAAGATCTGCACGCCGAGCTCATCTTCGAGCATTCGGACCTGTTTACTGATGCCGGGTTGTGAGGTAAATAAGCTTTCAGCAGTGGCTGATACGTTAAGGTTATTGTTCTGTACTTCGACAATGTATCTTAATTGTTGTAATTTCATTGTATATCCACGCGTAAACCTGACAACCGTCAACACACACTCATTCAANGAAGCCTGAACAGAGTGCTGATCTGTCGACAAGCTTAATCGCATGCTTATGCAAAAGTAGAGGAATTAGTTATTATTATGTTGGATACTAGCATAAGCAAGTCTGAGAACAATTGGAAGTAACAGAAATGACAACCCGTTCTGAGGAAAACAACAACGCTGAACTCTCTACAGACTCACAGTTTGATTTTTCAACNGTACTGGCGGCAGCGGTACACGATATGAANAACTCACTGAANCTGTTAGTGCAGTCGGTTGANCAAATCGTTTCCACACTTCCGCCNGAGCTTACCGAGACNCGCAGTCAGATTGTCGATTTACATTACGAAGCCAANCGCATGAACACCGGGCTGGTNCAAATTTTATCGCTCTACCGGGCCAATCGCGAAACCCTGCCGGTNATGATTGACCAGTGTTTTATTAANGAATTACTCGAAGATATTGTGCTNTCNAATCAGCTCTATGCATCNCANAAAAACNTTNCNATTAAAAATCAGTGCACAGAAGAGCTNGCCTGGTANCTTGATGCAGATCTTATGTACCTGTTAATTAATGATGTTTTGATCAATGCGCTTCGATATGGTAAATCANACATTATTATCAATGCGTATCAACAAGATGGCTATTTAGTTGTTAAAGTAGAGGACGACGGTANTGGCTATCCGGANCACATGCTGGTTACNGTNGATACCAAACCCTCAGATTTTAACGTAACTCAGGGCCGCACTGGTCTGGGCTTGTANTTTGCGCATCTGATTGCCAGAGCACATNCAAAGGGTGAAAANCAGGGTTTTATTACNCTGTCTAACGGNGGAANTTTNGGTGGTGGCNTATTTGAAGTTAAAATCCCCTGAGTTCGGGCCGATAAACCNATAACAACGATAAAAGCAANACTAAGACGGGAAGCACTGAATGACATTTATAATCATCATTGTACTGATAGTAGTGCTGGTAGTACTGGCCATTGTGGTCAATGCCTATCAACAGTACAAAGCGAANATCGATGCCGAGCGCCGGGCCGAAGTAGCCAAGCAGCGCACNATNATCGATGANACNGANAATGTCCTGATGGCGACNTCACAGATGCCNATNTCNCANGGNCTGATNAAAATATTGCTCAANCGNATTCAACGCGCNNTGCAGGTTACCCACGAGCTNAANCCNANNTCACCGGATATTAAACAGCACCTCGAAGACATNAGCGCCCGCATTAAATCCATTGANATTNAGCCGGATAANNNTAANCAGTTTGCNCTGCCNGAAACCGACAAAATGATTATTCAGTATATTCAGGCGGTNAAAAAGCTCCGTGTNATGCTGCGCAGCGAGAGAAGTAAAGGCAAAGTTGACGGCAGTACCTATCTGGAGCANGACAAAATACTTGAGCGGTTGCAGTTAAAAGTAAATGTTGAAACACTCATTCGCCGTGGTCGTGGCGCTCAACAAACTAATATGCTCGGCTCTGCCCGTCAGTATTACGAGAAAGCCATTGCCGCACTTGAAGCCCAGACTCAGCCGGATGAATTTGTTCAGTCCCGTCTGGANTGGCTGAACCAACAGTTAAAAGACATTCAGGAAAATCTCAAAAACGNCAATGCCCAGGANCGCGCTAANCGCCGCGAAGAAGAACGCGATGAACTGGACGAATTATTCGCACCCAAGAAAAAATGGTAACCCGCCTCTGCATTTGGCACAGGCGTATGCGGCAACTAGGCAACATCTGATTCGCTACACATATAATTTGTTAACCCCCCTAACTTTTACATTTTCGTTACAATGATTCTGTGCTACTGTCAGTTATCTAAACCAGTATTGCGGAGTAGTACATGGCATTTGGCCGTCGTCATTTTTTAAAGTCCAGCGCAGCATTAGCCACCCTCGCCGGCTCACCTTTATTGTGGTCCTGTTCAGACCAGAAACCCGCAGCAGCTTGCAACAGCAGCGCTGACTATGGTGTTCAACTCTACATGTTCAGAGAGAGCTTTGCCAAAGATCCGAAAGGCACACTGGCACGCATAGCCGCTATGGGATTTACGCAGGTCGAACCCTTTGGTTTAGGCGGCTTTATTGGCATACCCGGAGCCCCCTTTTTTGGTCTGTCGATAGATGAAATAGCCAGCGCCTTAAAAGCAGTTAATCTCAAAACCCCTACTGCCCATGTAAGTGGAAAGCTTGATGATGCGAATCATACCCATGAACTGGCCAGCAAACTGGGCATTGACTACTTTATAGAGCCGCTGGCACAAGAGTTACTGGCTTTTAACAACGGAAAAGTAAGCATCGCCGTACCGGATACCGCCGATAAAGTGCTGCAGATGGCCGACAGAATTAACCTGCGAGGTAAGAAATTCCACGAGCAGGGGTTTGGTTTCGCTTACCATAACCATCATATGGAATTTACTCAGGTAGAAGGAAAAACCATACTCGACTGGCTAATGGAAAACACTGATCCGAATTACGTAAAACTGCAGTTGGATCTGGGCTGGGTGGCCGTTGCCGATATTGCACCGCTCGAAGCGCTTAAAAAATA
This sequence comes from Alteromonadaceae bacterium, assembly GCA_002691625.1. Lineage (GTDB taxonomy): Bacteria > Pseudomonadota > Gammaproteobacteria > Enterobacterales > Alteromonadaceae > Alteromonas. The sequence goes on from NZIK01000078.1 coordinate 14,468, forward strand.
TGGCAATCGCGTAATTGGCTGTCATATGAAAGACCGTGACTACAGTATCAGTGTCAATCCCGATGAAACAGATGAGCTGATGCCAGAAGCGCTACAGGTAAAAGCCCCAGGTCAGGGCGGCATCGACTTTACACCGATTCTGGCGCACCTGGACGAGCTGAACATACAAAACCGCTACGTGGAAGTGGATGTAACGGCCAAACCCTATGAAGACGCCAAATTTGGCCTGGCACACTTACAAAACGTATGTCGCTAACCAATTTACACCTGTGGGCTGGTATGGCCCACGGTTTATGCCAAAGCCGCCCGCGCTATCACTAAGTCTTCCTCGGCACTGCCGCCAGAAATACCAATCGCGCCAATTTGATTATCACCGGCGAAGATTGGTACACCCCCATTAAAGCCCATCAGGTTGTCATTCGACAACTCAAAGCCGGTGAGCTGTTCACTGCGGATCAGTGCACCCAGCTGGCCCGATTCCAGCGGAAACAAAGCAGAGGTTCGGGCTTTTTTAATGGCAATATCCACTGATCCCAGAAAAGCACCGTCCATTCGTTCAAAAGCCACCAAATGGGCACCGCTGTCAACAATTGCAATACACACTTTGATGCCAAGCTGTTCTGATTTAGTGATAGCATCAGCGATATGGCGACGCGCCGCCGCAAGAGTCATGGATGTGGTCATAAGCATTCCGTATTCGATTTTTTCTTACCTTGCCCAATTTAACTCACTGATTCAATTTACAAATTTGTAGAGTAATCTGTTACTACCTGTTGCCACAGCGTTTGCGCTGCCACCGCCATCGCACCGCGATTGGCCCGCACCATCCCTACCCGCTTGACCAGCGGACTACCTTCAATGTCACGACAAATAAGCCCCTTACGTAGCATTTGTTCGAGGCACAACGAAGGCACCACAGAGATCCCCATACCGTTCGCAATGAGCTGGCCAATGGTGCCGTACTGGCCCGTTTCTGCCACAATATTGAGCTGGCCATACTCGGCGGTCATCACCTCTGTCCATTGCCTTACGCTGGAACCCCGGTTGGGAGAAATAAATGGCTGGCTAACAATGTCTTCAAGGGTAATGGTCCGGCTGGCACCCAGTGAGTGGTCTGCTGGCATAACGGCCACAAAACGGTCGGTAAATAACGGAAAAAATTCCAGGTTATCCTTGCTTTCAGGCTCAAAGCAAAAGCCGATATCTACCCGGCCAGACAGCACTGCCTGAAGGGTTTCTTCCATGATCACATCCAGCACCCGCACCCGGATATTACTGAATTGCTGATGAAATCTCACCAGAATGCCCGGCAATTTTGACTCAGCAAAGGATGGCATCGCTGCAACAGCCAGCCGCCCCTGTGCCATGGCAAAAAGATTCTGTACTCCCTCTACCGCATCATCCCAATCGTGGAGTAATCGCCGCGCATGGGGTAAAAAAGTTTCACCTTCCGGGGTAAGCTGCACCCGGCGTGTTGTGCGGCTAAACAGTTGCCCACCGAGTTGCTCTTCCATCTTTTTAATAGAACTGGATAACGCGGGTTGGGTAACAAACAGTTTTTCTGCTGCTTCGGCAAAGGTGGCAGANTCNGCNACNCATAAAAATGCCTGCATATTNCGGTAAGANATNCTCATATTAATAAATTNTNTTTATNAAAAGTGANATTTAATCAATTTTACAAAATTTTAACCCTGATTGATACTAGCGGTGTTCATTACTTAAAGGAGAGTATGCTATGTCTGGTTTCGATAAAGTCGTATCCAGTTACGAAGCCGCGATGGAAGGGTTAGAAGATAACATGACCGTCATCGCNGGTGGATTTGGCCTGTGTGGNATTCCNGAGGGCAGCATTGCCCAAATNAAAAANATGGGNACCAAAGGGCTGACAATCGTATCNAATAACTGTGGTGTTGATGGCTTTGGCCTGGGCATTCTGCTNGAAGATAAGCAAATCAANAAAATGATNTCATCNTANGTNGGTGAAAACGCNTTGTTTGAACAGCAACTGCTTAATGGCGAGCTGGAAGTNGAACTNACNCCACAAGGNACNCTNGCNGAAAAAATGCGNGCTGGTGGTGCNGGAATCCCGGCNTTNTANACCGCAACCGGTTACGGTACGCCNGTAGGTGAAGGCAAAGAAGTNAAAGANTTTAATGGCCGNCCCTATATTCTTGAGGAGTCNATNACNGGTGACTTCGCNATTGTGAAAGCGTGGAAAGCNGACCGTTACGGAAACTGTATNTATCGCCACACGGCACAGAANTTTAACCCAATGGCCGCAACAGCCGGTAAAATCACCGTNGTNGAAGTGGAAGAAATTGTAGAACCGGGTACATTAGATCCGGCTCACATTCACACGCCGGGCATTTATGTNGATCGGGTTATCCAGGGTACGTTTGAAAAACGTATCGAACGTCGCGTAACGGCTAAATAGGAGGCAGTCATGGCATTAACAAGAGATCAGATTGCGATGCGCGTGGCGCAGGAATTTCAGGACGGTAACTATGTCAACCTGGGGATTGGTATCCCNACGCTGGCNGCGAACTANGTNCCAGACGGTATCAGCGTNATGCTGCAGTCAGAAAATGGCTTACTGGGCATGGGCCGCTATCCTACTGAGGAAGAAGTCGACGCGGATATGATCAACGCAGGTAAAGAGACCGTGACGGCCATTACCGGCGCCTCCATTTTCAGCTCAGCAGAAAGCTTTGCCATGATCCGTGGCGGGCACGTGGACTTTACCGTGCTCGGAGCTTTTGAAGTTGATGTTAACGGTAATATCGCTTCATGGATGATTCCAGGCAAGCTTATCAAGGGTATGGGCGGCGCCATGGACTTAGTGGCCGGTGCGAAAAACATTATTGTCACCATGACCCACGCCGACAAGCACGGTAATTCTAAGTTATTGCAGGAATGTACCCTGCCATTAACCGGGGTTAACTGTATTACCCGTATCATTACCGACTTAGCCGTACTGGAAGTGAAAGACGGTGCGTTTTACCTGCGCGAAAGAGCGCCTGGCGTTACGGTAGATGAGATCAAAGAAAAAACCGCCGGTAAGCTGGTGGTAGAAGGTGATGTGCCGGAAATGGCCTTCGCCTGATTGTAATACGCTTAAGATCTGACAAAGGGGCAACCGCACAATACGGTTTGCCCCTTTTCTTTTTGGCTGGTGGCTTTACTCAGGTACGTAATCAGGGATAATAGGCGCGGATCTAAACCGGAGCGAAGCAACCTTGTTAATTACTGACTTACCTGTACANCATACCCTTATNAGCCGCATAGAAGATAAAGGCTTTACCGAACTCACCGAAGTTCAGGAAAAAACCATTCTGCCGGCCCTGNTGGGTAAGGATATTATTGCCTCNTCNAAAACCGGCTCAGGTAAGACNNTNGCNTTTTTAATNCCCGCCGTGCATCGCTTGCTCACNCAAAANGCATTAAGCCGNCANGATCCCCGTATTCTTATNCTCGCNCCTACCCGCGAACTGGCNAAACANGTGTTTGGNGAAGCAAAATGGCTGTGCCAGAAGAAAAACCTGGCCACAGCNTTAATNGTGGGCGGCGATAANTATAACGATCAAACCAAGGCGTTNCGCCGTAANCCGCNTATTATTGTNGGNACNCCNGGCCGGGTAGCNGATCATTTAGAAGATAAAAGCTTCTTTATNAACGGNCTGGAAATGCTGATNTTNGATGAAGCNGANCGNATGCTCGATTTGGGCTTTGCCCAGGCGCTGAATATGATTAACCGTAAGGCCGATCACCGTAAACGACAAACCATGTTGTTCTCGGCCACCATGGATCACGTTGAACTCAATCATGTGCTGGATGCCTTACTCAAAGCTCCGGTACGGGTAGCTATTGGCAGCGCCACGGCAGAACATACTGACATCACCCAAACCCTGTATTTTGCCGAGAGCATTGAGCATAAAGATGCCCTGCTCTGCGATCAGTTAACCAATAACACCTATAACCAGGCGATTGTATTTACCGCCACACGGGATGATGCAGAGCGCCTCAGTACCATGCTGGGTGAAAGCTTACCTAAGCGCACCTCTCAGCCACTCAGAGGCGATTATGCCCAGTCTAAACGATCGTTGGTGATGAATGAATTTGCCCGTGGTCAGTTTGATATTCTGGTTACCACCGACGTGGCCTCCCGAGGGCTAGATTTGTCTAAAGTAGGCCTGGTCATTAACTATGATATGCCCAAGCACCCGGAAGAGTATATCCATCGGATTGGCCGTACCGGCCGGGCGGGTAATCAGGGCGCTGCAGTTTCATTTGTTGGTAAACGCGACTGGCAAAGCTTTTCAGCACTAAAACAGCAACTCACCTATCCGCTGGAGCCCCAGCAGCACGACAGTTTGCCATCTAAGTTCAGCGGTATTAAACCTAAGCCAGCTAAACCCAAAAAGGTAGCGAAAACGCATAAGTCTGCACAAGGAAAAGCCGATCAGCCGGTTAAAAAAGCCCAGCGGGTAAGAACGATGACCGGTGAGGATATCGGCCATATGCCAATGCGTAAAAAAGCCACACCGCCTCCCCAGGACGAGGAAGAATAAAGGACGGATGGCTTTTATATCGTACACATAAAAAAATCCGGTAATCACGATTACCGGATTTTTATTTGGCTGATGGCATTCACCAGCCAGATATCAGTTAACACTCTTTACTGATAATCACCTTCAGCAATCAGCAACTGACTGTTAGCGCTAATAGGGCCGCGTAAGGTATCAACGATTCCACTAGGCCACTTCACCACAATTTGGTCGATAGAATCAGCTTCACCAATACCAAAAGCAGCTTCAAGTTCTTCGGCAGAAGCAAAACTTGAACCGGCCTGCAGATACCTGATCATGGTTCTGTTGCCAACCGTCACTTCAATTCGGGCGCCAACACCATAGCTGTTACTTACCACACCGGCCAGTTTCACCGAGAAGTAATTCCCTGTGGGGCCATCATTACGCAACAGAATAACGCCGTTAGAATTAGCAATCAGCCAGTCCATGTCACCGTCTTCATCATAGTCGAACCAGATTGAACCCCGTGAATTACCCATACCCGATGTGCCTGTAGCACCAGTGACATCAGCAAACTGCACTTCTCCGGAACCGGTGGCCACATTCTGATAAAGCACGTTGGCATATTCTTCGTTAGAGATACCGCCGGCAACAATACTTAAATCTTCATCGCCGTCATTATCAAAGTCCACGAAGTTAGCCCCCCACTCAGTTACGTTACGCATCAGTACGCCAGCACTGGCCGTAATGTCGGTGAAGGTACCATCACAGTTATTGGCATGTAGCGGCGATGGTGCAGGATCGGTTGAGCGTTCTGATCCGTTGTTGGTGACCAGTACATCCAGACAACCATCACCATTCGGGTCGCCCACCGCAATGCCCATACCATGGGTCGCAGAAGTAGCCGTAATTCCAGCAGTATCGCTGTCATCAACCAGCATACCATCGACGTTGCGATACAATACATCTGCGCCAAAATCGACCGACAACCATAAGTCCTGCATAAGGTCACTGTCGAAATCCGCCCAGGCGCCCATATAGGTCAGGCGGTCAGGTCCCGAACCAGTATTAATACCATCGATTCCCATAAAGGGTGCTACATCGAAGAAACTACCACCGTCATTCTGATAAAGGCTATCCGCCGGTACATCACCGTAACGACCAGCTACAAAAATATCCAGGTCGTTATCACCGTCAAAGTCATTCCAGACTACACCAATAGCACCAGTGTTGCCGGGTATAGCCATCGAATCGGCTACATCAATGAAGGTACCGTCACCCTGGTTATGCCACAACTCACTGCGCGTATTCAGGTTTGACTGGTTAGCTACATACAGATCGAGTAAACCATCGTTGTCGAAGTCGCCCCACGCCAGACCTGAGCCAGCGCCCCCAGAGGTAAGCATATTGGCCTGAGTCGTCACATTGGTGAAGGTGCCATCGCAATTACTCTTATACAGAAGCACAGTTTCAGTGACGTTGCGCGGAGTTACGGCTAAATCCACACAGCCATCGTTATCGTAGTCTCCGGCAGCCAGGCCTATTGCGCCGGGTATAGCGTCGAGACCAGACAGAACCGTCGCGTCAGTAAATAACGGTGTCAGATCAACACCAACGTGAATTGTGATTGTGGCGCGTCCGGGAACAAATTCTGAGTCCAGCGCTTCAGCTGTAATGGTATGAGAGCCCTGACTGAGGGTCGACAGTGAGAAAATACTGCCTTCACCAATGATGCCGTCAATACTCGAGCGCCAGATAATCATTGACGATAAGTCACCGTCCTCGTTATCCATTGCACTGGCATCAAACATTACCGGATCGCCGAGAGCCACTCGCAACTCATCATCAGGCTGGGCAATAGCAACTGATGGCGCTGTATTCGTGCCATTACCTGAAGCACTCAGTACCAGTTGTGGTTGCAAGGCAACATCACTGCTTTCACCGGAGTAGAAACCTATGGAGTTTTCCAGTCCGTCGTTGTTGTCATCCAGTGAACAACTCAGCCGGAATTGTGCAGACTGCCCTGCCATTATCGCGGCAACACCCTGTGCAGAAATTTCAGCAACAAATACATCACCGGAAGCAGGCGCTGTAAGCTCACCGACATTAGCCACCGTTGGTACGGCCTCGAAATCGCTGGCATGAATACGCGGATCGTTACTGAAACCGGTGCTGTGAACATCAACAGTACACGGGCCAAGTAAATCCAGCGGGCTCTCGCCAACACCACCACCACGTGTGAGGTAAAGCGTTGCAGACGAAATGGTTGTTCCCTGCGGGATAGCAAATGAAGTAATTAACTTAATCTGTTGATTAAGATTATTATCACCCAGACGCAGTGCCCCACCGTTAGAAAGGAACGGAATAGCTACACCACCGCTATCGCTGTTTTCAGCTGATTCCACTACAAACCCATCTTCAATTGGGTTTGAAGTCAGCGTCACACTGGCTCCCGGATCCTCGAGTATGCCGTAGACGGTGAGAGAAATGCTTTGCGCTGCCTCATTGCCTTCTGCATCCTGCACAATCGCCGTTATGGTATGCTGGCCCGGCGATAAGGTTGTTACTGAAGCACTGCCAGAACTGGCAAACATACCGTCGATATCAGATAACCACATGATATCGGCAGAAATATCGCCCTGTTCAAAGTCATCGGCGGTTGCCGTAAATACTATCTCGTCACCGGCTGTAACAAGGGTATCATCAGCAGGACCGATTAACTCAATGGTCGGCAACTGACTGCCAATGGCAATTTCAAATACCAGCTCCGAGGTTTGCCCGTTACTATCGGTTACTGTTGCAGTGATCACATGCACGCCGGCGGATAAGCTGGCAACGGTAATTTCAGCACCAGCTCCCAGGATGCCATCAACAGATGAAGTCCAGACGATATCAGCAGATAAATCCAACTCATCAGAGTCTGCTGCCATAGCTGATAACACCACACTCTCACCAGGCTGATACACCTGACCGGCAATATCAGTGGTCAGTTCGATGGTAGGTAAGATACCTAAATCTCCAGTGAAGTACCGAATTGCATGGTTGAAGGCATCAGGGCCAATTTCAGCCCCCATCAGACGACCAGGAATGTCATCTGCGGTAGGGTGAATACCACCGTATATTCGCGAAATACTGGTTTCATCAGAGGCATCGCGATAGGTAGCCCACTGTAATTGAAGGTCCACACTCGGACCTTCCTCAAATACCAGAAACTCATTTTGCGGCGCATCAAAGGTTCCCATCCCACCTGGGAAGAACTCGTCACCTGTCACCAGTGTCATTACTTCTGCGGCGGCACGGCTAAATGTGCTGTGACCAGACACGTAACCAGCAAATGGTGGTGTTACAAAACTCGGGCGTTGATAAGGCCACCAGTTTTCACACAGGATCCAGTCGGCACCCGCGGTAGTGGTTTCCGGGTCCTCAATATAATCAGGTCCCTTCCACGCATAGGCTGCAATCTTGCCAATATTTTCGTTATTCTCACCGGCGAGATGTTCATGCACTCCGCCCGGCAGAATTGACTCAGCCGTTACCACTTCGATTTTACCCGGCACCAGACCTATGCCGCCCGGGTCATAACTTGGTCCGGAAGGATCGGATGACTGGCCAAGATCACACATGTGGCGAATGGCAGAAACCGGGCGAATATAATCGTACCAGCCTTTAACACCCCAGGCAGAAATTGCCGAGTCATGCATAGCACCACCGAGCGCCAGATACATTTTTACATCATATTCCAGCGCATCAAGGACAGACCCCTGACCACCAAACTGACTAACGTGCATCTCATGATCCACCACATAATTTGCCACCGAGAACCAGTGACCAGGAGGTGTTTCGGAATCTGGACCATCGGCCCAGAACTCTGCTAATACGCGGTAGTAATCACCGGCAGGCACGAGCTGTTGTTCATATGGCAAACCGGTAACCGGGTTAATATCACGTCCCTGACCGTCATTGGTACCCAGTGTATTATTGCCCCGCGACGCCGGGCTGATATCGATCATCACCCCATCGGCTGGGTCAAGCTCACCACTCCATTCCAGTACTTGCTGGAAGCCCGCGCGGTAATCTTCTGTACCGAATGCAGGTGGCGCACCCGGATCATGATATACGTAATAATCATGACCATCCCGGCTGTAAATAGTGAGGTCATCATCGGTTAAAGCAAATGGCGTAACATGACCCCATTCAGGACTCAGAAAATCAAGTGAACCACCGGGTATCAGGTTGCCACTCTGGTCAACGAAAAACTCCAGTGACAACGGCTGCCAGCGATCAGGGTCTACCAAATCAGGATTACCAGGGAATTCCGGGAGTAACGGCGGGTTTATGGACTCGTAGTAAATATTGGCAAAATTGGCCTGCTCGTTAGAGTAATCTTCAAGGCCAAATTCAATAACGGTTGCCGCGATACGATTACCCAGCGCCGCCGGAGAGTCACCTTCCGTTGAAGTAAAGTCTTTGTCGTACCCCAATTCTTCCATCTGTGCAGCAAAGGCTGGTAGTCGTTCAGCAGCACCCGGAGACGGCGCAAAACGCCATGTAAGAATTCGATACATGGCATAACTGATGGCTTCAGCCCGAGCCGCTTCCACGTCATCGACCGGGGCCATTTTTTCATGGTGAATGACTTGTCCCACACCATCCTCGTATGCCGCCCAGGCATCCCACATGGCAGCCGATGTATGATACAGATTACGCGCATGCACGGTAGGACGGGCGAAGTCCAGTCGAATAGAGTCGAGCAATTCTTCGTTCCAGATGCGCGCAATAGAGTGTGGAACTTCTACGACCTCTTCGGTGTAGGAAATTACCAGTTCAGGCGCATATTGAGCAGTTTCACCAGAAGCAAAATTTGCCGTATTCTGGGTACCGTCACCGTTATCTTCTACCGTACAATACGCCCTTATCTGGGTAAATCCACTACGGTTGATTGCACCTAATCCGGTGCTGCTAAGGCTCGCTTCTGACCACTCGTTGGTGCGCACGACTGCGCTTAAAGTACCAGCAGCCATGCTGGTAGCCGGCGCATCAAAATCTTCTGACTCCAATGCAAGGTTGCCATTAAATCCACCGCTGTTAACGTCGATGATACAGGGGGCGAGCACATCAAATGGGCTTGCACCAGGTGAGCGGGCGTGCCGCATACGCAGCACCGCATCGGTAATTTCTGCGCCAAGAGGGATTTGTGAAGTATCGAAGGAAACGATGGTTTTCACCTGACGGGTATCAGCCAGATCGCCAATACTCAATGCCGCTAAACCGCTGCGATTGGGTTGTGCAAATCCTCCGGTATTATTCAACGCCGGGCTTTCATTAACGATCCCATCGTGTTGCGCAATAGATTTGAGGGTTAGTTCTTCAGCGCTCACTGGTGCACTTAGTGCGAGCATTGCAAGACTAAGTGCAGTCTTTGTGCACCCTGGTTGTTGTTTATCAGGCCGTTTGATCAGCCTTTCACATTGATGCTTTTCAATGTGTTTAGATTTCGACAAATGCTGAAGTCTAAACATGTTCTTACCTCCATTCCTTGTGTATTGGCCCCTGGGACCTGAATACCGTTTACGAATCTTATGTTTGATCCTTTGCCGGTTTGTTTTTGCTTTTCTGCAACATACGCCGGCTTTGATGCCTTACGCTGATGCACATATCTAATCAGCTGGAATTTCCAAGCAGAAAATCCACCGATTAAATTTTTAAGCAACTATTCTGCTAATCCACAACAGGAGATAATTAACAACCGCTAAGCTGCATTTATAATTAGATTACTTATACCGGGCAATATAAGGCTCTCGCAGCCTTTACCGGCATCACTATTCATACAGGCAGGTAGTAAAAATGAAAGAAACAACCAGTAAACTGGCAACGTGATTGCCAGCCCTCGTTCTAATTTTTTGCAGAGTATTCACAAAAGATTGCAGCCAGACAGAATGTTAAAAAAACGGGTTTGTTGTACATAACCCCCTGTGTCAGGATAGTTGTCGCCTCAGTTTTTCATAGTATTAGACAGGGTGCGGAAGTTAGGCATGAGTGAGACATTATCCAGAAGAACATAAA
>NZIK01000079.1 GCA_002691625.1 Alteromonadaceae bacterium
CTTTATTCTTGATGACTTGTTTGAATTCACTACAGATCCGACTCTGATTCCATTTTTTATAATACTATCGTTTATAAATATATTTCTGCGTAAAGAAGAGTCAAAACATCCATCTTTATATTAGACGAATTACTCATAGATTGTTTACGTATTAAAGTCATATTCAAATAGCCTGAAACTCACTGCGTTCTGGAGCGTTTTCATAGCTATCCTTTTCAGTTGTCATACGTTAGCTAAGGTGATTTTACGATAGGCGCAATTCTCCAAGTAATTCTTCATGTAAACGTCACAAAGTTATCGTAGCGTCGGGCTTTATTTGCCAGCGAGGTAAAGCGATGAAATGGGATTCAATTAAGTCCCGGTTACTCCTTATGACAACTTTATGTGTGCTGGGCATGGTGTTAATGACCATTAACCAGCACTATTTTGGTCAGAAGTTAAGTGCGCTGAACGAACAGAATGTAGCGTTACAGCAAATGCAAACTGACTTACTGCAGTTAAGGCGTCACGAAAAAGATTTTTTACTGCGCCATGACCGTCGCTACATCGAGCGGTTTCGTGAGCAATACCAACGTTTTATCGCCACGGTTAACAGCCTCGATCAAGTCATTGGCCAATACAAATTACCCGCTAGCCTGGTCAGTGATATCGCCGTAAATAGCGAACTTTACGCGCGTCATTTTTATAAATTGACTCAGTTGATGGAAGTATACGGCCTTACCGCAGATACCGGCATCAACGGTGAACTGCGCCAGCTTTCCTCGGCGTTAAATGCCCGGGCTGAAGGACTCACGCCAGCCCTGGTAAATTTGCTGGGCCGAACCACTTATCTGGCCGCCGACTATCAGCTTATCGCCGATGAGGAAACGCTGGAAGCGCTCAGACAAACGCTGTCAGTCATACTTAGCAGTCAATCGTTACCTGTGGAAGTAGAACGTCTGCTGATTGATTTTCGCCAGCAGGTGAATCGCCTGGCTAAGGTGAAGCAGCAAATCGGCCTTACCGAACAGCAGGGCCTGCGCGGTCAGTTTCGCCAACAAGCCCATCGGGTTGAAGAGGATCTTAAAGCGCTGGATAACGCCTTACAGCCAGTGCTGGTATCACACAAAGAACAGGCTACAGTGTTCAGTACGGTTATTGCTGTACTGACGTCAGTCGCACTAATCTTGTTACTGGTCAAAAGTTTTGCCACCTTTCACCGGTCTTTTGCTAACTTCGTACTGTTTTTTTACCGCTGTAAACGGCAATATCAACGTATAGACCCAAAGCAACTGGGATTTTCGGAGTTTCGCTCGCTGGCTGCACTGGCCAATGAAATGGTTGAAAGCCGCCGGCAAATTGAGCGGCGACTGGCTAAGTTAGAAGCGACTGACTCAAAGCCCGCGGAGATTGCGCCATAACATTTTTAAGAGGGCAGAGATGCAATTTAATCAACTAGGTAGCAGTGATTTACAGGTATCGGAAATTTGCCTGGGTACCATGACTTTCGGTATCCAGAATACCCAGCAGGATGCGAACGACCAGCTGGATTACGCGGTCGATTACGGTATTAACCTTATCGATACCGCCGAAATGTACCCTATTCCGCCGAACGAAGCGACCTACGCTGATACTGAGCGCTTCATAGGAAACTGGCTGGCAGCTAACCAGGATAAGCGTGAAAAGCTGGTGTTAATGACCAAGATTGCCGGCAGTGGTCTCGCTTATATTCGTGACGCCAGTCCTATTAGCAGTAACACCATTGCTATGGCACTGGATGACTCTCTGCGGCGGCTGCAAACCGACTACGTTGATGTATATCAGCTGCACTGGCCAAACCGTACCTCACCACATTTTGCCAAACACTGGCCCTGGCGCACTAACCCACAAGATACTGATGTGGAGCACGAGCGCGAAGGCATGCGCGACATTGTTAAAGGCATTGGTGAGGCAATCGATGCCGGTAAAATCCGTCACTGGGGGCTCTCTGATGATACCCCTTGGGGGATACATACATTTTTAACCCTATGTCAGGAAATGGGTGTGCCTAAGCCAGTTTCCATCCAGAATGAGTTCAGTCTGTTACATCTAAAAGACTGGCCTTATCTGATTGAGACCTGTGTGTTTGAAAACATTGCTTATCTGCCCTGGTCGCCACTGGCAACCGGATTGCTGACCGGTAAATACCAGAATGATGAACGACCTAAAGGCAGTCGCTGGACCTTTGTGCAGCGTCAGGGGTTATTCAGAAATACCACCGAAGCACACGAGGCAACGGCGCGCTATATGGAAATAGCAGAGCGCGCTAAAATTACCCCCGCACAACTGGCGCTGGCGTGGTGTAAACAGGTCCCCGGCGTGACATCTACCATTATTGGCGCAACCAGTGTGGCACAGTTGAAAGAGAATATTGAAGCCTTTGAAATAGACCTGTCAGAAGACATCAAGAGACAAATCAACCAGGTAATCAAGCGCTACCCTATACCGTTCTAGGGCGTTTACCCCTTCATCGATTTGTCATGTAACGTCCATAGACTGAAGGTTGGTTTACTTTCCACCTTCGGTTTATGTCCACATCATCACTTCCATTAGGCAGCCAGGCGGGCGCTGCACCTCAACCAAACCGCCATCAGTGGGTGGTCTTACTAGGGCTTATATACCTCATGCTGGTTGCCGTATCGGTAATTGGCAATGGTTTTCAGGCGATGACCGCCGGCCATGCAGAGTCACTCTTTGAGTTTGCTGAAAACCCGGTTACTGGACTTATCATCGGTATTCTCGCCACCGCTTTAATTCAGTCATCCAGCACAGTCACCTCGATTATTGTGGCGATGGTGGCCGGTGGCCTTCCCATAACCCTGGCGGTGCCGATGATGATGGGGGCCAATGTTGGCACCAGTATTACCAATACCATTGTGAGTATGGGNCATATNAAAAATGCNGATGAATACCGNAAAGCNTTNCAGGCNGCGACGATTCATGACATTTTTAATCTAATGGCGGTACTGCTCTTCCTGCCATTGGAAATCATGTTCAACCTGCTTGAGAATATCAGTGGCGTATTAGTGAGTTGGATGCACAGCGACGAGGTGCTGGAGGTTGGTGGGTTTAATCCTATTAAAGCGGTCACCTCGCCGGTAAGCAAGCAACTGGAGTCGATGCTATCGGGCTTATCTTCAGGCTTTGCTGGGGCGCTGATGATAGCAGCAGGCATAATTCTGATTATCCTCTCCATTACTTATCTCGGCAAAATAATGAAAGCGCTGATGGTCGGCAAGGCCAAGGCTTTGCTGTANAGCAGTATCGGCCGAGGGCCGGTTTCTGGTATTGCGTCTGGCACGGCGGTAACCGTACTGGTGCAGTCTTCGTCAACCACTACGTCGCTTATGGTGCCGTTAGTCGGCAGTGGCGTACTTACCGCCAGAGATATATATCCTTTTACGCTGGGCGCGAATATCGGTACCTGCATTACCGCGATTATTGCCGCGCTCGGGGTAGGGGGCCTTATGGCAGAACCTGCTCTGCAAATCGCGCTGGTGCATTTTGTTTATAACCTGCTGGCAGTGCTGTTGATTTTTGGCCTACCGTGGTTACGGGAAATCCCGCCGCTGTTGTCTGGAGTGCTGGCTGACAGGGTCGCCAAACAAAAAGTATTGGGTCTGGTGTATATTCTGGGAGTCTTTTTTGNGATGCCTTTCGGCTTTTTATTGTTGTCGGGATTTAAGCTGCCATAAAAAAGGCCACAATCAATGTGGCCAACTTGGGAACAACCGAACACAACGGGCAGCGCGCACACGCTGCCTTTTAAAGTGTAGTCTTAAAAAGCGTACTTCGCAGAAAATTGCACGCGGCTCATATCACCTTCAAGACCTGCATCGGTTTCACGCTTAGCGTAAGCATATTCAGCACCCACCGTAACGGTTTTAGTCATCGAATAAATGTAGTTTACGCGGGCACTGTAGGTTTTGTCNGTGTANTCANCCATGGTGACTTCAGTNACTTGCTCAGCGTCGGCATCGAAGGCNGAAAACATGATGCTGGNGCGGGCTTTGTCGGTCCACATNTGGCGNTAAGCCACACCGTAACCNGTTGANTCNATGGCNTCCAGNCTGCCNGTTTCTTCGTTGTACACNGCACCNTGCGCGGCNTTCAGTGCAGCATAACGGCCNAGNCCACTACCNGTGAAGAAAGTNAANCGCAGNTCGTCGGTATCGCTTAACTTTACTTTTGATGTGATCGATANACCCATGCCAGTGTCAGAGGCATCAATGTTGCCAATGATGCTTCCTGAATCGTCTGTTACATTCACGTTGTAGGATAGTTGACGAAAGATACCGGCTACTTTTACGTGTCCCCANTCTGCTTTATGGGTGTAAGAACCGATAATATCGGGTACGGAGTTGTCGTCAGTGGCACCCACACCCACTACGGTGGTTTCCGGGTTTTCCAGNGCAAAATCAAANCCGTTTTGTGAATAACGNACCATTACCTGACGNCCNAAGGTAATCCCNTCGGTGGTACCGATNAAGTCCAGAGACTCNGGTAANGCACCCACGTCCATAAAGGTGGTCCAGGTTTGNCCCACTAACCAGTTTTTGTATTTTAAGAANGCGTGACGCATACGAGGCAGATAAGAGTTAGAAATCCGCTCGTTGTCGTAGTCGCCTTTGGTTATCATGAAATCAAGTTCCAGCACACCTGTGATGCTGTCACCGCCATCTACCGGTGTATTGGTGGTCAGACGAAAGCGAGACTGCCTTGCTTGGCCGTCAAAGCGGCCGCCAATATCATCATCAGAGGCGCCAACAGCAATAGTGGAAGGTACATAAAAATCCCGGTTCAGAGGATGACCTTCACCGTTGGAGTAATCACTGTAGATGCCATCTACTTTGATGTAACCGGTGTATTTAACGTCTGTTGAGCCGATGGTAGCGGCGTTGGCGGATGCCATACCAAAGCCAGCTACTGCCAGTGTTACTGCGCGGGTAATTGTTTTCATAGTGGTTTTCATGTTTCTCGTCCCATTTGTCCAGGAATTGGATGATTGGTAAAAAAAGTGTAAAAATACAGTTAACNAATNATAATTTGGATGAGTTTAGACCAATTGCAAATAAGCGGATGGTCTATAAGACGAAAGTCGTAACACATGGTAAGTAAATAGAATTTTCGCATTCGATAAGACCAAAGTCGCATTTTTCTTTGGTCAGGAACGGCTACATTGATCTATCAACAATATCACTGCTTTTTATTAAAAAATTGGAGGCACATCAAATGACTGCCAGCAAGATATACCCGGTTCCAGAGGACATCAAAGCATCTACACACCTGACTGAAGAGCAATACTTCGAGATGTACAAGAAGTCGGTNGAAGATCCTGAAGGGTTCTGGGGCGAACATGCCAGCACGCTGGATTGGTATACCAAGCCTACAAAAGTAAAAAATACTCACTTCGGCGCCGATGACGTCTCAATTAAATGGTTCGAAGATGGTGAGATCAATGCCAGTTATAACTGTATTGATCGTCACCTGGCTGAAAACGCAAAGAAAACTGCCATTTTCTGGGAAGGCGACTCGCCTGAAGACAGTGATGAAATTAGTTTCCAACAGCTTCATTATGAAGTCTGTAAGCTGGCCAACGGCCTGAAAAAGCTGGGCGTCGAAAAAGGCGACCGCGTTGCTATTTACATGCCGATGGTGCCGCAGGCAGCGTACGCCATGCTGGCGTGTGCGCGCATTGGTGCTGTGCACTCAGTCATTTTTGGTGGTTTCTCGCCAAACGCTATTGCCGACCGTATTAACGACAGCAGTGCCAAGGTAGTAATTACCTGTGACGAAGGCCGTCGTGCCGGTCGCAGTGTACCGCTTAAAGCAAACGTTGACCGCGCGCTGGCCAATGATGCCTGTCCTTCTATCACAAACGTTATCGTGCATAAGTTAACGGGCGGTGATGTTGCCTTTGATGACAGCGTTGATGTGTGGTGGGACTCGCTGGTAGAAGACTGCTCTGCGCAGTGCGAGCCAGAAGTGATGAACGCAGAAGATCCGCTGTTTATTCTGTATACCTCAGGATCTACCGGTACCCCTAAAGGTGTGGTTCACACTACCGGCGGTTACCTGCTATATACGGCAATGACCTTTAAATATGCCTTCGATTATCGCGAAGATGATATTTACTGGTGTACCGCCGATGTGGGTTGGATCACCGGTCACAGCTACATGACCTACGGCCCGCTGATTAACGGTGCTACGCAGGTATTCTTTGAAGGTGTACCCACTTATCCGGATGTACGTCGTATTGCTCAGGTTGTTGAAAAGTACAAAGTAAACTCTCTGTATACTGCGCCTACTGCTATCCGTGCGCTGATGGCCCACGGTGATGCGCCGGTGGAAGGCTGCGATCTGTCTTCTCTGCGTCTGTTAGGTTCGGTAGGTGAGCCAATCAACCCGGAAGCCTGGGAATGGTACTACCGCGTTATCGGTGAAAGCCGTTGTCCTATTATGGATACCTGGTGGCAAACCGAGACCGGCGGTATGATGATCACGCCGCTGCCTGGTGCAACACCACTTAAGCCGGGTTCTGCTTCACGCCCGATGTTCGGTATTCAACCAGCGCTGTTCGACGCAGAAGGTAAAGAGCTGGACGGCGCCAGCGAAGGTAACCTGGTGATTAAAGAAAGCTGGCCTAGCCAGGCCCGCACAGTCTATGGCGACCACGAGCGTTTCATTAATACCTACTTCAGTGCTTATAAAGGCGTTTACTTTACCGGTGACGGTGCCCGNNGNGATGAAGANGGTTANTANTGGATCACTGGNCGCGTAGATGANGTACTCAANGTATCNGGNCACCGTTTAGGTACTGCAGAAATCGANAGNGCNCTGGTTGCTCACCCTAAAGTGGCNGAAGCNGCNGTAGTNGGTTATCCGCANGATATTAANGGNCAGGGNATCTANGTNTACATCACACCNAATGAAGGNGTNGAGCCTGANGANGAGCTGACNAAAGAAATNCGTGCCTGGGTACGTACNGAACTGAGCCCAATNGCAACACCGGATATGATCCAATGGTCNCGNGGTCTGCCGAAAACCCGTTCAGGTAANATTATGCGTCGTATCCTGCGTAAGATTGCAGCNAATGAGCATGAGCAATTAGGCGACACGTCAACGTTGGCGGATCCGTCGGTTGTTGATACACTCATAGAGGAGCGTCTTAACAAGTAAACGGAGTNACAATGATAACGCTGCTGATTGCNGANGATCACCCTTTATACCGCGATGCGCTNAAGGGNGCGTTGTCATTGTCGTTGCCAGANCTNACNATNNTNGANGCTGGNGACCTNACNNCCACNGNCGACATNCTCGAAAAAGAGGATGTCGACNTGTTNTTACTTGATTTNCATATGCCGGGCAGTAACGATTTGTTNGGCTTATTNCATATCCGNAAACTCTATCCCGANNTACCNGTNGCGGTNGTNTCNGGCACNGAAGATGCNACCATNATNTCNAAAATTGTGGGCGTGGGNGCGCTNGGTTTTATTCCTAAAACCACCAGTGCCGATAANATNGCCAAAGCGGTGGANGTGATCCTCGACGGCGACATCTGGCTNCCTGANTCAATCAGCGAAAAAATNGAAGANGTCGACGAAGNGTTCTCNGAACTGGCGGATAAANTGTCAAGNCTNACACCTTCTCAATACAAAGTGCTNTGTTACATGCGNGATGGNCTGCTNAACAAGCAAATCGGCTATAACCTNGATATNGCNGAAGCCACAGTNAAAGCTCACGTTACNGCAATCTTTAAGAAGCTGGGAATCAACAACCGCACCCAGGCGGTTCTGATTGCTTCACAGCTGGAACTGGAACCGCCGGCCACATCAGGCAAATAGTTGTTTTAAAATAAGTGCTCAAGCGGGCTGTCGAAGCGTGCTGTCGCTGCTTTGGTGGCATCGGACAGTAGTGGGTTCTCCAGACTGATAAGCGTTCTGCCTGCGAGCAGGTTACGCGCTCTGATATAGAAATGCTGGGAGGTAAGCAAGCGGGACAAGTCGCCATTGGCGGCGAGAATTGCTAACCCTTTTTCTAACCGGCGGGCGAGCTCGGGTTTGCGCTTAGAGACAAAGAAAAACATCGGGTTATCGTATTGCAGGGTGAGGTGGCTGGCAATAACCAGGTCCCCGGATGCACGCATCGCCAGTTCTTCAAAAACCTCATGAGCAGCTCGTGGAAAGTAATCTGCACTGCCGTCACTGAGCCTCTTAAAGGTTTCATCATAGCTGTCTGTTATTAACTGAAAACCGTTATAAGTCAGTATACTGTTGTCCGGCCAGCCGGTTCCCTGTATTGCAGTAAGTGCCTTGAGGGCGGTAATAGAAAGCGGCATCGCAAAGCGCTCGTCTTTTTCTCGTACCAGCATCACCCGATAACCAAATAAGCCAGCGGTTAAAGGCACCCGCACTGCAATGTGCTGCTGCTCCCTTTTTATTGTGGTAATTGACCAGGTGATGTCGGTCAGCCCGAGGGTTAACTCTTCAAACTGTTGTTCCTGAGAAACCACCCGGGCGTCAGGTACTAGTATTACAGGGCCATACTGGTTATCAGTTTGTGCCAGGGCCAGACTCAGTAAGGTTTTGATGTAAAAATAAAATTCACCCGTACCTGGCTGATAAGTGGGAATATTAATTTCGCTTACTTCACCAAAAGCGGTAGGTTGTGCCAGACCGTTGGCAGACGTGAGACATAACCAGCCGGCGAGCATGGTTGCAATGATTAACCTTATCCGTGGACGTGTTCTCATGCTACTGACTAATCATTAGTAGTATAGGGCGCCTGCAGTAATGATTTATGTTGATCCTGAACTTGCAGGCACTCGCCCAGGGAATCTTCATTCTCAAGGTCAATAACCGTTCTTCCCAGCAGCATGGATTTCGCTCTTTTGAACCATGGCTGGGATTGCATGAGGGTCTGAAATACACCGCTTTCCAGATTATGCTGAAAACCCTGGGTGAGTCTTTCAGCCAGCGCCATATTGCTTTTTTTTACATAAACCAAATACAGTAGTGGATAGCGTAAGACGTGTTGAGGTGCTATAGCCAGACCTTCTGTATTTGTCGCCTGCATTTCGCCGGTAACTTCTGCTATACCTCTGGGGTAAAAATCAGCCAGGCCTTCTTGAATTGCACGGTAGGCAGAAAAGCGATCTGAGGGCAGAACAGTAAAACCGTTATTTACCAATATGTCATAGTCTTGCCATTTTGGAGACTGCACTACAATAAGCTCCTTCAGAGTGTCGATATCATTGATTTCCAATAACCGCTGGTCACCTTCACGAATAACGCTAACGCGAATGCCAAAAAGGCCTGCAATTTGCGGGATAAGCACAGGCTGATAGTTTTCATTACGTGCTAGCGAACAGGTGGCCCAGGCAATATCCGTGATATTTTGGTTGAGATTTCGTAACTGGCGTTCTTCTTCCATTGGAATTTTCAAATGCACGAGCCTGACCTGGCCAAAGTCCTCTTCAGTTATAGCAAGAGCCAGCTCTAACTGGTTATTAAGGTATTCAATGATTGGGTCCTGAACGGTAAAGGTTGGTATACGAACGATTTCCATGGCACGAACCACTGCAGGATAAACACCCATCAGAGCGATAATAAATAACGCCATTTTATACATGAGCAGCGCAATTCCCTATTGATAACCGTTAGAGTATAGGTGATGGTGTCTGATCCTGCACAGTTGGTTGTAGCGAAATACCGCTTGAAAAGTAAGAACCGGCTGAAGAAGTATGCTATCGGTTCGGTACCGTAAGGGCTGGCGTATTGTTGGAGGGTTATGACTGTGCCGGCAGGATAAACTCGTACTCCGGATCTACGTAAAATTTTCCTACCATGGCTTGTCTGCCCAACAGCATCAGATACGTCATTTCTGAACGGTCAGTCAGTGTCAGTTTAATTTTCCATGACCGGGTACCCATCTGCAGGCGCGTGTTTATGACATAGCGCCGCTGCCGGTCAGCGGTAGAGCTTTTAATTTTTTTCTGGCTGAGCACCTTACTTTCGCAGCGTACCGTGCGGGCAACGTCGTGTATATCCGGGTGAATATCAAAGCGGATCCAACGTTCGTTGTCGCGCTCGAATTCTTCGATGTTGTCTACGTGCAGCGAAGACGTTGCGGCGCCGGTATCCACCCGCATGACTAAGTTACTGATCCCCAGTTCTGGCATACTGCCATATTCAAGGGCGCCAATCATTTGTTTGGTTTTACTGGATTTGCTCATTTACAAGGCCACCGTAGTGTCATTAGGAACCAGATCGTCTTGCAGCATTCCCACCTGCTCTGCAACAGTATCCGGTGTTTTAAAATAGGCGATGTGATAAATCGCCTCGCCTTCCTGGGTTAACGGGATATTTTGTTTTCCAATTACTACTCCCTCTGCGGGGCTGGTGAGAGTGCCCAGAAACTGGCCGTAAGANTCNGCNATNGTNGCCAGNTTATCGCCTTTTTCNACATGNTCNCCCANCTGNGCCAGNTGGTTAATAAANCCNCTTTCNGGCGCNCGNACCCAGCCGCTGGAGCGGGCNATATANGGTTTAATCGGCACGCCNTTNGCNCGGCTTTTATTGAGCATACCCAGATGACGCATGGTGTTGATAATGCCTTTTACCCCGGCNCGNATGGAAAACTCNTCGTANCGTANNGCCTGNCCGGCNTCGTANAACAGAATTTTNATGCCGGCTTCACTGGCNGTAGCACGTAANGAACCNTCACGGATATCGGCNTTCANNANNACNGGTACNCCAAAGGCCTGCGCCATNGCGAGGACTTCCTCGTCGTCGAGGTCNGCGCGGATNTGNGGNANNTTACTGCGGTGAATCGCACCGGTATGNANNTCGATGCCGACATCNCANTTACTNACCACNTCATTAAAAAACAAATGNGCCAGACGCCCAGCCAGACTGCCTTTACGGCTACCCGGAAAACTGCGGTTAAGGTCGCGTCGGTCGGGTAAATACCGCGACTGGTTGAGCACGCCGTAAACATTAACCGTTGGTACGGCGATAAGCGTGCCCTTTAACCTGTCGATGGCCCGGGATTTGATAAGTCGTGCAATAATTTCGATACCATTGAGCTCGTCACCGTGGATCGCCGCACTTACGAATAACGTAGGGCCAGCACGTTTACCGCGCTTTACAAAAACCGGAATACTCATACTGGTAGCAGTATAAAGAGGCGGCATATCCAGCGCGATTTTCTTCGTTTCACCCGGCAGTATGGTTTCACCGCCAATCACAAGCCCTTTGGTGGCCATCAGCCTTTTCCTTTGGTTTTAGTTTTGTGTGGTTTTGCAGAGGTTTCGATGAACTGAATAATCATGCTGGCCACATCTTTACTGGTTGCTTTTTCGATCCCCTCCAGACCNGGAGAGGAGTTTACTTCCATCACCACCGGCCCGCGTGAAGAACGTAAAATATCTACACCACAACAGTTTAAGCCCATGGTTTTCGCTGCATTAATGGCGGNCTTACGCTCATCCGGCGACAAGCGCACCAGACTGGCTGAACCGCCACGATGCAGGTTGGAGCGAAACTCGCCCGGCGCTGCCTGGCGTTTCATTGCGGCAATTACTTTGCCACCNACNACNAANCANCGNATNTCNGCACCACCNGCTTCTTTAATATATTCCTGCACCAGAATACTGGCGTTGAGGCCCATAAAGGCTTCTATCATGGCTTCCGCGGTTTTCTGTGATTCGGCCAGCACTACGCCGATACCCTGGGTACCTTCCAGTAACTTGATCACTACCGGTGCACCGCCAACGTTTTTAATTACGTCGTCTACTTTATCCGGGTGATGGGCGAAGCCGGTACGGGGCATACCAATCCCTTTACGGGATAAAAGCTGTAAGGAGCGCAGTTTGTCCCGCGAGCGGCTGATGGCCACCGATTCGTTGATGCTGTATGTGCCCATCATCTCAAACTGTCGTACCACCGAGGTGCCATAAAAAGTTACCGATGCCCCAATGCGCGGTATCACAGCATCATAGTCAGGTAGTCTCTCACCTTTATAGCGAACCGACGGATCGCTGCTGGTAATGTCCATATAGCAGTGCATGGTGTCTATGATATCCACGGTGTGTCCNCGCTNCTCNGCAGCNTCTTTGAGGCGGCGGGTAGAGTAAAGGCGGGGATTTCGGGATAGTATTGCAATTCGCATGGTTCAGCCTAATTTTGGTTGCGGCAAAAAACGGCATACTTTGCCTTGTGTGTGGGTAATGTAAAGTAAATAAAATTTGTCGTGACGGTGATAAATCTTGAGTAATAACAAGACTCACCGTCTACCGTATTGGTTATAGCATACGCCTAAAAAAGGGCCATTGTCACGGGTGATGCTGCTCACAATTAATGGGCAGATTTAATATGCCGGGTCATACTTTTCAGCAACGCGCGCAGCTTGGCGGGTTTAATGGGTTTGCTCAGATAATTCACCCCTTGCTCCTTACAACGGGTCACCACGTCCTCATCGTGAGTGGCGGTAACCAGTGAGGCTGGCAGCACAATATCGAGGTGCTGGCGAATAGCGTCAATTAAATCCAGGCCATTCTGATCGTTGCCAAGCTGGTAATCCATCAGCAAAATTTGCGGCGAGAAAATATCGGCCTGAGTGATAGCGTCGTCCCAGTTATCNGCAAGCACNGTACTNACACCCCATTTNTCTAACAGGGTTTGNAGTGCGTCGAGNTTTTCCTGCTGNTCGTCCACACACAGTACCCNTAANCCGCGGAANGANGCAGTGGGGTTGGCCAGTGAGGTACTTTTTGAGACCAGAGGTTGGGTCATGGGGAAGCTTAGCGAGAAGCAACTGCCCCGGCCTACTTCTGATTCAACCGTTACCTTACATTGCATCTGTTGGCTTAAGCGCCTTACCACGCCTAAGCCCAGTCCGATACCGTGCTCTGAGCTATCATTGGTGCGATAGAAATCGCTAAAGATTAAAGCCTGTTGCTCTTTGGAAATACCAATGCCCGTATCGCGAATCTCAATAAGTAGCTTCCCAGCGCGCTTACGGGTAGAAAACAGCACCTTACCCGAGTTGGTGTATTTCACAGCATTAGACAGCAGGTTCTGAACAATCCGATACAAGAACGTTTTATCGGCATATACCCAGCAGTCCAGTAAACGGGTACGCAGGGTGAGACCTTTATCCCTGGCGCGCATGGATAATTCATCCACGATGGGGTCGCATAAATCCTTTATATTTACCGGCTCAGGGTTGGGCTTGAGCTCGCCCTGGTCCAGGCGGGAGATATCCAGCAAAGTGGCAATCAGCGCCTCACTGGAGGTTACCGAGTGATTGAGTTTGTTGACGATGTTATTCACCGCGTCCGGTAGTCTGGCTTCCTGCAAGGCAGAAACGTAAAGCTTGGCGGCGTTCAGCGGCTGCAATACATCATGACTGGCCAGCGCCAGAAAGCGGGTTTTACTGGCATTGGCATCTTCGGCCTGTTTACGGGCGCGGATTAGCTCTTTTTCTACGCCACGCCGGCGCTCGATCTCAAGGCGTANCTCGGCGTTAATCGAGTGCACTTCTTCCGTGCGCTTTTTAATTCGCAGTTCAAGGTCGATATTGGACTCTTCCAGCGCCTGCTGGATTTCCACGTGCCCGGTAATATCATTAAAGCTGGTTACGAAGCCACCCCCCGGGAGCGGATTACCTACCATTTCAATCACCCGGCCGTCGCTGCGCTGGCGGGTAAACCGGTGAGGCGTACCGGAACGCAAATGTTCCAGGCGTTTCTCGATTTCGCCTTCAATATCATTTACCCCGAACTCGCCCCGTTCGGCGTTGTAGCGAATGAGCTTTTCTATCGGCATGCCCACCACTAAAAAATCTTCCGGGTAGGTATAAAGCGTGGCGTACTGTTTATTCCAGGCCACCAGATTAAGGTGTTTATCAATGACGCTGATACCCTGATCCATATTCTCCAGCGAGGTAAGCAGGGCCGTCATGTTAAACTGCATGGCCTGGGTGGTATCGTCGAAGAAGTTAATAACTTCGGTAAAGTCGAGCTTCTTACCACGCAGGACACTGTCGATCAGGGCTTTAGCACTGGATGCACCTATTACCCCGCCAAGAGCCCTTTCGCAGAAGGCCATAAAGGCATCGTCCGGCACCTGAGAGTTCTCAATGGTAGTGTGATGAAGCTGCTGATATTCATTAACCAGCTGCTTACAGCGCCCGGTGCCCATAAAGGTGGAGAGCAGGGTGATAAGGTCAGCTATGGTCACGTTAACGCTCTGATTCTTAAGTGGCGTATTACGCACTTCAGCCGGTGATACAAAGGCTTCTGCCTGGATNCNGTCNATNANTCGGGCNGGNGCAANCCAGGAAAACANGNNATAGGCCATGNCNTTGGCAATCAGNCTGATAATNGCGCCCTGGCTAAGTAACTCNCTTTGNTCAAAGTCTGTAGNGGAGTTGTTGANGATGGGAAGCACCAGCCACAANACCCANGTNATNANCCCNACTACCAGGCCTGCGTANACACCGTGGGCGTGGCCGCGTTTCCAGTACAGNCCACCAATTACCGCAGGCATAAGCTGAATAACCAGTGAAAAGGCAATCAAACCAATNGAATGNANCGAGCGNCTNCCGGTCATTTGCTGGTGGTANAAAAAGGCCAGTAGCAGAATAATGCCAATAATTACCCGGCGGATNAGCCNNATACGTTTACCNTANTCACCNTANGCNGNGGAATGTTGNTTTACNGCCAGTAAGCGNGGCAGCACNACGTCGTTAGTCAGCATNGTACTGAGTGTTAGTGTGGCTACGATGATCATCGCNGTGGCGGCNGACAATCCNCCAACAAACACAATNACCTGCAGTAAAAANGACTCCGAGAANATGGCCAGTGATAACACGTAGGTATCCGGCTCAATGGGGTTNTCNGCAAAAACCGATTGNCCGGCCATGGCTATAATCGGGATCACNGCGGCGGTNATNGCCAGATACAGCGGGAACAACCAGCGCGCTGTTTTNAGNTGATTCAGGCTCAGGTTATCNACAATGGCNACNTGNAACTGACGGGGCAAACAAATCACCGCAGCGGCGGCCATGATCACCTGNGCAAAAAAGGTAAANGAGGANAACTGAGACANNGCTTCNGTNGTNAGAAANTCTTCCAGNATNGGCCTGGTTTCCTGCTCNTACCANGCCTGATAGCCGACGATNGCNACAAGAACCAGCGCNAACAGTTTNATNGANGANTCAAAGGAAATGGCCAGNATNANGCCGCGNCGGTATTCGGTAACGTCGGTTTGNTTNGTNCCAAAATANATGGCAAACAGGGCAATAAAGGCGGTGGCCAGGACAATAATAAACTGGCTGTTAGGCTGATTAGTTAACAGCTTAAAGGTTGCGCCGATGGCTTTTAATTGCAGCGCTATGTACGGAATGGTAGCCATCAAAGCGATGATGGTCACCAACAGGGCAACCGCCTGACGTTTGCCATACCGGGACGCAATAAAGTCAGCAATAGTGTTGATATGCTGCTTTTTGCTGACCAGTGTCAGTTTATAAATAAACCGGTAGCCGAGCACGTAAACCAATACAGGCCCAAGTAAAATAGGTAAATATATCCAGGTATCGCGCGATGCCTGGCCTACCGCGCCAAAAAAGGTCCAGGCGGTACAGTAAATGGCCAGTGCCAGCGAGTAGATCACCGGGTGTGAGGTTATCCATCTGGCAGTGGGAGAATTCTTATCTCCCCAGCTGGCGATATAGAATAATAAAAATAAATAAACGAGTGCGAGCGAAACCCAACCGAACGTCATGCCTTGTCCTAACAGGTTTTTAACAAATCTGACTGCATTATAACCAACCCCCTAAGACCTTACCTACGACCATGGTCTCATTTCTTGAATTGACAGGCCCGTCTAGAGTATATCCGAAGCTCCTAATTATGCGGTTTTTAGGCGATTTTGGCGGTTTGGGATTGCTAAAGTAAGCGCTAAAGTCGCCTGAGAAGCTCTCCGTTAGGAAAATGTAAAAATAGAACATCGAATTAACCTGTTGATGAGGACGGAAAGATGGCATTTAAAAGTGATGACGACAAAACGGCGTATTGGAAGGAGAATCTCTCCATCCTCGCCAAATTGTTAGTAGTCTGGTTTGTCGTGTCTTTTGGCGCCGGCATTCTCTTAGTAGATGTGCTAAACGAGATCCAATTCTTTGGCTTTAAGCTGGGATTCTGGTTTGCACAGCAAGGTGCAATATACGTGTTTGTGGTACTCATTTTTGTGTATATGGCCAAAATGAATGCGTTAGACAAAAAATACGGCGTAGACGAGGAGTAATCCAATGGATGTACAATTATTAACCTTTATCATCGTTGGCGCCTCGTTTGCCCTGTATATCGCAATCGCGATCTGGGCCCGCGCTGGTTCAACCAACGACTTTTATGTTGCCGGCGGTGGTGTTCCACCTGTCCTTAACGGTATGGCAACCGCAGCGGACTGGATGTCAGCCGCATCATTTATTTCTATGGCCGGTCTGATTTCCTTTATGGGTTACGACGGCGCAGTTTACCTGATGGGCTGGACTGGTGGTTATGTACTGCTGGCGTTATGTCTTGCGCCCTACTTACGTAAGTTCGGTAAATTTACTGTACCGGATTTCATTGGTGATCGCTACTACTCACAGACCGCACGTACTGTGGCGGTATTCTGTGCCATCTTCGTAAGCTTTACTTATGTTGCCGGTCAGATGCGTGGTGTTGGCGTAGTATTCAGCCGCTTCCTTGAAGTTGATATTGTTACCGGTGTGGTTATCGGTATGGCAATTGTATTCTTCTACACTGTACTGGGTGGTATGAAAGGCATCACCTACACTCAGGTTGCCCAGTACTGCGTATTGATTTTTGCTTACTTAGTACCTTGTGTATTTATTTCTGTAATGGTGACTGGTCACATTCTGCCACAAACTGCCTTCGGTGCAACGCTGGCTGACGGGTCCGGGATGTACATGCTGGAGAAACTGGACCAGATTTCACTGGCACTTGGATTTGCTGAGTATACCACCGGAACGAAGAGCACCATTGACGTATTCTTTATTACCTTCGCACTGATGGTAGGTACTGCGGGTCTGCCTCATGTAATCGTACGTTTCTTCACTGTACCTAAAGTTCGTGATGCACGTAAGAGTGCGGGTTGGGCGCTGGTCTTCATCGCTATCCTATATACCACTGCACCGGCACTGGCTTCATTTGGCCGCGTAAATATGATTGAAACCATCAATGGTCCGGATCTGGCGGGTACGCCTTACGCTGAAGCGCCTACCTGGATTAAGAACTGGGAAAAAACCGGCCTTATCGAATTTAACGATAAGAATGGTGATGGCAACATGTACTATGCAGCGGGTAGCATTACCGACCCTAACAGCGCTAACGAAGTGAAAGTTGACCGTGACATCATGGTGCTGGCTAACCCTGAAATCGCCAATCTGCCGGCCTGGGTAATCGCGCTGGTGGCAGCTGGTGGTGTAGCCGCGGCACTGTCTACTTCAGCGGGTCTGCTGCTGGTAATCTCTACCTCGGTATCGCACGACTTACTGAAACGAAACTTTGCGCCAAACATCTCCGATAAAGCTGAGCTGGGCTATGCCCGACTGGCAGCCGGTGTGGCGATTGTTATTGCCGGTTACTTTGGTATTAACCCGCCAGGATTCGTAGCGCAGGTGGTCGCCTTCGCGTTCGGTCTCGCGGCCTCGAGCTTCTTCCCTGCCATCATTATGGGTATCTTTAGCAAGCGTATGAATGATAAAGGTGCTGTGGCAGGTATGGTCTCGGGTATCGCGTTTACCGCCGCCTATATCATCTACTTCAAGTTTGTGAACCCGGCGGCTAACGTACCTGCTAACTGGTGGTTCGGCATTTCACCTGAGGGTATCGGTACCCTGGGTATGCTGGTGAACTTCGCAGTAGCTTACGGCGTGTTCAAGATGACTGATGAAGCACCTCAGGAAATCCAGGAAATGGTTGAAAGTATCCGCTTCCCGAAAGGTGCGGGTGAAGCTTCGGCTCACTAAGATTGACTAACATTTAATTAAGAAAAGGCTCACCTTGTGGTGGGCCTTCTTTATTGTGCGCCGGGCATGGCGCGTAGTGCGAAAGCACTGTTCGATTCATTGTGGTGGTGAGTCGATGACTTGGAGGTGAAAGTCCTCTGCACACCCGGCAA
>NZIK01000080.1 GCA_002691625.1 Alteromonadaceae bacterium
TGCTTTGCTAATTGTTTAAAGTCGTCGGCAGTATGCATATGAAAATCACTCGAATATAAATACTGCCATTAGATCAAACTTTTAAGGCAATTGGTATAACTCATTGTTGCCGGTACCTGAGTCTAACGCCTCCGTCCGCGCTATTGCCGAGCAGTGGGCAGCGCCACAAGGTGACTTTCAGGTGAGCGTGAAAGCGGTTCAAAACGGATATGTTCAAACCATCAATTATGCCAGCTTTCTAAATCAGACTGCCACCGAGGTGGCAGGGTGTGAGTTACATGTTCGCAGCGGCGACCACGTTTTATGCGGCGAAGCATTGTTTACCGTTCACTGCCGGCAACCTGCCAGCGAGGACGAATTTACTACGCTGCGACAAGCGGTGGTGCTGGGCGCCAACCGAACCCCCATTCAGGATCCTGAGTTTGCTATCAGTCAGCTGGTTGAAATTGCCCTGCGCGCTTTATCACCGGGGATTAATGACCCGCATACAGCCATCACCTGCGTGGATAAGCTAACCGCCATTTGTGTGCAGGTGGCCACCCGCGAGTTTCCGGCAGAAAACCTCATTCACACTTCGTCTGAGGTGTGGCTGAAACGTCGCACATTCACCTTTGCCGGTGTAGTCGATAAAGCGTATAGTCAGGTCCGCCAGTCAGCTAACGACCAGATTGCAGTGCTTATCCACTTACTTAAGAGCCTGGCAAAATTACAGCAATGCTGCGCAGCCACTGAGCAAAAAACCATATCAACTCATGCCCTTAGCATCGAACAGCAAATTGCCACGCTAACCATCAGTAGCAGTGATAAAAAATCCATAGAAGAGGCTATGTTGCCGTTTAGAGCCTAAGTCAATGTGACTGAACTAAAATAGAAAAGCCGGTAATGAATACCGGCTTTGGGTTAACTAAGCGGCTGTAATATTAAGAACCCAGTTCTGCCTGAATCTGCTCGCTGCTGCTCTTTTCTGACTCAACAAACTTTGACCACTGCTGCGCCATCCCTTTGCTTGAGCTGAATTTCTCAGCTTCGGCCAGGGTATCCAGCGCGGCGGCATATTGTTTTTTGTTGTACAGCGCCATACCTTTAATCAGATACGGGATGCCCGGGTTCCGCAACTCGCCTTTATTCAAGGCATTATCGGCCGCTTCAATGGCGTTGTCCCAGTTTTCCATGTTCAGATAGATCTGCGCAAGCTGGGCATCCAGCTCACCATCGTCAGATAAATCTGCCGCCTGAGCCATCACCGGTACCGCTTTTTCCTGTTCTTTAGCCAGCGTCCAGCTTTGGCCGAGGAACTTAAGGTTACGCAGATTCTTTTCCAGCACCCCATCATTTAACGCCTGCTCCATCAGACGGGCGCCTTTATAAGGCGCTTTATGATAGTAATAAAGCTGTGCAAGGTTAAAGATATCGCCGCCATTGGTCACGTAGCCCTGCTGATAAGCCGCTTCCATGATCGCCAGCTGCGTTTTCTCTTCACCCAGCTCACCGTACATACCCGCCAGTTGGATCCAGTACTTTGGCTCGTTAAACAACTTCACCATTTTTACCAGCACGTCTTTAACCTTTTCAGGCTGCTTGAGCTCGTAATAAATAGCACGTTGTAAAATCAGCCAGCCTTCGTCCGGGATCATGCCTTCATCTTCGTGACCTTTAATGGCCTGATTGATGAATTCTGACGCTTCAGCGTACTGCTTATTCTGATAATAGGCCTGGGCTTTAATTACCAGATTCTTCGGTGGAATCTTACCGGTATTCAACGCTTCCCAACGCTCAAGATACTCAATACTCTGGCTGTAGTTACCCTGCATCAGGTGTAGCTGGGCCAGACTGAACAGCGTGCTCATCTCGAAGCTTTCCGGGATTGGCTGTTGCGCAACCACTTTGGCAAAGTTTTCCAGTGCTTTGTCGTACTGCTCGTCGTTGTAGTAAATAAAGCCGTAGAAGTTATACATCATGGCCAGCTCATAGCTGTTCATGGAACTTGCTTTGTCCTGAACCACATCCAGGATGTCGACCGCTTCAGCAATGTTGCCTGCATCCGCCTGTTCCTGGGCACGGGCTAACTGCTCGTAAACCTTCGAACGTAATGCCGGCGTACGACGAGTGGGTCGCTCGCTGGCTTTTTGTTCTTCCTGGGCAACTGCAGGTGCTACCACCAGCGAACTCGCGCCAGTGAACAACAAGCCTGCCACCGCCAGTGACAACAGGGATTTAGAAAGTGTCTGTTTCATACTCACCTTACCCGTCTATCTGGAACGTAATACGGTTCTGCACACCGGAAACTTCCGCTGGCTCACCATTTACAACCCGAGGCTTATACTTAAACTTCTTCGCTGCGTCCATCGCGGCCTGCTCAAAAATGCCTTGTGGATTCGCTTCGATAACGAACACGTCTTTCACGGCACCTTGTTTGGTTACGGTGAACTCAACAATAACAAAACCTTCGATACCACGTTGCAGTGCACGACGGGGATAAACCGGCGATACCTTCACAATTGGCAGGGACTCACCATCGCCGCCTTCCAGCGCTAAACCGCCGCCTTCCAGTGCCATGCTGTCGCCCACATCTGCGGCAAAAGACATTCCGCTGCTATCCGCGTCCGGACTCGGCGAGTCCATTTGCGGAGAGTCCATCGGCGGTGGTGGCTCTTCTGGCTTGGGTGGCTTACGTGGTTTACGTTCTTTCTTCTGCACCTGCTCTTCAGGTTTAATGCGCACAAAGTCTAACACGCTGCCTTTAGGCGGCTCAGTGAGTGCACTGCCGCCCATTTTAATCAGCGACTGCATCAGAAAGAACAATCCCAACGTAATCGCCAGTGATACAACAAATGCGATTAAAAATCGTGACATGGTCTATGCTCGCTTATGGCTCTTGCGCGGCGATTGACACATCGTAAACACCAGCGGCCCGGGATGCATCCATCACTTTAATTAGCGTATCCGTAGTGGCTTTCTTATCGGCCTGAATAACTACGGTGCCCTGCGGGTTTTCCGCGTGTAAACGCTCAATATTAGCCTGTACAGCACGAACATCGATACGTCGCTTGTTAATCCAGATTTCGCCTTTATCCGTGATGGCAATCAGGATATTAGCGCGATCTTTCTTAACCGCAGTAGCGGCTTCAGGACGGTTAACGTCGATACCCGCTTCTTTCACAAAAGAGGCCGTTACGATGAAGAAGATCAACATGATAAATACAACGTCCAGCATGGGCGTCATATCAATGGTGGCTTCTTCTTCATCCACCAGGTTTTGAAAATGCTGTTTCATAATTCTTTGTTACCTTGCTAGTGGGCGACTCGCAACGAGTCCCCCTCTCGGAATACCTTGTTAGCGCTTGACGAGTGCTTCTTCTAAGTGAGCACGTTCGGTTTTTACTTTGCGGTTCAACCAGGTTGACGCAAAGACACCAGACAGTGCTCCAACCATTCCGGCCATTGTCGGAATAGTGGCTTTCGAAACACCAGACGCCATCGAACGGGCATTACCTGAACCTGAGATGGCCATAACATCAAAAACTTCGATCATTCCGGTTACCGTTCCCATCAGACCCAGCAGCGGACAAAGTGCTACCAGCGCCTGAATAATCGGGATACTGCCATTTAAACGAATGGTCAGCGACGAAATGACTTTTGAGCGAACCTGCTCAGCGTACCAGGAAGAACGATCTTCGCGGGATTTCCACTGAGCGATTGCTTCTTTGCTTAAGCTTTTGTGCCAAATCAGCAGGTACAGAGCACGTTCGAGGATCAAGAGCCACATGACGAATATCAGTAAGCCGATGACCAGGAGTACCTGGCCTCCGGTTTCTGTAAAATCACGAATTGCTTCCAGAAACTCAATCATGATGATTAGCCTTTCTCAGCGCGCTCAGCGATTACTCCGGCAGCTTGTTCCTGCAGAATGTAAACAATGTTCTTACTACGCGTATTCAGCATCGCGTACAGTAAGGTAGTCGGGATAGCTACCACCAGACCCAGTACGGTAGTTACCAGGGCAGTAGAGATACCACCCGCCATCAGTTTCGGGTCACCGGTACCAAACAGGGTAATCGCCTGGAAGGTGTTGATCATACCGGTAACGGTACCTAACAGACCCATCAGTGGTGCAACCACAGAGATTATCTTAATGATGGTCAGGTTACGGCCCAGCTTAGGTACTTCCGCCAGAATGGCTTCCGTTAAGTGCAGTTCCAGTGCTTCAGTGTCGGCATTAGGATGCTCATCACGGACTTTCAGTACACGCCCTAACGGGTTGGTGTTTTTAATTTCTTTCGACTTAAGCTGACGGTTAACCTTGGTACGAATAATTGTCAGAGTGAACAAACGCTCGATTGACAACAACAGACCAAAAGCACCGACGATCAAGATGATGTAACCTACTACACCGCCCTGCTCTACACGTTCCTGCAGATTAGGCGCCTGAACCAGCAGGCCAAGGATTGAGCCGCCAGTCGGGTCGATACCAAACTTAACAACTTCACCGTTAGAGGCTTGCAGTTCAGCGGCAGATTCACCGTAGCGGCCCGCAGGCTGACGAATAAGCTCGGCAACCGTGCCGGTTACGCCGTTGTAGTCGAGGTATTTGCCATCAGCAACCAGGGCAAACGGACCAACACGAACCACTTCTTTAGACACTTTGGCACCACCCGCTTCCACGACGTCGGTAGTGAATTTGGTGACTTTGCCTGATTGGGTCATTTCGCGCTGAATTTCGTACCAGACCTGTTCGATTTCATCGATAGAGGCCAGTTTTGAGCTGGAACCCATGTCCTGAGCAAGCTGGTCTAAGAACGCAGCACGGCCCGGGATTTCAGCAGAGACCACTGAGTTATAAAATTTGTTTTTAGTGTCGCCGGCAACCTGTTGCAGCACACCAAATAACTCTTTTAATGAACCTAAACGGTTGGTCAGCGCTTCATTTAAGTCTGCCAGTTTAAATTCGTTTTCTTCAAAGGTCGTTTCAAGCTGCTCTGACGTAGCCAGAGTGCGATCGCGCAGCTGTGCAGTTTCACGCAGAATGCGGTCCTGCTCAGCGCGCTGTGCCATAAACTCTTGCTCGCGCTGTTTGTTTTGCTCAGTTTGCGCGAACTTACCTTCTTCCAGCTGCTTTAATAAAGCATCTAAATCTAATGCACGGTCATCCTGTGCGACAGCGCTTACGCTGATGCTCGCAGCAACCAGACCAAATACGATATTCTTAAACGATTTCAACATCATCTTCGTCCTCTTAGTCTGTAATCGCGACAGGCAGCATTAACAGATCAGGCGCAAGTTGCTTCTTGGCCATGCGTAATGCTTTGGTTACCTGGGTACGGTAAGAGCTGTCTAACTCTTCCCACTGACGGGTTTGCTTGTTCCACACGCCCTGCGTGCCGGCATCACGAGTTTGATAAATCAGCGCGGTACGACCTAAGCGTAAAAACTCAACGTCACGCTCCTGACCGTTAATTTCGTGGATACCCGTGTAGGCTTCCATAGTACGGCCATAATCCATCTCAACCTGATACGCTTCCATTACACGACGGAATTTTTCAGACGCTGCCACATCGGCGCGGTCCATCATGCTTTTCAGGCTGGCGATACGCTCAGCACGCTCTTGCGGCAGAAACGGTACGTCCAGTTCGATAAACTGTTCCAGGCCATCAATCATGCGGATCATCAGTGGCGTGATTTGACGCTCGATAACAGACACTTCATCGATTGCCGCATTCAGGTCAGCCATTTCCTGTTCCTGGTTGGCGATCTGTTTACGCAGCTGGTTGTTGTACACTTCCAGACCTTCGATCTCTTTGTTCAGCGTTTTAAACTGTTGCAGCTTGCTGTCAATCTGATCGGTAATGCCATCAATTTTTTGCTGCGATTTGGCAGCTGACTCGTTGATTTCCTTGGCAGTGTCAATGGCAGGCTTTAAGTCCTGCTCCTGAGCAAAGGCTGACGCCGACAATAAAGCCGTGCTCATCAGCAAGGTGTTAAAAAGCTTCATAGATTCAAACCTTTTGTTTTCAAGAAATCGGATGTACCGACCACTAAATTAGCTGCGGGTAGGATAGGGGGTTTCTGTGACAGTTTTATTACATATCTGTCATATAAATATGGCAGTAAAAAGGGGCCCTTACGGCCCCTTTGCTGATGCTGCTTAGAACTGGTAGCTGTAGCTTAAACCAAACTCTACGCCATCTTCCTGTAACAACAGGTTTAAGCCTTCCTGTTGAATCTGCTTGGATTGATCCAGCAGGTTTTTGATGCTGAATTTAATCCGCGTATTGAAGTCGGGATAGTAGGTATAGTTCATGTCCAGTGAATGGTAGGTCTGCTCTTCGGCATCCTCGTTACCACGCGTACCAGGCACGATAATCCGTGGACCAAAGGCGTTGTATACTAAGGTTGCAGAGTGCTCACCGTTATCTGAGTCGTAACCTACCTGCAGGTTAGCGACCCATTCAGAGTGGCCTACCAGGCGACGTTTGTTGTTGGTTACCGTAATCGATGCAGAGGTAGCATTTAACGCATCGAGCAACTGGGTTTCAAACAAACTGGTCACATCATCTTCTACCGCACCCAGCGTCACTTCTGAGTCTGAAATGGTTAGGTTACCGGTAACGAAGAAGTTGCTTAAGTCACTGCTGATAATGCTCAGGTCCTGCAGGAACTCCACTTCCAGGCCGTATAACTGACCCGATTCACCGTTGGCGGTTAACAGGTTAGGTGCAGCGCCACCCACGGTGTTCAGCTCAATCAGTTCGATTGGGTTTTCGATGTCTTTATAAAACAATGCAACCGACAGGTTATTGCCCGCTTCACGATACCATTCCCAACGGAAGTCGACGTTGTCCAGCTTAGAGCTTTGCAGCAGTGGCGTACCACGTACCAGAAACTCAGTCAGCGGGTCGATAAAGAAGGTCACACTTACGTCACGCAGGTCCGGGCGGATGGTCGTCTGACTCATATTCAAACGGAACTGCATGTCGTTATCCATCATGTAGGTTAACGCCAGTGACGGGAAGAAGTCGTCTTCCTCAAAGAATAACTGCTCGATTTCTTCCGGGCTCACGGAAAACTGGTTTGAGTGTGCCTCAAATGGTACCGAAACCTGACGGAAGTCTTCGTAGCGTACACCGCCGCTTATCCGCCAGGTGTTATCGATAAACGCATCCATCATAAGATAGTAGGCGTCTATTTTAGTCCCTGCGGCAAATTCGTCGCCATCAGCCATGCCGGATTCCAAAATGTTGGCGCCGGTTGCACTGCGATAGAAATCATCATTATTGATGTTTTCATCGGAGAAAATCTCATCAATGCGGTTACCAAACAGGAAATCGCTTGAGATTGCCCGGTGGGTCACATTAATAGGAATGTTCTCAGCCTTACGCGCTTTTTCGAAGAAGTCGGCACCGGCTTTAATTTCCAGTTCCAGGCCTTCGTCCATAATCGGATAGCCCGCGTTCCAGCCCCAGGTTTCCACTACGTCGCGCAGGTCCTGATAACCTCTGTTAACACTGGTAGCAGCAATAGGCTGCAATTGCTGATCGACAAAGGCACCCTCAGCAAAGTTTTGCTGGTAGGTCACATCCAGACTACCTGGTGCCGAACGACGCGCCCGGCTGGTGCCGGCGTACCAGTCGAGGTACAGGAAGTTAAGCTCAGGGAAGTTATGGGTACCTTTAATCTGATTTGAGTTCATGCGGCGCTCTTCAAAGAGCATGTCCACACGTTGCAATTCAGTTTCGCCAAATACCGTTTCATTAATATCGATAAATTCACGTACCCGTACCCGGTCACTCATGTCGTGCAGGATCAGGTTAGTCATATCGATACGGTGGTTGCTGTTGATTTCCCAACCGAGGTTAAGCATGCCGCTCCAACGTACCTGCTGTTCGGTATCCACGCCTTCAAAGAACTGCGCGAAACATTTGCCGTCTTTAGAGTAGCGATCCGGCAGGTCAGAACAACCCACGGTGCCCAGGTTATTACCCTGGCTGCCCTGATTGATGTTCCATTCATTTTCGTAAGACACTGCTGACAGGAAACCAAATACGCCGTAATCGGTATCGTAGTTATCCCCTAAGGTCATGCCCAGGTTAAAATCCGGGTCGACGCTCTTTGGATCAGGGCCGATATCCCAGAACATCGAGCTCAGCATAGCTTTGCGATCTTCCAGAGTTAAACGATAACTGTTGGAGCCCTGAATACCGGCATCAGATTGTGCCCGGTCGAGGCTGTCTGAAATGACTGATGACAGTTCTCGCGTGCCATCGTCACGGCCGGTCCAGTCGTCACCGCCGCCAGAATAGAAGAAACCATCATCCGAGTTATTGGTGTTATACCCTAACCCACCACTTACGCGGAAAATAAAATCGGTCGGGATGGTTTTGGTACGAATGTTTACGTTACCACCACCGAAGTGCGAAGGCATATTTGGCGAGAAGGATTTCTGTACATTCAGACTTTCGATGATGTCAGACGGGAATAAGTCTAACGGTACTACCGAGCGGGTTGGATCCGGGCTCGGTACGCCCATGCCGTTTAACTGGGTACTGGAATAACGTTCACCCAAACCACGAACGTAGATAAATTTGCCATCTACCAGGGTCAGACCGGTTACCCGGCGCAGGGCGGATGCGGCATCGCCGTCACCGGTACGTGAAATCTGTTCTGCGCCCATAATATCGGCAACGAACGCCTGATTCTGACGTTCCTGCAGTACCGCTGCTGCCGTACCTTTTAAACGTGTACCCGTCGCAACAACTTCTTCGATAGCCTGCGCTTCTTCCTGTTCACTCTGCTGCGCAATCGCGGCGCTGAAAGGATGTAATGAACTTGCACAGAGCGCAAAGGCAACCGATTTATAAAGCCGTGACATCGACGGCATTGGACGGTCTGTTGAACTCATTATTTAAAACTCCACTGAAACTCAAATTTTTTGCTGGATTTTCAACAGGTCAGGCGCCATGCGGCGCCCTTCCTTTTTTATGACTTTACGTAAGCGCGGTGCAGATTAATCCAGACCGACAGTTACCCATCCTTGCGTCCAGTCGTTGCTAGCGTCCATGGCACCGATAAAGTCAGTGTCTTCCAGCAGGTCGTTACCGGTGAAGGTTAACGAAGAATCTAACAGTACCGAACCGGCAGCTGGCATATAACCGTTGTCAGCCAGACCCAACTGGTCAGCCGTGGAGACCATGTTTGAATCTTCAGCCAGGAACCAGTCTTCGGCAAACTGGTCACCAAAGTTGCTGCCCGCTTCACACGCTACAATTGAGTCAGTGATTGACAGGTCACCCGCAGTGGCCAGAGCCTGAGACTCGTCACCGTTTACACGCAGGCAGTTGCTGTAGCCTGCCGGGCCAGTGATAACAAAGCCATGCAGTGAGCCAGCGGTACCGGCACGCAGACGTACACCGTTGGTTTGATCTGCACCCAGTATAGTCACGTTAGCAATGGTTGGGTTAGTCAGAGGCGTAGCCGACGCATCAAATTCACTGTTGTCTGATTCGAATGCGTTGTCGCCGCCTGCTGAATCCTGCTTAATCAGTACATACTGCGCAGTACCTGTCCAACCGAATGACCAGTCGAAGGAATCATCACCGTTAGCGGTCAGTACCACGTGCTTCACGCTTACTGAGCCACCGAAGAACTCGATACCGTCGTCGAGGTTCTGGTGAACCTGAATGTAGTCAACCGACGTACCAGAACCTACCCCGGCGAAGCTGATACCGTTTAGTTCGTCACCGTTACCTAAGGTACGGCCCGCGTATTTAACCACAACGTACTGGATAGTGCCTGAATTATCTTCAGGTTGGTTACCACCGAACTGACCTGCGTCACCTTCGGCAGCTACACCACAGTTAGCCAGTTCAGATTCAGTGGCATCACCGGTAGTGTCGCCACAAGAGTTCGCTGGTGCATTACCCAGTAATACCAGACCACCCCATTGGCCAATGCCCGTTTCCTGACCCGTTACGTCTTGTACAGAAGTCATCACAATTGGCGCATCAGCAGTACCCATGGCGCGGATTTTCGAACCGCGACGCACTACCAGGAAGTCTTCACCCTGCTGACCGATTAGCGTAGTGCCTGCATCGATATAAAGGGTGGCTGAGTTCTGGTTATCACCACCTACCGCAGTACGACCGGTTAATACCCAGTGCGCATCGTTAGACAGCGCAACGTCAGCGTTAAATTCAACGTCAGCGTCAAGCTGATAAACCGGCTTGTCAGTGATTTCAGGGAAGCTTGCAGACACATCGGTAGCCAGGCCTTGTTCAAACGCGTTGCTTACCAATGACTGATCCATGCCGTAAGCCCAGCCTTCAGTCCAATCGTTTTCGCCGTCGAAGGCACCGATGTAATCGGTTGAAGCAAACCAGCTGTCGTCTTCAACATCAGCTACGTCTGCACCAGCACCTAACAGCGCAGAACCTGCACCCGGCATGCGACCCATGGTACCTAAATTAAGGTCGGCAGAAGTCAGTACCTGGTTGTTGTTACCTGCAGTAAACCATGACTCAGCGAAAGCATCACCGAAGTTGCTGGCGGCAGCACAAGCGACTACTGAGTTAGCAATTGACAGGCTACCCGCAGTGGCCAGAGCCTGAGACTCGTCACCGTTTACACGTAAACAGTTGCTGTAGCCTTCAGGGCCGGTAATTGCGAAGTTATACAGCGCACCTGCAGTACCGGCACGTAAACGTACGCCGTTTGTCATTGCAGCACCCTGGATAGTGACGTTAGCTACCGTTGGGTTAGTCAGCGGTGTAGCAGAAGCGTCGAATTCGCTGTTGTCAGATTCAAAGGCGTTATCACCACCTTCAGAGTCCTGACGGATATAAACGAACTGTGCTTTACCTGTCCAGCCGAATGACCAGTCGAAAGAGTCATCGCCATTGTCGGTCAGTACAACGTAACGAACATTAACAGTACCACCGAAGAATTCGATACCATCGTCCAGATTCTGGTGAACCTGAATGTGGTGAACGTTAGTTTGTGAACCCACACCTGCAAAGCTGATACCGTTCAGCTCATCACCGTTACCTAAGGTACGGCCTGCGTGTTTAACCACAACGTACTGGATAGTACCTGAGTTATCTTCAGGTTGGTTGCCGCCGAACTGACCAGCGTCACCTTCAGCTGCGACACCACAGTTAGCCAGCTCGTCTTCAGTAGCGTCACCAGTAGTATCACCGCAAGAGTTAGCCGGTGCGTTACCCAGTAATACCAGGCCGCCCCATTGGCCAATACCGGTTTCCTGACCGGTAACGTCCTGTACAGAGGTCATGGTGATAGGTGAACCAGGCAGACCCAGTGCTTCAATCTTAGAACCACGACGAACTACCAGGAAGTCTTCACCCTGCTGACCGATAATAGTGGTGCCATTTTCGATGTATAAAGTAGCAGAGTCTTCGTTATCACCACCTACTGCGGTACGACCGGTTAATACCCAGTGCGCATCGTTAGTCAGGGTAACGTCGGCAGTAAATACCACGTCTTCGTCGATTTGATAAACCGGCTTGTCAGTCAGTTCCGGGAAGTTTGCAGAAACGTCCTGGGCTAAACCTTGCTCAAAAGCGTTATCCACATCCGCAGGGAAACCACCGTTAACACCTGAAGTCCAGCCAGACATCCAGTTAGTTGCGCCGTCAAACGCACCTACGTAGTTAGCTGAATCAAAGCTGCTGTGCAGTGCGGTAGGATCAGAACCTGAAGTCAGCAATACAGAACCTTGTGCAGGCGTGTAACCGTCATCGCTCAGACCAAGTTCAGCAGGTGTCAGCACCTGGTTGCCAGACTGTGAGGCAAACCACTCAGCGGTGGTCATGGTACCGATAGTGTCGCTACCAAAGTTATTGTTAGCATCTTCACAGGCAACAATTGAGTTGGTGATAGCCAGTTCACCGTCCGCAGCCAGTTCCTGAGACTCAGAACCGTTTACGCGCAGACAGTTTTGATAACCTGTAGGACCGGTTACTAACACGTTAGTCAGGAAGCCGGCAGTACCCGCACGCAAGCGCACACCGTTAGTTTGCGCGTCACCAACGATAGTCACGTTAGCAATATTAGGCTGAGTTAATGGCGTAGCAGCTGCGTCGAACTCGCTGTTGTCTGCTTCAATGGCGTTGTCGCCATTTTCGCTGTTTTGCTGGATATAAACGAACTGGGCAGAACCTGTCCAGCCAAATGACCAGTCTAAGCTGTCGTCACCGTTATCAGTCAGCACAACGTGTTTAACGTTTACGGTACCACCAAAGAACTCAACACCATCGTCGAGGTTCTGGTGAACCTGAATGTAATCGACTTCGGTGCCTGAACCCACACCCGCAAAGCTGATGCCGTTCAGTTCGTCGCCGTTACCTAAAGTACGGCCTGCTTGCTTAACCACGATGTAGCGCAGTACACCCGAGTTATCAGTTGGGTTGTTACCGCCAAACTGGCCCGCGTCACCCTCTGCAGAAACACCACAGTTATTCAGTTCGTCCTGAGTAGCGTTACCTTCGGTATCACCACAAGAGTTAGCCGGTGCTTTACCCAGCAGTACCAGGCCGCCCCATTGACCGATATCGGTTTCCTGACCGGTAACGTCCTGTACAGAGGTAAAGATGATTGGCTCAGCAGCCGTACCTTCGGCCATGATTTGTGAACCACGACGAACAACCAGGAAGTCTTCGCCTTCTTCACCAAAAACAGTGGTACCCGCTTCAATGTTCAGCACGGTAGAGTTTTCATCATCGCCACCCACAGCAACACGACCGTCCAGCACCCAGTGTGCGTCGGCAGTCAGCGTGGTTTCTTCGTTAAACTCTACGTTTTCAGTCAGGCGATAAACCGGCTTGTCGGTGATTTCAGGAAACTCTGAAGACACATCAGTGGCCAGGCCCTGATCTAACGGGTTTTCTGCACCCGTTGGAGTTGGTGTAGGGGTTGGGGTTGGTGTTGGTGCCGGATTCGTTACCACATCACCTTCGTTGATATTAATATCCCCACCACAACCTGCCAGAATAAGTGCAGTTGCAATGGCTGATGCTCTGAATGTGTGCTTGATAGCCATTAAAATTCTCCAAAACCACTTTATGTCATTATTTCAATGGCTGAGAAGACTACCGGACTTGAATGACACTTTTGTTACACTATTTAGCTGTAACAAAAGTTTCTTATTTTTCAGTAGATGATTGTTTTTTAAACACTAGCTTGAAGTACTAAAACCGCCAGCACTGGCGCCGTTGCGGGCTTATCTGCGATTTTAGGGTGCATTATGACAGTGGTCAGACCGCCTCTCTGAACCACTTGGTGATAACCACTTTTTCACCTTTTATAACAGGATGGGCATGATGCAGAGTGTTGGCATTAGGCTGCCCGCCCGGCAATAAATTATTCCAGATCACCGCCATACCAGGGTGAGGAGTAAACGATTTATCCAGTTTAACAAACTCTGTTTCGCCACCCGCCTCAACTTCGTTCAGATACACCATGCATGTCCAGGTACGCTGCCCCAGTTGACTGGCAAACTGGCGGTATTCACTGGTACCGGGTTCAAAATAATCGGTATGGGCTTTAAATTGCTGACCAGGCGCATAGTGCTGGGCCTGGATTGGCTCGTTATTGCCTTTGGCAAANCCAAAATAATCAANAATGTGCGCAGATACCTGATGGGCGATTTCACTGTCGAGGCTAACCAAGTCACAGGTGCTCGAGGTTCTGAANGCNGTATCTGCCTCNGTNCTGGCNGTGGTAATNGTGGATGGCCTGAGATGCTGTTTACTCAGCGCCACGATGNTTTCACAGGTCGGCAACGCCAGNAAATCCTTCACCNCATACANCTGTGCCNGNTCGGNTTCTANTATNTGTANNTTNTCNGGCAGCNCCNTTGCTATAAATTTCGGCNGNGGNTANCGNGNNGCGNATTGCCGGGCCAGTGACTGTTGCTGTGCGGGAGGCAGGTTATTTCCNANCAGCGCCACAATTTCANCNTGGGCAAACCCNTCGCCCAGNAANGTNGTATAAAGCTGCGTTACCGGNACATTGCGTAACAGNTTGGTTAGNACCCANTGCTTCCANNGCGNNTGCATTANTANGCNNCCGCTCCACNNANAANNCGCANCTGNCGNTTNAGCATATCTTCACGAATNGGAAAGTAGCCATCCCGNGCNACTTGCTGCTGNCCNCGCTGNGACAGCACATATCGCAAAAACTCACTCTCCAGTTTGGGCAGTGGCTCGCCAGGGGCTTTATTTACCACCAGATACAAAAACCGGCTGAAAGGGTAAGTTTCATTTTGTACGGTTTCGCTGGTCAGCGGCACCAGGTTATCTGCGCTATGCCCTAACGGCAGCGCTTTCACGCCGGCAGTCTTGTACCCGTAAGCGGCATATCCCATACCGCCTTTACTGGACGCAACAGATAATACTACCGAGGCAGAGCCCGGCTGCTCATTCACCGATTTGGTAAAGTCGCCG
Source organism: Alteromonadaceae bacterium (assembly GCA_002691625.1). GTDB lineage: Bacteria > Pseudomonadota > Gammaproteobacteria > Enterobacterales > Alteromonadaceae > Alteromonas. The sequence goes on from NZIK01000080.1 coordinate 14,454, forward strand.
TCGCATAACGCCATAATTTTAAACAGGCCGTAGGTACCCGATACCGAGTTTCGGCTGAATAACCTTATGGGTGCCGAATCGCCATAATCACTGATCCCCAGCTGCGACCATTTGGTAATGCGCTCCTNGGCGCCGCAATAACGGGTAACGGAAAAAATNGCATCNACCTGCTGCANGGTTAATCCTNCNAGNGGATTGCGGTGTTCNACAAAAATAGCAATGGCATCGATGGCNACCTTGATCACCGTAGGCGGGTAACCATGAGCCTGNATAAACGCGCGCCGCTCACTNGGCTTTAAATCCCGGCTCATAGGGCCAATGGTNGCGGTACCTTCGGTNAGNGCCGGNGGCGCAGTAGAAGAACCNGANGCCTGGATCTGGAAGGTCACATCCGGGTANAGNGTTTTAAATTCCTGNGACCACAGGGTCATTAAGTTAGCCAGGGTNTCGGAGCCCACAGAGGTAATATTACCTGCCACACCGGGCTTGCGCTCGTAGCCGGTTTCACTGGCTACAGCACTTACGGAAACTCCGATAAGCAGTAACAGAAAAGCAAACTTGTGCATATTACTCCTGGCTGGCAATCATCTCGGCATCAAATTCAAAAAAGAATTCGCTGCCTTGCCCTACCCGACTGGTGATTTGAAGTTTTGAATTATGATGATTCAGCACGTGTTTTACAATGGATAAGCCCAGCCCCGAGCCGCCGGTTTTTCGTGAGCGTGCTTTATCCACCCGGTAAAAACGTTCGGTCAGTCGCGATAGATGGCGCTGCTCTATACCATCACCGTTATCTTTTACGGCAAACCGCACACCGGCTTTGGTCACCGACCAGTACACGTCAATATTGCCACCTTCCGGTGTGTAGTTGATGGCGTTAAAAATCAGGTTGGAACAGGCGCTGCGCAGTTCTGTTTCAATACCGTAAATGCGCACCCCGGGGGTTAAGTGAAACTCAATGTTGTGATGCTTGTCTTTATTCAGCGCATCGGCTTCGATTTTCACCTGATTAAGCATCGCCGCCATATCCACCGTGTTTTCATACACGCGCTCAGAGCTCGCTTCAATTCTGGATAGCACCAGTAAGTCTTCAATCAGACTCTGCATACGCTGGGTCTGGGTACTCATTTCAAGATAAGCTTTTTTCACAAACGGATTAAGCTGTTCATCGGCATCCGGCAGTATTTCAAGATAGCCATTAATTACCGTTAGCGGCGTTCGCAATTCATGAGAAACGTTAGCGACAAAGTCCTTGCGCATTTCCTCAAGCTGGCTCAGACGCGTGACATCCCGGGCAATCAGCAACAAGTGCTCTTCACCATAGGGCATGATCCGGTACTCGAAAGATTTTAACGGGTTGAGCGGTGACGGTACTTCAATCGGAAAATGATATTTCCCGGCATGAAAATACTCGATAAATTCAGGGTGCCGGATTAGGTTATCCAGTCGCCGCCCCGCATCAGACGGCCAGCGCAAGCCCAGCTCCAGACGGGCTAGTCGGTTGCACCAGATAATACAGGCTTTGGAATCCACCACCACCGCGGCATCAGGTAAGGCTTCAGAACCTTCCCGGAAGCGTTTAACCAGCGCTCCTAACTCCTTGCGTTTGTTGCGGTTACGCCGCTGCAGGTAGTAGATCCCTTCGTAGATATGTTCCCATAATCCACTGACCGACGGTGGCGACATTTTACGGCTGTGCCACAACCAGCGGTTTAATTTGAATAACTGCCAGTAATTAACCAGCAACAAGCCCGTGGCGCCCATAGCCACAGCCAGCAGCATGTCTTCCACATACCAGCCGATAATCGCAAAGAAGATAAGAAACAGGACGAGTCGCGCAACTGACTTTATCCACGAAAAGGGGTAATACATCCCGGTTGTTCCTTTCTTGCGCGCTGACGATGGGGCAGACTATACCTACCCCAAAAATGAAATCAAATTAAAGCTTAGTCGAAAAACGGTAACCTGCGCCTCTGACGGTTTGGATCATGGCGTCGTGTCCCTGACCACCAATGGCTTTGCGTAAACGGCGAATATGCACGTCCACCGTGCGATCTTCCACGTAGACGTTGGTTCCCCAAACATTGTCGAGCAATTGTTCACGGCTATACACCCGCTCCGGATGCGTCATGAAAAAGTGCAGTAGCTTGTATTCTGTAGGGCCCATATCCAGCGCTTCGTCATTGGCCATTACCCGATGCGAGATAGGCTCTAACTTAAGACCGTTAAATTCAATGGGTTGCTCATTTGAGGTTGGCGTAACGCGGCGCATCACGGCCTTGATACGAGCCACCAGCTCCTTGGGCGAAAACGGTTTGGTAATGTAATCGTCCGCACCGGCATCCAGGCCACGGATTTTATCGTCTTCCTCGCCGCGAGCAGTCAGCATGATGACCGGAATATCCCGGGTAAATTCATGTTGCTTCAGGCTTTTGGCCAGTTGAACGCCGCTACCACCAGGTAGCATCCAGTCCAACAAAATTAAATCAGGATAAGGTTCTACCAACTTTTGTTGCGCGATATCGTAATCTTCTGCTTCGATAGTCTCAAATCCCGACTGTTCCAGCACAAAAGATAGCATGTCGCGAATAGGCGCTTCATCCTCTACCAACAAGACTCTTCTTGACATAGATTTTTTCCAGCTCATAACAAAACGCCGCTATTATTATCAGGGTGTGTGACAATTTTATTAAACGATTACATTTATATGTCAAGTTTGTGACTGCGATTACCTGATTTATTGGGATGATTGCGTAAATAAATATGCCCGATAACTTAGCAGGGCCAATAAATGTTAGCGAAAATGTAAAGATGATTTGAATATAAAAAAGCATGGCGTAGTATGAAGGCGATTTAGTCATTGCGCTAATTATCAGGAACTCGAGCTAAGAACTTGTCTATTCAGCAATTAACACATATTCTTGAAAGAGTTCAAAAACTCATCAGTAATATTAGATAGGTATCAGATGGCGTCGGTTCAGACAGGGTTGTCGAGAAAGCTACTAACACGCGTTTTGTCGGTATACTTTTTTCTGACTTTCATTGTGACCATTGGCCAAATTTTTACTGAGTATCTCAGCACCAAAAGCCACATTGAATCTGAACTCCAGACCCTGAAAAATACCTTCTCCACCAGTCTTACCCGGGCCATATGGGAAGTAAACATTCCTCAGGCACAATCGATTGCCGAAGGACTCATGGAGTTACCCATTGTTACCGGTGTTCAAATTCGCGATGAGAATGGCGATTACATCGCTGATTTAGGCGTGACCATTGCACAAATTCGCGCGCCCTTCACCAGCGGCGAACTCGAAGATCATGACGGCGGCCTGTTCAGTTACAGCTTTCCGTTGATTTTTGAATTCTCCAACCGTGCTTCCACCGTGGGCGATGTCACTCTGTATTCTAACTTCGATATTATTTTTGGCCGTATCGAAGTGGGGATTTTCTTTTTAATCGGCAATGCGATTGTTAAAACCGCTTTTCTGGTATTTTTGTTTATGACCGCTTTCCGTCGCATGCTGTCGGATCCGTTGATGGAAGTGACGCAGAAAATGAGTGCGTTCAATCCGGATAACCCGGAGCAATCAAAAATCTACCTGACCCTCGATGACGAAAACGAACTACGCCTGCTGCAGTATTCTTACAACCAGGTAATCGATGATCTGATTGTCTCCCAGCAACAGCTGAAAAACACGCAAAGTGAACTGCAACGGGTGAATAAAAAGCTCGACGACCAGAACCTGTTGCTGGAACAGGAAGTGGCTAAGAAAACCGCTTCGCTGAGTCAGATCATGCTGGATTTGGAACGCCAGAAAGACGAACTCATTGCTAAGCAACGTGAGCTTCGCCAGGAAAACGAAAACCGTCAGTACATCGAAAACGTGCTGCGGGATAAAAATAAAGAACTGGCCCAGTCTATGGAAAACCTTAAACTGGCCCAGGATCAACTGCTTGAGTCTGAACGGATGGCCTCACTGGGAGGCCTGGTAGCCGGTATTGCCCACGACGTGAATACGCCACTGGGCGTTGGGGTAACCGCCGCCAGTTTTCTTAATGAACGCCTGGCTGAGGTACGCAATAACTATGAGGCTAAATCCCTCACCAATAAAACCATGGCGTCGTTTTTGGATGAAGCTGAACAAACCACCAATCTGCTGCTGACTAATTTAAACCGCGCATCGGACCTTATCACCAGCTTCAAGCAAGTTGCGGTAGACCAAACCAGTGAAGCAGAACGGGTGTTTAATCTGAACAATTACCTGCATGAGATTTTACAATCCCTTGGCCCGTCGTTTAAGCACACGCAGCACAAGGTAAATGTGCAGTGCCCGGACGACCTGTATATTCGCTCAGCGCCCGGCATCATTGCCCAGATCATCACCAATATGATCATGAACTCCATTATTCACGGCTTTGAAGACAAGTCCGATGGTCACATTGATATTGCCGTACAACAGGATGGTGAAGACGTTTTGCTGACCTACCAGGACGATGGCTGTGGTATCCCGCCCGATCAGCTTGGCCACCTTTTTGATGCGTTCTTTACCACTAAACGTGGTCAGGGCGGTAGCGGTTTAGGCACTCACATTATGTACAACCTGGTGACCCAGGCGCTCGACGGCAACATCGAAGCCAGCAGTGAACCTGGCCAGGGCCTGCGCTACGAAATCCGCTTCCCGGCCCGAACCTGATACACACTTTCAGCGGCGGGCAAAATCCCCCGTAGTAGTTGCGCAGTTACCAGCGCACTGCTAACCTTTCGGCCTTTTCAAAATGACAGATTTTCTTTATGTGGTTTAAGAATATAAAAGCCTACCGGCTCACCCAGCCGCTGGCCCTCAATGATGATGAATTACAAACGGCGTTAAATGAACTCGCCTTTCGCCCCTGTGGCAGCCAGGAAAGTGCCACCATGGGCTTTGTCTCACCGTTACACGACGCCGGCCAAAACACCCTGCTATTCCACCAGACTCAGCTGCGTTACTGGATCACGCTGAAAAAGCAGGAACGCTTGCTGCCTTCTTCCGTAGTCAATTCTGAACTGGCCGACAAAGTCGCCCAGATTGAGGCAGAAACCGGCTCACCGGTGGGTAAAAAAGCGCAGTCAGATCTGAAGCAGGAAATTATTACCCGTCTGTTACCCCAGGCTTTCTTGAAGAATTCTTATACTAACGGTTTTATCTCAATTGCTGATAATTTAGTGATTGTGGATGCCAGCGCCGACGGTAAAGCCGAAGCATTCCTGGCTATGGTCCGTAAAGCCCTGGGTTCACTGCCGGTAGTCCCTCTGGTTCGTCACAGCCTGCAAAGTGAACTGACTCACTGGTTAACCGATAAGCCACCCGCCAAAATTGAGTTACTGGAAGAAGCCGAGTTTAAATCCGCCGATGAAGTAGGTAGCGTTATTCGGTGTAAAAACCAGCCGCTGGACAGCGAAGAAATTCAGCTCCACCTGGATGCCGGCAAGCTGGTACAAAAAGTGGCTTTCGATTTCGACGAAACACTGGAAGCGGTCATTCAGGAAGACGGTTCGGTAAAACGCATTAAGTTTACCGACCGGATCAAAGAAGAAACTCAGGACATCCCCAAGGATCAGGTAGCTGCTCGCTTAGACGCTGAGTTCAGCCTGATGTCTGCCGAGATGTGTGCCTTTGTTAATTTCCTGAGCGAAGCGCTGGACCTCGACAAAGACAGCTAAACAGCCTGCCTGACCCTGCGCTGCAGCACTGGTTGCCAGCGGCGTTGGGTCAGGTTACGCCATACTCGCTCCATAGGCCCGCTATTGAAGCGGTTCAGCCACCAGCGTGAGAACCCCAGTTGTACAGCCCATATAGCTATGACGATCAGGGTAAGTGAACTACGCTGTAATTCACCAAATAAACCCAGCCCCCAGCCATAAAATATGGCACAACAAAGCAGCGTTTGCAGCAGATAATTAGTCAGCGCCATCTGCCCTACTGGCGCCAAATAGTTTACCACCGCTCCCTGCCAGTTATTGCCGGCCACTTTCACCAGCCACATCACCAGACACACATATCCCCAGGCTAAAACCAGTGCGCCCCAGTAATTGGGAAACCGGTAGACGGTCATAAATTCAGGTATCACCACACCATTTTGTTTACTGAGCATAGCCCCTGCCCCACATATCAAAGCGCCGAGAATGACGCCCAGTATTCCATTGAGCCGGTAAAATTTAAGCGACCGACTCGCTGTTATAATACCAAGCTTGTACAGTGCCATGCCTACCAGCATTAAACCGCACATGCGAAACTCCACCGCGATCAGCGCATTGACATGAAAATCCAGCGCAGTATCAACCCGCATCGATGCTCTTTGCCACCAGTTGCCCTGATAAGCGGCTATTTCCTGCTGCAGTTGTGCCAGTGGCGGGCTGATACTGTGAATAACTTCCAGTTGCTCACCGTCAGACATGCCTCCCCAGGAGTAATACACCAGCCATAACAACAGCATCAGAATACCTTGCAGGAAAAAGCCAAAGCCAAGTAGCTTTTTTACCGACCAGTTTCTGCACTTAAAGATCAGCATGCCGCCAATAGCGTAGGTCACCAGAATATCTCCCCACCACAAGCCATAGGCATGCAACAAGCCAATCAGCAGTAACCAGAACATACGACGGTAGTGGACCTGCTTAGCCTTTATGGGATCCGGCTGCCGCTCTGCCATCATAGCAATACCAGCGCCGAATAAAGCGGCAAACAAAGCGTAAAACTTTTCTGCGAAGAACACCTCCGCCAGAAACCACTGCCACTCGTTTACGGCGCTTAACGGCCCCAGCGCGAAAGGGTTATCATAGAGCGCCCGGGGAAACGCAAAAGCAATAATGTTCATCATCAGAATGCCGAGCAGGGCAACGCCTCGTAGCGCATCCAGACTTATAATGCGGGTGGCTGGTGATATCTGCAGACTCATTGCTTGTCCTTAAGCATTGGCGGTTTCCTTTAGGTTTGATTGGAATTTGTTGGCATTTAGCTGTTGCCTGTGGCGACAGTATACATCAATCCAACACAGTAAACCCTGCACCAACGAATAGAAACGACTGTTGAGCAGCGCTTCATAAGGATGATTAATCACAGCCCGTCAATTGTGCGCTATAACGCACAATGCTATAGTAACTCCAAATGTACGTTATAGCGCACAACAAGAGTTTTCTACACAGGAAAGTTTGGCCATGAACCACAATCACTCGCTTCAGCTTAGTCACGTAGCCGCCGGCTCCAGTTCTGTCATTGTAGGTTACAGTAGCTCGGTAGTGATAGTGATTGAAGCGGCCAGACAGGCCGGTGCCAGCGAATCTCAACTGATAAGCTGGTTACTGGTGCTCGGTTTAGCCATGGGGCTGACCACCTTGTTTTTTTCGTGGCGTTTTAAAATGCCAGTGATTACGGCGTGGTCGACGCCCGGCGCGGTTTTTTTAATTTCTACGGCGGGTGATTTTTCGCTGGGGGAGATTACCGGTGCCTTTTTATTTGCCGGGCTCCTAAGCTTTTTGGCCGCACGCAGCCGTTTGCTGATGCGCGGCATTGAACGTATTCCCCCGGCGCTTTCCGCCGCTATGCTGGCAGGTATTTTACTGCCCTACTGTCTGGGGGTGTTTACCAGTGCTCAGGATTATCCGTTGCTGAGCATGCTATTTATTCTGATTTACCTGCTTGGCAGTCGCTGGTTTCCCCGTTATCTGATGCTGGTTTTACTGATGGTTGCAGCACTGGCCGCACTGCTGCTAACCGGTACCAGCAGTAAGCCTATCCACTTTGCCCTGCCGGCCCTTGAGTGGGTTATGCCGGCTTTCAATGGTGCCGCACTTATCAGTATTGGTCTGCCACTTTTTCTCATAACCACCTTGTCGCAAAACCTGCCAGGCATCAGTATTCAACACAGCCATGGCTATAAGCCAGACAATCGGTTCGTATTGACGGGCATAGCTATGGTGCAGCTGTTCAGTGCCCCGTTTGGCGGTTTCATGATTAACCTGGCGGCGATAACCGCTGCTATTTGCATGGCCGACAATGTGGATGAAAACCCGGCCAAGCGCTACCTGGCAGGTGTAGTGGCCGGGATTGGCTATTGTCTAGCCGGCCTGTTTGCCGTCACCATTACCCTGATTTTCACTCAGATGCCGCAGGTGGTAACCAGCTTACTGGCAGGCATTGCACTGTTATCTACCTTACAATCGAGTTTGTTGCACAGTCTGCAGGATGCGCCTTTCAGGCAGGGTGCAATACTAACCTTGCTGTGCAGTGCATCAGGATTAAGCCTGGCAGGGATTAGCGCACCGGTTTGGGGGCTGCTTGCGGGAGTAGTAACGCTTTGGCTGCATCCTCAATGGAACCAGCCGGTAAAGCCATAAAACTATAAACGGGGCCGTTAAACGGGCCCCGGGGGATCAGGCAAAGATTTGTTTAGCCGCAGCCCGCATTTCAGCAAAATCGTCAGACAGCAGTGAGTTTACATCTTCCACCACACCACGCTGAATGGCCAGGTTAAGCACTGCGTCTTTCTTACTGTTGATTTGGCCCGCTAATGCCGCGCCGACTCTCACAAAGTCGATGTAGCCTAGCTTTTCAGGAATGTAGGCCAGATCGTGCCAGCGCTCAGCCACCACTACGAAATCTTCGCCGAATTCCCAGTTTCGCATAATGCTGCCGCCTACTTTGGGGGCCAGCTTGTCGATGGCATCGTTGAGGAAGCTAGGGCTGGCAAACACCTCAGTGTGACGCTCTGCCTCAGTTAAAATTGGCAAAACGCCAATACTATGGATTAAAGCCATTAACGTCATGGTATCAATAGTGAAATCGCGCTTCTTGGTTCTCGCCGTGTACATTTGTAATGCCGCCATCGAATTGGCAACCACTTCAACGGTGTTTGCCCATTCTTTTTTCATGTACTCACCAACCAGCTCGTTTTTTGAAACAAACAGTTGTTCCATTGCCAGCGCCGTTGCAATGTTTTTGATTTGTCTCAGGCCTATGCGGGTAACGGCCTGCGAGATGGAGGTTACTTTTACCGCGCGCCCCATGTAGGCACTGTTAGAAATCTTGATCATCCTCGCACTCAGCGATGGATCCTGGCCAATCACCTCACCCATATCATGTAAGTTAATATCCGGATTGTCTGCGGCTTTACGAACTTTCAATGCCACTGCGGGTAACGTTGGCAGTACCAACGTATCGTTTTTAATCTTTTCAACCAGAATGGTGAGTAGCGCATTTTGTGTAGACATATTCCTACCTTTGTCGATGGTCAGTGTGTTTTCGCATCCGTTGCGGTTAACAGTAACGGAGCGCGCTGCTTTTTATATTGTTGAAAATCAATGTTTGTTGCTGTTATATAACCATAACATAGCTTAAATTTCTGTCATGCGACCAGTCCGGATAAAGAAAAAATGACATTCAGGGAATTATCGTGCGGCCGACAAAAGAAATTTTGTTCCTTATCAGAGTATAGCATCTGCTTTACGGCTTGGTTATGCTAGAAAGAGTTTCTATTTTTTTAACGCTCGGCAGCTATTTGTAAAAGCCCTCCGGAATTAAAGATAGCGAGAAAGATCAGTTTCACGGATAAAAATGCTAAACAATAACAACAACTTTTAATAAACGACGGACGAATTATTATGCGCAAAGCACTGCAAAAAACATTTGCCCTCACCGCCCTGGCCAGCTCACTTCTTTTCGCTGGCTGCTCTGAGCCACAGTCACCGCAATCAACGGCGCCCGAATTACTGGTGGATGACAGTCGCCTGGGGATCTATCACCAGGTCCCGCTAACGGCTGATTTATCCCACTTGAGTGATAATCAAAAACAAATGCTCAGCAAGCTGATAGACGCCTCTGAAATTATGGACGACCTGTTCTGGAAACAGGCGTTTTTTGGCGATAAAAAAGCATTTCTTCAGCAGTTTACCAATGAGGAACTCAAAGCGTTTGCGACCATTAACTATGGTCCCTGGGACCGCTTAAACGGTGATGCGCCGTTCCTGAGTGGCTACGGCGAAAAAGCCGCCGGCGCTGAGTTTTACCCTCAGGACATGACCAAAGCAAAGTTCGCAGCGGCCGAATTTGCCAATAAAGATGGCCTCTACTCCGTGGTCGAACGCACTGAAAGCGGCGATTTAACTGCCACGCCCTATTCCGAGAAATATCAGACAGAACTGACAAAAGCCGCAGTTTTACTTAATGAGGCGTCTGAACTGGCAGATGATGAAACCTTCGCAAACTACCTGAAACTGCGTGCCGAAGCCTTACTGAGCGATGATTATTACGCCTCGGACATGGCTTGGATGGATATGAAAACCAACCCTATTGAGCTGGTGATTGGCCCCATCGAAACCTATGAAGACCAACTCTATGGCTATCGCGCCGCATTTGAATCTTATGTACTCATCAAAGATATGGCCTGGAGTGAGCGGTTAGCCAAATACGCTCAGTTCCTGCCTGAGTTGCAACAAGGATTGCCGGTTGACGAGGCCTACAAACAGGAAACACCCGGATCGGATGCCGATCTTAATGCTTATGATGTGATTTATTATGCCGGGCACTCAAATGCCGGTAGCAAAACCATCGCCATCAACCTGCCCAACGATGAGCGGGTTCAGCTTGCTAAAGGCACCCGCCGCCTGCAGCTGAAAAATGCAATGCAAGCCAAGTTTGATCATATTCTTAAGCCTATTTCAGAGGTGCTTATTGCCCCTGAACAACGCGAACACATTACCTTTAACGCCTTCTTTGCCAACACCATGTTCCACGAAGTGGCCCATGGTCTGGGGATCAAAAACACCATTACCGATAAAGGCACAGTTCGGGCTGCACTTAAAGAGCACGCCTCGGCCCTGGAAGAAGGTAAAGCCGATATTCTCGGTCTGTACATGGTTCAGAGCCTGTTGGAAAAAGGTGAAATAACCGAGGGCACCCTGGAGGATTATTACGTTACCTTTATGGCGGGGATCTTCCGTTCAGTGCGCTTTGGTGCATCCAGTGCACACGGCAAGGCTAATATGATTCGATTTAACTATTTTGCTACCATGGGCGCTTTTGACCGCAACGAAGATGGCCTGTACAGCGTGAATATGGATAAAATGTCGGAAGCGGTTTCTTTCTTATCTGAGCTTATTCTAACCCTGCAAGGCAATGGTGATTACGATGGCGTAGCTGAGCTGGTTGCGGATAAAGGGATTATTAAGCCTCAACTGGAAGCCGATCTGGCCCGTTTAAAAGCGGCCAGTATTCCAGTTGATATTGTGTTTGACCAGGGAAAAACACAACTCGGTTTATAACGAAAAGCGCCAGGCACTTATTTTCACTCCGGTAACGGTTAATCTACCGGGGTGATATATCGCCCCGCGTTCAGGCAGACAAGGAACACAGTCTGCTAGTTAACATCTGGCCTGTTCATTCAGGCCGTTTTCATCTGACAAGGAGTCCTGTATGAAACAAATCGCTGCGTTATTTCTACTCGCAATGTCGCTTTATTATATCTATTTAGGCTGGCGGGTACTTTCCACCAAACGGCCTTTTATTGTCTCAAGCGGTCTGCTGATGAGCTTTGCCCTGTTAATCTATTTAGTACTAATCATCCTGGAGGCTGTTCGGTTTTCGCAAACCGGTAGCCTGGAAGGCCAAGAAATTATCATGCTGGCAGTAACGATTTATTTCGGCGTTAAATGCTGGCAACTAAGGCGGACATACCTGGCTATAGGCCTGGCCGATGACTTTGCGCCGGCACTTAAATATGCATTGGCTCATAACCAGCTGAATTATTGCGAACAACCCGGAATTATCAAAGTACCTGCCATGCCCGGAGCTATTGAATATCAATCCAAGGATTCCAAAAACGAATCATCGTTTAATTTTAAGGGCAGCTTTTCAACCACGACAATCATTAACGTTATTATACAGCTAGAACAATACTTTGCCTCACACCCCTTCACCATTAATAAAAAAGCAGCATATGAAATGTGCGGATTGGGCATGATATCACTGGCTACCTCACTGGCGCTGCTGTTCTACTAACCATAAACCGGCTTCAAATATCGACCTGGAATTTTCGCAGGTGATGATAGCTCAAAGCCAGTTTGAAGGAGTATCATCTATACACCACCAGAAGCCAGCAACCACAGCGCTTAAAACACTACCGTCAGCCGTGACAGACTGTTTAGGAGATACCGGCTTAATCCGTCATCCCCGCATACTCTAAGCGGGGATTGAATGACTGAGCAGTAAGCCATAGTGAGTTAGTTGATTTATCCGGTGATGTCTAAAACAACCTGCTTTTTATTTGGTTCTTTGTATCGCGAAATACTGAGGCCGGACAGATTAAGTAAAAGCGTAGAGGCGTCATGGATGACGGCTCCGGCCAGTGCGGGCAGGACGCCCGCTCTGGCCGATAGGTTTTACCTGCCCGGTTTCAGTATGCTACTTCGCGATTAAAGAACTGGGGGTGTCCAGAGGGGAGCCACCTCCCCTCTGGGTGCAGTCGGCACCCCGACAAAATGTGGAGAAATGGGTAATGATTAGCCCCCTAACTCAGGCCGAATTACCCTCGCTACTGCCTCAATCCGTCATCCCCGCATGCTTCTAGCGGGGATCTCCGGAAAAGGCTGGCAGGTTGTTATTTTAAACCCACGATATCATGCAAGGGGGTCCCGGATAATTGCTGTGCAATTTCCGGGATGACACTATGACCCCGGACAGGCCCGGTGGGCCTTCCGAGGATAAAATGAATGATGAATTTAAGCAGAAAACTGTTAAGAGGATCCCGGATAAGTACTTCGTACTTTCCGGGATAACAAACGCGATACTGTTTAGATTAGTCAACCTGCTCAGGAGATCCCGGATAGCGCCTGTGGCGCTTCCGGGATAACAAAAAGCTTTAGCTTTTTGTTACTCTAAATGCTTGGGTTTATCTGTGTACGGCGGCCAGCCCATCATTTTCCCGGCCAGAACATGTAAATGAATGTGGTAGACCGTCTGGCCACCAAACTCATTGCAGTTCATTACCGCCCGGTAACCTTCTTCGGCGAAGCCCATATCATGGGCCAGCTTCGCTGCAATCGTATAAAGGTGACCAACCAGCGCTTCATCTTCTTCGGTGATGTCATTCATGGTGGCAATCTGCTTTTTAGGGATGACTAAAAAGTGGATTGGTGCCTGCGGATTGATATCTTTAAAGGCTAATGCCTTATCGTCCTCGTAAAGAATCTCAGCCGGGATAGACTTATCAATAATCTTATCAAAAATAGTTTCAGCCATTTGTTATCTCCATCAAATCGATACAGGGCTTACCAGAATATAAAGGCAATCAGCACGGCGCCTAGTAATAGCCGGTATATCACAAACGGTAACATACCAATGCGGCTAATCCAGCTCAGGAATAAAAAGATACACAGATAGGCACTGACAAAGGAAAAGCCTGCACCGTAAATTAATGCCGACCAATCCACGGCTTCGTTAGCCTCTAGCAGGTCTTTTACTGCTAGTAATCCGGCTCCGAGAATCACCGGAATAGACAGCAAAAACGAAAAGCGCGCTGCACTTTCCCGATTTAAGCCCAGCATTAAGCCGGCTGTCATCGTAATACCAGAACGGGAAGTGCCCGGAATTAATGCCAGCATCTGAGCCAGACCAATAATAATGGTCTGACGCAATGTCAGTTGTTCCAGCTTCTGCACGTGTTTAGCTTTTACATCGGCATACCACAGTAGCAAGCCAAACAGGATGGTCGTGGTAGCAATTACAGCAGCACTGCGAGCGTGGGTTTCAATCAGGTCTTTCAGTAAAAAACCAGCGATTACTGCCGGTATAGTGCCAATTACCACAAACCAGGCAAGCTTGCTGTCGGTGGTCTGTTGTTGACTAAATCCGTGCTTAAAAAAGGCCCCTGTCATTTTCAGGATGTCATTACGGAAGTAAATCATTACTGCCAGTAAACTGCCCACGTGCACAGCTACATCGAATGCCAGGCCCTGATTACGCCAGCCGAGCACTTCGGCAGGTAAAATCAAATGGGCGGAACTACTGATAGGTAAAAATTCGGTAAGGCCCTGGATAATGGCCAGAACAATAATTTCGAAAAGCGTCATCCCTGGGGTGAACTCCATTTAAAATCGACAGGTGTGGTTAGCTGCTTGCTGTGATCAAAGGCCTGCCAGAGTTGCGAGAAAGTTTTTCCCACCACCGGGTGGCGCATATCCGGGGCAATATCAGCCAGCGGCCGCAGTACAAACGCGCGCTGTAGAATTTCCGCTCTGGGCAGCGTCACCGGTGCATCACACACCACTTGATCGAAGCACAATAAATCCAAATCCATTGTGCGTGAACAGTGCTTTTTATACCAGTCTTTTCGCCCGTATTCGGCTTCTAATTGTTTGAATAACTGATAAATAGCCTCCAGCGACAGGCTGGTATCCACTCGTGCCACCCAATTGTAGAATCCCGGTCCGTCAAAGCCCTGGGCCGGGCAATCATAAACCGGTGATACCACCACGTTGTCAAAGCACTGGTGCAACAACCGGTAAGCTTCGCGGGTATGAAACTCACGCTCAATGTTCGAGCCAATACCAATAAAAACCTGATGCAGGCTCACTTTATTTGCCTGCCTCGTGGGTAATACGGATACCGACCTTACGGGCATCGGGTAATATCCCAGGCTTTTCGATCGTCAATACCAGTTTGCGTACGGCAAACGCCTGACAAACAGCACTGATAATGGCATTGGCAAACGCTTCAAGTAACTCAAAGGAAGAGTCACTTCCCACTTGCTTAACGGTTTCGGCCACCGCTGCATAATCGATAGTGTGAGCCACATCGTCTGACTGCATAGCCGCGCTCAGGTCAGCATCAATTAACAAATCGACGATTAACACCGTATTTTGCGTGCGCTCCCAGTCATATACGCCTATCAGGGTAGGCACTTCCAGCCCTTCGATAAATATTTGCTGCATTGTTTGCTGCACCTTAAAACTTATTTTTTGCGAGTATAGCATTGGCGTTGCAGATTACGCGATCCCGGTGATCCTGGCCAGTCCGGCCACCTCTGAGAACGCTTAATAACTGTCACCCATAGCGTCACAATGTCTGGCTTTGCGGGCGATATTCTAGTAGTGTGTGCACACTTTTCGTACATAGTTGGAGCATTGGCTTGATTGCACTCAGTCTGTTAATGATTGGCGTTGCCTACCTGATAGGCTCTGTTAGCAGTGCAGTATTGGTCAGCCGTGCTTTTCGATTACCCGATCCGCGCCGTCATGGCTCGGGCAACCCTGGTGCCACCAATGTTTACCGCCTCGGTGGTCGGGTGCCGGCTTTGCTGGTGCTGGTTATCGACGTGCTGAAAGGCACCATTCCGGTGTATTCAGCCTACTTTATGGGGCTTGCCCCGGTAGCCCTGGGTTTTATTGCCATTGCTGCTTGTCTGGGCCATATCTTCCCGCTCTATTTTAATTTTGCCGGCGGTAAGGGCGTCGCTACAGCATTTGGCGCCATGTTGCCAATTGGCCCGGCGCTGGCCGGTTCGCTGATTGCCAGTTGGGCGGTTGTGGTATTTATCTGGGGATATTCTTCACTGGGCGCTATTGTTACCGTACTACTGGCGCCAGTGTTTACCTGGTTTATCAAGCCCACGTACACCATCCCGGTGGCGATGCTGTCGGTGCTGATCATTTTCAGACACAAAGAAAACATTCAGCGGTTGCGCAAAGGCGAAGAGAGTAAAGTCTGGGATAAAGGCAAAGCCAACGAATAAGCGTTATTCTTCAGGCGTGCTTTGTGTAAGCTGTTGCAGTGCGTAATCCAGACTTGCCGCCGACACACCGCCTACATGGCGATACAGCAATTTACCCTGGGGAGAATAAAACAGCGTAGTAGGCAATACTGCCACGCCGAAGGCTTCACTTACCGCCCCGCTCGGATCAAGCAGGACATTTTCAAGTTTGAGTCCCTGGCTATTGAGAAAATCATTAACGTCGTGGGCCGACTCTCCCTGATTTAAAAAAATAAAATGCATGTCGGGGTAGTTTTGCTGGGCCTGCTCAAGCACCGGCATTTCGCGGCGACATGGCGGGCACCAGGTAGCCCACACATTCAGTACAATGGGCTTATCCGTAAAGGCTGCAAAGTCCACCGTTTGAAGAACATTATTCTGCACCACCGGTAACGGCATGGTCGTGCTGCGATTTACCCAGTTAACCCCAATATAAACCGGCAACATACAAGCGGCAGTGAGCAGAACAACTTTCACTGAAGGCTTGCGGGTAACAGGCAGTTTATGCACACGCCATATCAGTACCAGTGCCCCGGCTATCAATCCGGCCTGGGGCAAAAAGCCGCCATCGCGAATATCCAGCATGGCCAGCAAGTCAAATTGATATTGTGGCCACATGCGCCAGATAAATCCGGCTCTGGCGCCAAGGAGTGCCGCCACAAAAACACTGAACAGGGTGTTTTCTACCTGCGCGCGTAGTGGCTTTTCTTTTACGACCAGACGAAGCCAGACAAGTGCGAGGAACAAAGCTCCCCACACCAGAACATAGTCGATAGCCAGACCTACCGGCCCTATCGACAAGCTATGCAAGCCGGTTCAACCGGCAAGAGTGATTAAGCGCTGGCTTCACTGAACTGTTCATAAGCCAGCATGGCATCTGCGGCGTACATCAGCGACGGACCACCTCCCATGTAGACCGCCATGCCCAGCGTTTCCTCGATTTCCTGCTTGGTTGCACCAAGCTCCACCAGAGCTTTAACGTGAAAGCCGATGCAGCCGTCACAGCGGGTAGATACGCCGATTGCCAGGGCGATGAGTTCTTTGGTTTTCTTGTCCAGTACGCCATCTTTGGTAGCGGCTTGCGCCATGGCAGAAAAGCCCTGCATGGTATCGCTGATATCACTGCGTAATGCTTTTAAATTACTGGAAATACGTTGGGTAATTTCGGGATAAGACTTACTCATTTTCACGACCTCGTAGGTTACTGTTCAGCCAGCGCCTGATTGAGTATGTCCAGCTTACCGTCGATGGGGCGGAGCAACTCAAGTCCCAGCACTTTTGCCAATGCCGGATACACCTCCAGATTACTGAAGCGCGGAAGGCGTTGCCCTTGCTTAAAGGCAGGCCCGGCAGCGACAAACGTTGCCCCCATGTCCGGATGTTCAGGCAGATAGCCATGACCGCCCGGACCAATACGGCTGTCTTTATTTTTAGCAAACCGGGCCGGTGCATCAATGGTAATGATAATATCACCGGTACGCGGATTATGCGGCATGTGATAATGGTTTCGTTGATTTTCATCAAACACTCTGACTCCGGGCAGTGCTAATGCTCGCAACGCCTCTTCCTGCTTTTTAACGTCCGCCTCGCTGACACCGTCTTTGGCGTACAAGAGTATTTGTTCGCCTTCGTTGAGTACCAGAAAGTCATCGCTGATATTCAGCTCGTCCTGATAAATTATCCGGCTGGTATCTACCGCGTTCATGCCGTGATCAGACACCAGGATTAGGTTAACCTTAATTGGCAAAGCCTGAATACGTTCATACAACTGGCCAATCAGCGCATCAATTTTTTGCACTGCTGCAAAAGTCTGCGGGGCATCCGGCCCATAGTCGTGCCCCACGGTATCGACTAAAGAGAAGTAGCCGGCAATAAACACCGGTCGGGTCGCATCCGAATAGGTCAGCCATTCAATGATCTGATCAATACGCTGCTGATAGTCTGAATATTTGGAATAGTGAAAATGATAAGAAGGTAACTGCCCGCCAATCCGTGCGTCTGACTCCGGCCAAAAGTAGGTGGCTGCCGGGTAACCATGGGTTTCCACCAGATTCCAGAACGGCATTGCCGTGATCCAGGTACTGTCTTTATAAGCTTCACCCATGGAATAGTAAGCGTGACGGCTTTTATCGTAAAAACGATTGTTTACAATACCGTGATTAACCGGCAACAGGCCGGTCAGCAGTGAAATATGATTAGGAAAAGTATTGGCCGGATACACCGGCTGCATGCTTTCAGCTCGCACACCGCGAGCGGCAATACTGGCCATCGCCCGGGCCTGATGCTTTTCGATATAGTCGTGGCGGAAGCCATCGATTGAGATTAATACCACATGCTGTTCCGGGCGTTCAGCATGTACATTCAGGCTAAGAAAAATCAGGCAGCCAAGTAGGCCGCGCCAGCTAAAGAATGTCATAAAAGGCTTTGATATCAATTAAAAAGCATAAGATAACACCTTTTTTATGACACTGGTGTTAACGAATCAAGTGGCCAGCGAGGAACGACCGATTCTGACAGAGGAGTGGCTTCACCTGCTTTGAGTCGCTGCATGCCGGCATACGCTATCATGGCGCCGTTATCGGTACAAAAGCCTAAGCCCGGGTAATACACTTCGCCGTTGATATCCTGCATTAATTTTGTCATGGCAGCGCGTAATGAAGTATTAGCACTCACGCCGCCGGCTATCACCAATCGTTTCAATCCGGTTTGTTTAAGCGCCCTTTTACACTTAATAATCAGGGTATCAATGACCGCTTCCTGAAAAGCAAAAGCAATATTAGCTTTGGTTTGATCACTGCCATCAGCGTCGCGAATGGTATTGGCAGCAAAGGTCTTAAGACCGCTAAAGCTAAAATCCAGGCCAGGCCGGTCGGTCATCGGGCGCGGAAAACTGTAGTGGCCGCCTTCGCCCTGATCGGCCAGCTTCGCTAGCAACGGGCCCCCCGGATAATCCAACCCCAGCAGCTTGGCCGTTTTATCAAAGGCTTCACCAGCCGCATCGTCGATAGACTCGCCGAGTAATTCATAACTGCCAATCCCATCGACCCGCACCAGCATGGAGTGACCACCAGACACCAGCAGCGCAACGAAAGGAAACGGCGGCGGGTTATCTTCCAGCATGGGGGCTAGCAAATGCCCTTCCATATGATGCACGCCAATGGTTGGTACATCCCAGGCATAGGCTAAGGAGCGTCCCACTGAGGCGCCCACCAATAATGCCCCAACCAGTCCCGGTCCACGGGTATAGGCAATACCATCGATATCGTCAGAAGAGGAACCTGCATCGCTCAGCGCTTTTTGAATCAGCGGGACGATTTTGCGCACATGGTCACGGGATGCCAGCTCGGGCACTACGCCACCATAATCGGCGTGCAACTTAACCTGACTATATAAGGTATGCGACAAAAGCCCCTGTTCGTCGTCGTAAACAGCAATACCGGTTTCATCACAGGATGTCTCAATACCTAATACGCGCATAGTGTTCTGTTTGCCTTTAGTTGATCTGATTTAGCAGGGGTGACTGGTTGCGAAGTTTAACCGAATTGGCGAATTCAGGCCACTACGGTGCAGTGGGTGTATTATATGGGGCGTTTTGGCTATTTTTTTAACACTAAGACTTTACATCCTGGGCGTGAATGATTAGAATTTCGCACCATTTTTAACCCGGGTGGTTTAAAAGTACCTATTTTAACCCGGACATCCTGTTAAGTTTTGAGGTGAATTTTTAATGCCTATCGTTAAAGTTAGAGAAAACGAGCCATTTGACGTAGCACTGCGTCGTTTTAAGCGTTCTTGTGAAAAAGCCGGTGTTCTGTCAGAAGTTCGTCGTCGTGAATTTTTCGAAAAGCCAACTTGGGAACGTAAGCGCAAGAAAGCAGCTGCTAAAAAGCGTCACCTGAAAAAGCTGGCTCGCGAAAACGCACGTCGCGTAAAACTGTATTAATACACCTTTAGTCCAGTTTAGCTGCAATAACATGCAGCAAAAAAACCTGTAAGCAATTATCGACTGAGTAACTTATGGCGCTAATCGACGATTTAAAAAATGCACAAAAAGATGCAATGCGGGCAAAAAACAAGGTCCGTCTTGGCACTATTCGCATGGCGTTAGCAGCTATTAAGCAAAAAGAAATCGATGAGCAGGTAACTTTAGGCGATTCTGATATCCTGGCAGTGTTAACCAAAATGGTTAAGCAACGCCAGGATGCTGCCGCGCAGTACGATTCGGCAGGTCGTGAAGACCTGGCGCAAACTGAGCGCTCAGAGATTGTCGAACTCGAGTCTTTCCTACCCCAGCCTCTTACAGAAGAGGAAATTGCCGTGCTGATCGATGAAGCTATGGCTTCAACCGGTGCCAGCGGCATGCAAGATATGGGTAAGGTGATGGGTGTGTTAAAACCCCAGGTACAAGGCCGGGCCGATATGGGCGCACTGAGCGCCCAAATCAAACAGCGTTTAGGGTAAATTACTCAACCCACGCTGGCATTTATGGTAGCGGCGCAGATCGTTGCGCTTACCACATATCCTGATAAAGTATCCGCAATCCAATACTTCATGGCAGCGTAGTACAATCTATGGCAGGTAAAATCCCTCGCGAATTTATCGACGATCTGTTGGCCCGTACCGACATCGTTGAAATTGTTGATAGCCGTGTCCGGCTCAAAAAAGCGGGGAAAAACTATTCAGCCTGCTGTCCGTTCCACGACGAAAAAACACCTTCTTTTACCGTAAGCCAGGATAAACAGTTTTATCACTGCTTTGGCTGTGGTGAGCATGGCAACGCCATTTCGTTTCTGATGGACTATGACCGACTGGAGTTTGTTGAAGCCATTGAAGAGCTGGCGAAGATGCACGGTCTGGAAGTGCCAAGAGAGCAAGGTTCAGGTCGTTTTACCAGCGACAAGAACAAGCAGCAGAATGAGTCTGACTTCCAGTTAATGGAAAAGGTCACACGCTTTTTCCAGCATCAGCTTAAACACCATGCTCAGGGCTCTAAAGCGGTGGATTATCTTAAACAGCGCGGCTTGTCTGGCGAAATTGTTAAGCAGTGGGAAATTGGCTACGCGCCGCCGGATTGGGATGCGGTACTCAAAACCTTTGGTACCGACAACGCGTTAAGAAAACAATTGCTTGATCTTAAGCTGGTAAATCAAAACGACAACGGCAAACAGTACGACTTTTTTCGCGACCGGATCATGTTTCCGATTCGTGATAAGCGCGGCCGGGTGTGTGGCTTTGGTGGCCGGATTATGGAAGGCAATGGCCCGAAATATCTGAACTCGCCGGAAACCCGTATCTTTCACAAAGGATACGAGCTGTTTGGCTACTACCAGACCCGCCAGCAACGTAACTTACAGCGCATCATGGTGGTTGAGGGTTATATGGATGTGGTGGCGCTAAGTCAGTATGGCATCCAGTATGCCACCGCTGCACTGGGTACCGCGACCACTCAGGACCACATGACCATGCTAATGCGTGGCACGCAGGAAATTGTGTGTTGTTACGATGGCGACCGGGCAGGAAGAGATGCCGCCTGGCGCGCAGTGGAAAATGCCCTGCCGGCTTTAAAGGATGGCGTACAGTTAAAATTTCTGTTTCTGCCGGATGGCGAAGACCCTGATACCATGGTGCGTCAGATTGGTCAGGAAGCCTTTGAGGAAATGGTCGCCAGGGCAACACCGCTGTCGACCTTTTTCTTTGATGCATTACTTAAACAACATTCCGTTGGCACCCCGGAAGGCAAAATTGCCCTGAAGTCTGCAGCCCAGCCACTGATAGATCAGGTAGCCGGCGAACAGCAAAAGCTGATGCTTAGTGAAGAACTCAGCAAACATGTAGGTGAGTACGACCGTTTTAAACTCGATCGGGATATTCGCGCAGCCAATGCCGGCCCTGGCTCGGCTGCACCAAGACAGCAAAAAAATGACGGCGGCAATATCAATAAAACTCGCCTGTCGCCGATAAGTGTAATGATTAGATTGTTGTTGGAGCATCCGTCGCTGGCAGCAGAATGTGGTGATTCCGTACAGCCTGAATTTCTCAACGGTTCAGGGATTGCCGGCCTCAGTGTTTTACAGGATGTGTTCAGTTTTTGTGCCAGCCATCCGCAGGCTAAAACTGCACAAGTGGTTGAAAACTTCCGCGAGCACCCCTATTCAAAGAGTCTGGGTCGGTTACTCGTGCAGGAGCACTTTATTGATGAGACCGACGCACAAAGGGTATTTCGGGACTGCTTTGCCCGCCTGTTAGACTGGCATTTCGATAGCCGCATTGACCAATTGTTGTCAAAATCAAGAATTCAGGCGCTTAGTAGTGATGAAAAACAGGAATTAACTATGCTCATGCGGGAACGGCAAAGCAGTTAATTCATCACAGCAACCTATGCATTGGGTATGAATATTGAAAGTTGCGGTGAAGGCTTTAAGCCTAAGCAACAACGAACCCGGAGCAGACTTCGGCATTAGTCGCAGGCAACGGGCTTGCGACCGGCAGACCAGTTAACGGCGAATTAGCACCACAATTGCAGCAGAACCGGCAAGTTTTGAAAGGCTTATCAGCAAAATTAGATGCGGTAAAAGTAGCCGCCGTAGTAGTCAAAATAACCGTGTTTCTGTTATACTGTGTAATTCGCTGCCGTCGTCGCAATGGGCAGGCAATTAAACGTAAACCAAAAAAAGCAGTCTACCGTAGGTAAGTTGTAACGTTATTACCTCGGTCCGTCATAGATTTACATTTGGACGGGTCATATTGCAATGGTTAATTTTTGAAAAGTGTAGGGTATATGGCGCAAAGCAAGCAGTCTCAGATTAAACTCCTGATTGCGAAAGGTAAAGAACAAGGTTATTTGACGTTTTCTGAAGTCAACGACCATCTGCCTCAAGACATTGTCGATTCGGATCAGATAGAAGATATCATCCGCATGATCAATGACATGGGGATCCAGGTAGCAGAATCAGCACCGGATTCCGATGAACTGTTAATGCAGGAAACCACCACTGACGAAGAAGTTGCAGAAGCGGCAGCACAAGCGCTGGCTACTGTTGAAAGCGAAATCGGACGTACCACCGACCCGGTCCGCATGTACATGCGTGAAATGGGTACCGTAGAACTCCTTACCCGTGAAGGCGAAATCGAAATCGCCAAACGCATCGAAGACGGTATTAATCAGGTTCAGTGTTCTGTTGCAGAATACCCTGAAGCCATTACATACCTGCTCGATCAATGGGACCTTTACGAAGCAGAAGAAATTCGCTTGAGCGATATCATTTCTGGCTTTGTTGATCCGAATAACGAAGAAGACCTCGCGCCCACCGCCACACACGTTGGTTCAGAACTTTCTCAGGAAGAACTGGACGACGAAGATGATGACGAAGATGACGACGACGATGATGATGACGAGGATGATACCGGTGTTGATCCGGAAGAAGCTCGCCAGAAGTTTGCAGAATTACGCGACCAGTATCAGGTTGCCCGCAAGGTCATCGAAACGAAAGGTCGTACTCACGCCGATTCGCGTAAAGAAATTAACGCACTGAGCGACATCTTTAAAGAATTCCGCCTGGTGCCAAAACAGTTCGATCGTCTGGTTCGCAATATGCGTGAGATGATGGACCGCGTACGCATCCAGGAACGTCTGGTAATGAAGTACTGCGTCATGCACGCCAAAATGCCGAAGAAAGACTTCATCAAAGCTTTCGCCGGTAACGAAACGTCTACCGCATGGCTGGATACGATTCTGTCTGGCAACGCACCGTATGCCGGCGTGTTACAGTCGTACAAAGAAGAAATCGAGCGCAGTGTTGGCAAGATTTCTCAGGTTGAGCAAGAAACCGGGTTGGTGATTGCCGACATTAAAGATATCAACCGTCGCATGTCGATTGGTGAAGCTAAAGCCCGCCGTGCCAAGAAAGAAATGGTTGAAGCAAACTTACGTCTGGTTATTTCAATCGCGAAGAAATACACCAACCGTGGTCTGCAATTCCTCGACCTTATTCAGGAAGGTAACATTGGTCTGATGAAAGCGGTGGATAAGTTTGAATACCGCCGTGGTTATAAATTCTCAACCTATGCAACCTGGTGGATCCGTCAGGCGATTACCCGTTCGATTGCCGACCAGGCACGAACCATTCGTATTCCGGTTCACATGATCGAAACCATTAACAAACTGAACCGTATCTCTCGTCAGATGCTGCAGGAAATGGGTCGTGAACCAACGCCGGAAGAACTGTCTGAGCGCATGCTGATGCCGGAAGATAAAATCCGTAAGGTACTGAAGATCGCGAAAGAGCCTATCTCGATGGAAACGCCCATCGGTGATGACGAAGATTCGCATCTGGGTGACTTTATCGAGGACAGCACTATTATTCAGCCCCTCGATTCAGCGACCGGCGGCAGCCTTAAAGATGCCACTCAGGAAGTTCTGGCTGGCCTGACTGCCCGTGAAGCAAAAGTACTGCGTATGCGTTTCGGTATCGACATGAATACCGACCACACGCTGGAAGAAGTGGGTAAACAGTTTGATGTAACCCGCGAGCGTATCCGTCAGATCGAAGCTAAGGCGTTGCGTAAACTACGCCACCCAAGCCGCTCTGAACAGCTACGCAGCTTCCTGGACGAATAAATCGTCTTGCAAATAGCCATTAAAAGCCAGTCTTAACGACTGGCTTTTTTGTTTGTCTAATCGAATTTAACAAAGTGCATCTGGTGACTGAACGGGTTGATGATCACCTTATAAAGATGCAGTAAATCACTCCCCAGAATACCGACTACCTCTAAATCGGCCAGCACTGCTAAATCCTGCTCGTAACCGGTCAGCGTAATCGCCTCGCCGCTCAGGTTAAAACTTACCTCGTTGTCTTTGCCAAATTTTACTAACTGAGGATCAAATACCGATACACTGGCACCAGTATCCAGCATCACGCGCTGCACTTTACCCTCCAGCATCACTTCAAGAATAAGCGGGCCGTACTGATCTTCATAGGCCAGCGTCATGGTTGGCAGCAAACCTTGCGGTAGTTGTTCGTACATGCGGATAAGTTTGTTTGAATAGTCGAACTCCACGATATAATCCTGCAGAAAGCCCCAACCGATCACCGCCTCAAAATCAGTGGAAATTTGCTTTGCCACATCTTCGATATCGCCGCGAGAGCTGCTAAACCTAACGTCAGAAAACACCTGTTCGCCGAGCTCTAGTGTGTTCAGCGTCCCCTGGTATACGTCCCATTGCTTGCCGTTGATGCTGCTAAACCTAACGTCAGAAAACACCTGTTCGCCGAGCTCTAGTGTGTTCAGCGTCCCCTGGTATACGTCCCATTGCTTGCCGTTGATATCACCGGCTTTAAAGCCGGCCTTTTCGAGTGGAATGGCCAGGGCTTCAGCGGTAGAAAAAGCGACTTGCAACCTTTGCTGATCGCCAATATCAACCATCGCTAACAATGGCTCACCGTTCACCTCTATGGCGGTAAAAATCAGACCATAAGGGCTGGTTTCAAATTTTAACGTTATGGGCTCATCACTTGCATAAACCCCATTAACTGCGGCTAAGGTAGCGATTAATAGATAAAAAAATTTGTGGGTAAGACGACGTTGCATGGGTATTCATCCTTGAATAATTATCATCATAGAGCACCTTAAAATATAATCATCGTTGTATAAAATTTCAACGCGCAGGCACTTAAATGGCTGCGCCGAAAGAGAAGTTAACCGTATGTAAATGTTATTCAACCTTGGCCTATTCACCTGTATGAATAAATCAGGCTAATATGCACAGTGGTTAAAGTCACTTTACTGCTAAAAAACGACAGATACGAAATACTAATAACGAAAAGGGAATCCCATGCAATTTCACAGGTTACGACTGAGAGCTGCTGCACTCTGTTTTGCAGTCATCCTCTCTCCCACCGTTTTGGCTGCCACCGAATATCAAAAACCGACCGAGGAAATCCTTAAGCTCGTCGATGTAAAACGCGCCCCCTATTTTCTGATGAATGATAGTCAGGATACCGCGTTGATGCTTTACCGCGATACTTATAAAACTATCGCCGAGTTATCCGAAGAAGAGCTGCGCCTGGGGGGATTACGTATTGATCCCAAAGCGAACATCGGCAGTCGTGATACTTTTTATAACGATTTAAAGATTCAGCGAATCAACAGCCAGCAAACGGTAGACATCGGCGGATTACCCGCTAGCCCGCGTTTATCCAATTTTACCTGGTCGCCGGATCAA
The DNA here is from genome assembly GCA_002691625.1 of Alteromonadaceae bacterium. GTDB lineage: Bacteria > Pseudomonadota > Gammaproteobacteria > Enterobacterales > Alteromonadaceae > Alteromonas. The sequence continues at coordinate 40,453 of NZIK01000080.1, forward strand.
CAGAAAATGGCAATGACCCATAAAACGCCGAACGGCATTGAGTTATGGGTTGTCGATTTAAAAAGGGCTAAGGCCAAACGCCTTACCAAAGCTATCCTTAACGCCAACATGCGTGATGCGATCAACTGGTTTGCTGATGGCTCTGCACTACTGGTAAAAGTGGTTCCTGACGACCGCCAGCCGCTGATTAACACCGAATCCGCCACGCCGACCGGCCCGACGGTATCGGTAAGTGACGGTAAAAAAGCCCAAAACCGCACCTATCAGGATCTGCTGAAAAACAAAAATGACGAATTTAACTTTGAGCAGTTAACCCGCGCTGCGCTGGTAAAAGTCGATCTCAACGGCAACACCTCTAACTGGCTGGCGCCAGCTATGTACGGCAATATCGATGTCTCCCCCAGCGGCCAGTATGTACTGGTTACCCGTTACCAGAAGCCGTTCAGTTATCTGGTGCAGTACAATCGCTTTCCATCGGTCACCAGTGTGTATACCCAACAGGGAAAATTTGTTAACGACATTGTTTCAGTCCCGCTGATTGAGGATCTGCCCAAGGGCTTTATGGCCACACGTGAAGGCCGCCGCTCCATTCAGTGGCGTGATGATAAACCCGCTACGCTGGTCTTTGCCGAAGCGCAGGATAAAGGCGATCCGGCTGTTGAAGTTGACTATCGCGATGCCGTTTACACGTTAGCGCCACCGTTTGATGGCACACCGTCGCTGTTACTTAAAACCCATAATCGCTTTTCCCGCATTATGTGGGGTAACGACAACCACGCTATCGCCCAGGACTACTGGTGGAATACCCGTAATACCAAAGCTTATGCGTTTAACCCGGGCGACAGTACTGTTACGCCTACGGTTATTTTTGATCGCAATTATCAGGATGCCTACAGTAATCCGGGTTCTTTTGTTACTGAGCGAAATGAATTTGGCCAAAGCGTACTGGCAATGGATGGTGCTAAAGTTTTCTTGCTTGGTGATGGCTATTCAGATAAAGGGCAATTCCCTTTCCTCGACAGCCTTGATTTACAAACACAGGAAAAAGAACGCCTGTACCAATCAACCTACACAAACAAACTTGAAGAGCTGTATGATTACAAGGTTGATGAGCAAAAACTCACTGTGAGTATCGAGTCGAAAAGTGAATACCCTAACCGCTATTTCCGACACTTAACCAACCAATCACTCACGCAACTGACAGACTTTGAAAATCCGTTTAAAGCCATTCAGAGCGTAAAAAAAGAAGTCATCACGTATAAGCGCGATGATGGGCTGGAACTTTCCGGCACGTTGTATTTGCCGGTTGGCTACCAGGAGGGTAAACAATATCCGATGATCCTGTGGGCTTACCCACGAGAGTATAAAGATCAAAACAGCGCCTCACAGAATACCAGTAACCCCAATGAGTTTACCTATCCGTTCTGGGGCTCGCCCATTTACTGGGTAAACAAAGGTTACGTGGTGCTTGATGGTGCCGCCTTCCCCATTGTGGGCGAAGGTGACGATGAGCCCAATGACAGCTTCCGTAGTCAGTTAGTAGCCAACGCCAAGGCGGCCATTGATGCCGTTGACGCTCGCGGGCTTATCGACCGACAGCGCGTAGCAGTAGGAGGGCACAGCTATGGCGCCTTTATGGTGGCTAACCTGCTGTCCCATTCTGATTTATTTGCTGCCGGCATTGCCCGCAGTGGTGCCTATAACCGCACCCTCACGCCGTTTGGCTTCCAGTCTGAAGAGCGCTCCTACTGGGAAGCCCCCCAGGTGTATTACACCATGTCACCCTTTATGCATGCAGACAAAATGAAAACCCCGTTGCTGCTTATTCATGGCGAGGCTGATAACAACAGTGGTACCTACCCCATGCAAAGTGAGCGCTACTTTAATGCGCTTAAAGGCCTTGGTGCCACAGCACGATTAGTGATGTTACCCAAAGAGTCCCATGGCTACCGCGCTAAGGAAAGTATCCTGCACATGCTGTGGGAACAGGACCAATGGCTGGAACAACACGTAAAGGCTAAGTAACCCCTGCATTACACAGGCCCGGTGGGCCTGTGTGCTCAGCAGCCTATTTCAACAGGAAAACAACAATGAAAACACTGATTACGCTATTGGCAGGATTACTTGTAAGCGCTTCCACAGCGGTACTCGCCGGTGATAACACTCTCTCAGCCATCGAACAGCAGCAAGGCTGGGAAAGTTTGTTTGATGGTAAGTCACTTAAAGGTTGGCGTAACTATCAAAAGGACGAAGCCGGCAATAACTGGCAGGTTACTAACGGTACCATTACCCTTACTAAAGAGGGCAGTGGCGACCTGATTACAGAAAAACACTATGCGGAGTTTGAACTGAGCCTGGACTGGATGATTTCCGAGGCCGGCAACAGCGGTGTTTTCTTTCTGGCTGATGAGAGTGAGCAGTATATTTTCTTCCATGCCCCTGAAATCCAGATTATCGACAATGAAAAACATCCCGACAGCAAGCTCGACTCGCACCGCTCTGGTTCACTGTACGATATGGTAGTGGCACCGCCCGCGGCCTATAAAGACGCGGGAGAATGGAATAATCTGCGCATTAAGCTGCACAATAATGTACTGGAAGTCTGGCAGAACGGCGTAATGACTGTTCANATCGTGATGCACTCCTCAACCTGGGACAAGCTGGTAGCAGCCAGTAAATTTGCCAAATGGGACGGCTTCGGCGAGCAAACCAAAGGCCATATCGGACTCCAGGATCACGGCGACAAGGTGTGGTTTAAAAATATAAAAATCNGGGAGTTACACTAATGACAGAATTTGCCCATCAGGTGGTTATTGTTGGCTCAGGTGCAGGCGGTGCGATGGCCGCCTATGAGCTCACCAAAGCAGGCATCAATGTACTGATGCTCGAAGCTGGCCGTGANTATNACCCNAAANCCGAAACGCCGATGTTTAAGCGCAATGCCGAGGCGCCCTTAATGGGGGCTTCTACGACCGATAAGAACTTTGGCTATTATGATGCCACCGTGGATGGTGGCTGGTCGGTCCCCGNTGAGCCCTACACTACCGATGATGACTCCGATTTCTTATGGTGGCGAGCGCGAATGCTTGGCGGCCGNACTAACCACTGGGGCCGTTATTCCCTGCGTTTCAGCGAACATGACTTCAAAGGTAAAACCCGCGACGGTCTGGGCGCAGACTGGCCCTTTGAGTATGCCGATCTTGCGCCGTGGTACGATAAAACCGAAAGCCTGGTAGGGGTTTGTGGTACCAACACCGGGCTTGATGATATGCCCGACTCCCCGCCCGGCGTGCTGCAGCCACCGCCCACNCCGCGGATCCCCGAATTGCTGGTGGCCGCTGCCGCGAAAAAGCACGGCATTACCGCGGTTCCCATGCATCGCGCGGTACTGACCCGGCCTAAAGACGACCGGGCAGCCTGCTTTTATGCCACGCCCTGTGGTCACGGCTGCTCCATCGGGGCGGCATTTCAAACCACCACGTCATTAATTCCGATGGCCCGCCAAACGGGTCATTTTAAGCTCATTACCAACGCCATGGTCAAACAGATAAATACCAATGACGAAGGCAAGGTCACAGGGCTGACTTACATAGACAAAGCCAGTAGCGAAGAGGTAACTCTGGACTCGCCAGTGGTTATCCTGGCCGCCAGCGCCTGTGAATCGGCCAGAATTATGCTGAACTCAGCGTCGCCTGGTCATCCCAATGGCCTGGCTAACTCAAGNGGCCAGTTAGGCCGCAACCTGATGGACTCTACCGGTGCCGGCCTGGGTGCCACCATACCGGCGTTAAAAAACCGCCCGCGCTACAATGAAGATGGTCATACNGCCAACCANCTGTTTATCCCNTGGTGGGGTCACAAAGAACAACATANGCTGAATTTCCCNCGNGGTTATCACTTTGAGCTGGGTACCGGTTTCAGAGAGCCCGGCGCCTGGNTATCCGGCGATTTTTCAGGGTATGGTGAGTCANTAAAAGACGAAGCCAAGGCCAATTACGGCGCCAGTGTGTACTTCGCGCTGCGNGGCGAAATGCTGCCTAATGATAACTGCTANATGGATATTGACCCCNACGTTACCGATAAATGGGGNATTCCGGTAGNTCGTTTCCACTGGCAATGGTCAGAACACGAACTTAATCAGGTGGCTCACGGCCTGCAAACCGCTAAAACGCTGCTTGAAACCATGGGCGCAACCGTGGGTGAACTGCCNCCGCCAGAACAAGCCATCGCCAAAGGCGGCNAGATTATCCATGAAGTGGGCACNGCCAGAATGGGNNNCTCACCATCGGATTCTGTGACCAATCAATGGGGGCAAACCTGGGACTGCCCGAACCTGTTTGTGATGGACGGCGGCGTATTTGCTTCCAACCCNCATAAAAACTGCACNCTCACTATTATGACGCTGGCCATGCGAAACGCTAACTGGCTGGCAGGCCAGATCCAACAGGGAGCTTTGTAATATGACAAATTNTAANCCTAACAATNCTTCTCACGGNTTAACNCGTCGTCAGTCNTTAAAACTGTTTGGCATGATGCTGGCCAGTGCTGCNGTGCCNGCCCTTAGCGGATGNGCCACCAGCGAAAGCAAANTCANTGCGGNNGCNGCAGACTGGCCAACGCTAACCATAGAACCCATCAGCGTGGCCGGTTACGGGCAGGATCCCAGTTTGATTATGCCNCCGCCCTCNCCGTGGCCAAAAACNCTNACTCANNANCANATTGCCCTGGTCTCCCGGTTAACGGATATTCTGGTGCCAGCGAGTAACGGTCAGCCAGGCGCGGTACAAATAGGTGCTGTGGATGTGATTGATGAGTGGGTCAGTGCGCCCTACGCTCAGCAACAAAGGGATCGGGATAGTATTCTGCGTTTGCTGATCTGGCTTGATGAAGAATCGNTACGCCGGTTTGGCCAGCCGTTTCTGACGCTTAACGAAAGCGAACAATTTGCCCAGCTCGATGACATTGCCTACAACAGAGACAATATCGAACAGCGTCTGCAACAACCGGCGGCGGTATTTAACCGCTTACGTTCACTGGTGCTGGCGGCCTATTTCTGCTCTGAACCAGGCAGCCACGAGATTGGGTATCAGGGGAATATCGCTATAAGTGGAGACTACCCGGGCCCAACCGAGGAAGCCAAAGCCCATCTTGATGGCATTCTGGATGAACTTGGTTTAAGCGAGTACGCCTACCAGCCGTAATTCGACTCAGGCTAAACACTCTCTGGCTGAACCGGCTCAGGGAGTGTTTGCCGCTTCGCCAGGCGCTCCAGCAACATGGCGGTAATAAACAGCGCTAACATCGTCACAAAACCCGCCAGCGCCAGCATTAATGCGCCCTTTTCGTCACTGCTATCCACCACTAAACCAGACACCACTGGTGCTAATGTACTCCCTATACTGCCACTGAATAACATCAGCGTAACCAGCATTGGGGGCGAATCTGCTATCTGCTGGGTGCCAACTGAAATCGCAATTTTATAAATACAGGTAGTCAGCAACCCAAAGGCCAGGCCCAGGGTCAGAAAGGTATCTACCGACTCAATAAGCAGAAATGCCGTGGTGCAGGCAATAGCAATGGCCGAGACCACCAGCAGCATGATTCGGGTGGGGATAAAGTTCACCAGTACCACCGAGGTGAGCAAGCCAACAATAGAAAAGCCCCAGTAATTGCCTACCACCTGCCCGGCCACTTCCGGCTGGGCATCAAAATAGGCCATCAGGTAATTCGGCGCCCAGGTTAAAAACGTGGTCTGGGCAATAAGATACAGGCAAACGCCAATAGCGAAACACACCACCCGCGGTGTAAAAATACGCTTAAACTGCATCAGCGCTGTTTCGCGCTCAGGTGCAGGCTCATCGTTCCCCGAGGTTGATGTTGACCGATGCGGTTCAGGAAAGGCGGAGGTCGCGGCCAGGATCAGAATAATCACCGCAAGAGAGGCTACCGCCAGATAACTCAGGGTCCAGTCCAGTTCTTTGACCAACAGCCAGCCTGCCAGCGTGGGAAAAATAAAACCGGCGGCACTAAACGCACAGTCTGTGGCAATAAAGGCCGAGGCTCTGCGCTGGGCCCGGTAGATACGGGAGATAATAACGGCTCCGCCGGATAGTCCGCAGCCACAGCACACGCCTAACCCCAGAAATACAGCCGCCAGCGTAGTGTAGCCAGCCCCGGGTAATAACGGTAACGCCACACCCAGCAGCAACAGTACGGAATAAGTGGTTATCAGCAAGCGGCGCGCACTAAAGCGGGTATATAAATACATCGACAAAAGCGTACCGATCAGGGCACCGCCGGTCAGCCAGGAGAATATACTGACCGTCCTGGCTGCGCTCATATCCAGCTGGGCAGCAATGGCATTAAGGATCACGCCGGCCTGAGTTAACAGGCCAGACATGATCATATAGCTTAAAAACGCTATCAGGGTTAACCGAATCTGGCTGCTCAACGATTTGTAATCCTATTATTGGAAGGGGAAGCTAATCGGCATAGCCCGCGCCAATGGCGTTAAAGGGCATATCCAGCTCCAACTCAGGCACTTGTAACCCAACCCAGGCCGGAAAGGTATTACTGTTCGGCCCCGGGAAAACCGTGTATTCGTTAGCCCAGGGATATCTGTCGATAGCCGCCACTATATCCGGGATCAGGCGACGCGCTTTATCGCCCTGAATCGACAGTACCTTTTCTGGTCTGGCCCCATACCAGTAGCGGTCCGGACTGGCAGTTTTAAAGTTGCGCAGCGCTGGCAGGCCACTCCTGACACGCCAGCCAACCACTTCATACACCTGGTACTCTTTTGCGCCCTGCTCTTTAAAGGCCAGCCAGGTATGCACGGCAAACCAGCCACGCCAGCTAAAAGCATCGGCAGCATAAACCTCAATCACTGCATCCTGAACCAGTTCAGGCGAAGGCGCGATACCCGCGGGCTCCCGACTGGCAGTACGCCAGTCACTGTTGCTACAGGACGTAGTGGCAAACAAAATCAATAAAACAGCGGCCAGTTGCCTGCCCATTCTTAAAACCTTTTTCCAGAAATGAATTCGCTACTTATCTAATCAGCAGCCATGGGGTTATGCAAGCCAGTGCCGACCAAACTACCACTGGTCAGGATAAACTTTAATCAGCACAACTGGAATTTGTACTGGTAAATCAGCATACTGGTTTAACAAACAGCAAATCAGGGAGCGTGTTTTGGGCTGGATTGACTATACAATCATCGCGATTTACCTTGTTGGCTTACTCGCCATGGGACTGGCTTTTCGTCATCAGCATAACAGCCGGGAGTATTTTCTTGGCGGCCGGACTATTCCGTGGCCGGCGTTATCACTGTCGGTGATGGCCACCCAGCTCTCTGCTATCAGCTTTATCTCTGCTCCCGCATTTGTAGGGTTGCGGGAAGGCGGCGGCCTTATCTGGTTGTCTTATGAACTGGCCCTGCCCATTGCCGTGCTGCTAATGCTATGGCGTTTATTGCCCACACTTCACCAAAGCGGTGTGGTGAGTGTGTACGATTTCCTCGAACGCCGCTTTGAACGCTCCACTCGTCTGCTAATTAGTTTTGTGTTCCAGCTCAGTCGCTCCTTTGCCACCGCCATTATGATTTACGCCATCTCACTCATTTTGCAGGGCACTATGGGCCTGGAGCAATGGCACAGTATTGTGGTGATTGGCGTGATTACACTGGTTTACTCCGCCATGGGCGGCATGAAGGCAGTGGTTTTTGGCGACGCGGTACAGATGATTATTATCCTGGCCGGTGCGCTCACCTGCCTGTTTGTGGCACTGGATGTAATTGGTGGTGTAGATGCTGCCCTGGCGCTTGTCGACAGTGATCGTATGGATGCGGTTAACGTAGGCTCACTGGGCCTGAGCGGCAACGATTTCGGACTCCTGCCCATGCTGTTTGGCGGTATCGTGCTTTACGCTTCTTATTATGGCTGTGACCAGTCAGAAGCCCAGCGTTCGCTGTCTGCGCATAGCGTAAAGGACTTGCGCAAGGTGATGTATACTGTCGCTCTTAGCCGCTTTCCCATCACGGTGATTTATTGCACCACGGGTTTGGTGATAGGCGCACTGGTACTGAATACACCATCACTGGCAGCGCAGATCCCGGCAGAACAACCCGACTGGATGATGCCGGTTTTCATTATTAACTATCTGCCTGAAGGCGTTATTGGTTTACTGGTAGTGGCTATTATGGCGGCTGCCATGTCGTCGTTAAGCTCCGCCATTAATAGTCTGGCAGCGGTTACCACCGAAGATTTCTGTCGCTACAAAGGGCATGAACCCAGTGATGATGAATACATGCGTTTCGCCCGCGCCGCTGGCATCGGCTGGGGGCTGGTAACACTGGTATTAAGTTTATTCGCCGGTGACATTGCGCCCACCATCATTGAAGCCATTAATAAAATCGGCTCCGTATTTTACGGCCCGGTACTGGCGACCTTTTTACTCGGCATTCATAGTAAAACCATTACCGCAAAGGCCGCTAATATTGGCTTATTACTGGGCGTATTCAGCAATACCTTCTTATGGCTCAGCGACAATCCGATTTTCTGGTTCTGGTGGAATGCTATTGGTTTTGCGGTCACAGTTGTCAGTGGTCACCTGGCGAACCGTTTAATCCCAACCAGCAATAAGGCCACACCGCAAACCAGTTACGCAGGTTTAAATGCCAGGATGATTGTAGTGCTGTCAGCCTGGAGCGCTTTACTGCTTTTCATCTGCTTCAATTTATCCGCCTGGCTGGCTTGATATCGTGGGTTTAATGCATTCAGGGGCGTTGCCCTACGGTTGAAGCACCCATTGTGCAGGAGCCAATACATCTTACACGTCATCCCCGAATTTGTTCAGCAAATATCGGGGCCCCCCTACCTTGATATCGTAGAGCTTAAATGACCTTTGTGAAAAGGCCGTATCAGATGATCCAGCCTGACTGGGAGATCCCCGCTCAAAAGCATGCGGGGATGACGGTTTTTTTTTGGCGGGGATGACAGATATTTTTTGGCGGGGATGACGGGTCTGTTTTGGGCGGGAATGAAAGGATAATTAATGCCCTAAAATGTACTCGTAATACCGGCTCAAAGCCCACTTTATCCGTCTTCCCTGAAGTTTCGCAGAAACTATCCGGGATCTCCCTGCGCAGTTACTGTTTATCATTGCTGCCAATACAACGGCTTTTTACCCGTTCGGTTATTGCGAACTATTGGGAAACAAAAAGTTTCCGGTAATCCGTAGGCTCGTCACGGACGACGAGCCAGGGCAGAGCGGGCAGGACGCCCGCTCTGCCTCGTTAGGGTTGCCCTTTTTGTTTATCAATAGGCTTCTTCGCAATGTAGAACTGAGTGAATCTGTTATAGAGAGCTAAAGGGGTGGCCTCACTGCCACCCCTGGGTGCTGTCGGCACCCCGACAAAATGCGGATACTTCATCAGTAGCCCAACTGAACTTGTTGATACCACGACACCATGCGAGGTGGTCCCCGCTCAAAAGCATGCGGGGATGACAGGTATTTTTTTGGCGGGGATGACGGGTATTTTTTGGCGGGGATGACTGGATAATTAATGCCCTAAAATGTACTCGTAATACCGGCCCGTCGACCGGCATAGAGCATCACTCACCTTTCACATAGGGAATGTCTTCATCCAGCTCTTCCAGCTTATGGGTACGTTTAAGCGGTGAGCCGGTGTGTCGTGCCATCCAGTAGTAAGCAGTGGGCACGATGTACAGGGTTAAAAAGGCTGAGACCAAAACCCCGGCAAAGATCACCATACCAATGGCCATGCGGCTTTCCGCCCCGGCACCGCTGGCCATGACCAGCGGAATACTACTGAAAACGGTGGTAAAACCGGTCATCACTATGGGCCGTAAGCGCATTGCTGAGGCTTTACGCAAAGCCTGTTCAAACTCCTCACCGGCATCACGCAACTGGTTAGCGAACTCCACAATGAGAATACCGTTTTTGGCCGCCAAGCCAATAAGCATTACCAGGCCTATCTGACTGTAGATATTGAGCGTCATACCGGCAAAATACAGGCCGATAAATGCACCGAGCAGCGCCAGTGGTACCGTCATCATGATCACCAGTGGATGCACCCAACTTTCGAACTGAGCCGCCAGGATAAGATAGGTAATCGATAACGCCAGTAAGAAAACAAACACGAAGGAGTTACCAGACTCCTGATACAACTGCGATTCGCCTTTATAATCAATCGACACCGAATCAGGTAATTCGGTTTCTACAATATTTTCCAGATACGCCAGCGCTTCACCCAGCGAATAGTCGCCTGCCAGGTTAGCCGAGATAGTAACCGAGCGCATACGGTTATAACGGTTAAGCTGCGCCGAGGTCGCCTGTTCTTTGAAAGTAAGCAGATTATCCAGCGGGATCAGCTTGCCGGTGTAACCTGAGCGAACATAGAGGTTTTCAATACTGTTGGGGCTCCTGAATTCAGACTCCACCCCTTCCATGATCACATCGTATTCTTCGCCACGATCGAGGAAGGTGGAGACCCGGCGCTGGCCCAGCATGGTTTCCAGAGTGCGGCCCACATCACTTATTGATACGCCCAGGTCAGCGGCGCGGTCGCGGTCGATTTCGATAAGTAATTGCGGCGAGGTCGACTTATAATCGGAGTCAATTCGAACCAGCTTAGGGTTCTCTGAAGCTTTCTCTATAAGGATATCCCGCCACTCTGCGAGATTTTCGTAGGTATCGCCCTGCAACACAAACTGTACCGGCCGGTTAAAGCCGCCACCGCCGATACCTGACCGCATAATCGCAAAAGCACGCACATCCGGAATAACATTCAGTCGCTCGCTGATTTCATCCATGATTTCAAAGGAACTGCGATCCCGCTGTTCCCAGGGCACAACGCCCACCACCACAATACCAGCCCGGCCACCCCAGCCTGGGGCACGCACCAGAACGCGGTCGAGTTCACCCGCTTCACGGTATTCCATCACAATGTCTTCGACTTGTTTAAGGTTACGGGAGTTGCTCTCGAAGCTCGCACCTTCCTGTGATTGCATGATAATAAAGAAATTACTGCGGTCTTCTTTTGGCGTGAATTCAGCCGGAATACGTTGCTGTAACTGATAAATTAAGCCAACCGCCACAGCCAGTAACAGCATCATCATGATGGGCTGATGAATGGTTTTCCCCAGACTGTTAAAGTAACCGCCTTCCAGTTTTTTAAAGCTGTTATCCAGCCAGTTACCAAATCCGGAGCGTTCGCTTTTCTTCAGCAGGATAGAGCCCAGCATGGGTGAAAGGGTAAGGGCTGTTACGCTTGAGAAAGCCACTGCTGCGGCGATGGCCAGGGCAAACTCGGTAAACAGGCGGCCCACGTTTCCTTCCAGGAATACCAGTGGCACAAACACCGATATCAGTACCAGCGTAGTAGCAATAACCGCAAAGCCCACTTCCCGGGTACCGCGATAAGCCGCCAGTATGGCGGGCTCACCCATTTCAATGCGGCGGTGAATGTTTTCCAGCACGACGATGGCGTCATCCACCACCAAACCAATCGCCAGTACCATGGCCAGCAGGGTGAGCAGGTTAATCGAGAAACCCAGCGCCAGCATAACGATAAATGCCGCAATCAGGGAAACCGGTACGGTTACTGCCGGGATTAGCGTGGCACTCACGTTACCCAGGAATAAATAAATCACTACGACCACCAGCAACATGGCAATGCCCAGCGTGTTGTATACCTCTGAGATCGACTGTTCGATAAATACCGAGGAATCATAGCTTGGCACAATAAAAATATTGTCCGGCAGGCTTTGTTCGATACGGGCAATTTGTTCCCGGGCCGCACGCGCCACTTCCAGCGTATTGGCCTTCGACTGCTTGATTATGCCAAGGCCAATCATATTTACACCGTCACCGCGGAACTCGGTTTCATCTTCCACTGCGGTAAGCTCGACTTTGGCGATATCACCTAAACGCACCAGGTAGCCGTCGGCACCTATGGCTACGGTAAGCGCCGCAAAATCTTCCGGGGTCAGGAAGCTACGCGCCACCCGAACCTCAAAATCGCGGTTTAACGACTCAACCTGCCCAGCCGGTAACTCTACGTTTTCTGAGCGGATCACCGACTCAACATCGGCCACGGTAACATCTCTGGCGGCCATGGCGGTTCTGTCGAGCCACACTTTCATAGCATAGGTTCTGCCGCCACCAATGCGCACCCGGGCCACACCGTTAACAATCGACAAGCGATCGACCAGATACCGTTCGGCGTAATCGGTTAGCTCCATGGTGTTGAGGTTGGTGCTTCGCAGGTTAAACCACATTACCGGCTGTTCATCGGAGTTGGACTTCGACACCTCCGGCGGATCGGCCTGATCCGGCAGGTTATTCAAAGCCCGGCTAACTCTTTCCCGCACATCATTAGACGCCGCATCAATGTCCCGCGACAGTTCAAACTCAATGGTAATATCGGAGCGCCCGTTACGGCTGGTAGAGGTGATATTTTTAATTCCCTCAATGCCGCTGATTCGGTCTTCGAGTAACTGGGTAATGCGGGTTTCAACAATGTTGGCCGATGCGCCAGGATAGTTGGTATTAATGCTGACGATAGGCGGATCGATGTCCGGATATTCGCGCAGCGACAACATAGAAAAAGACACGATGCCAAAAATAATCAGCAGCAGATTCACTACCGAGGCAAAAACCGGTCGCTTTACCGATACGTCTGATAACCACATGATTTAGCTCTCCAGCGTATCGCGATTAAGTACTCTTACTTCAGAACCGTCGCGTACCCGCAGCGTGCCTTCAACGATAATGTGTTCGCCCGCATTCAGGCCACTAACGATTTGCACCCAGCCCGGGCGACGCTCACCAACCATTACTTCGCGCTCGGAGACCAGGTTATTCTCGGCCACCACGTATACAAACTGCTTATCGGCATTAGGCACCAGGGCTTCTTCGGGGATCACCAACGTATCGAGAACCTGCTTTTCGATGGTGACCTGCATCAGCATGCCCGGGCGCAACTCCGCCTCGGGATTATTGATCACAGCGCGGGATAAAATAGAGCGGGTAACCGGGTCGATACGCGAGTCCATGGCGACAATTTCGCCACTGAATTCACGGCCCGGATAGGCTACCGACGTAGCCGTTACTTTCTGGCCGATAGCCATACTGGCAAGATGGTTTTCAGCCACGTTGAAATCCACCTTGATAACACTGATATCATCCAGCGTGGTAATTTCATCGGCGGGACGAACCAGCGAGCCGACGCTGACCCGACGGATCCCAAGGCGGCCATTGAATGGCGCTTTGATTTGCAAGTCATCCAATTGCGCATTGGCAACCGCTATTTGCGCTTCAAGGGATTTTACCAGGGCCTGCTGCTCATCCAGTAATTGCTCCGAAGCGGCGCTGGTGCGGGCCAGGTTTTTGATCCGGCTTAGCTGGCGTTTTGACTCTTCAAGGCTTACCTGTAACTGCGCTACCCGGGCGACTTCTTCTTTATTGTTCAGTTGTACCAGCAGTTGACCGGCTTCGACTTTATCACCGTCGTCAAATAACACACGGGTTACCGTGTCGGCTACCTGAGCCGTAAGGGTCACGGATTCATTCGCAGTGGCGGTGCCCAGTGCATCGATGGTAACCGGAAACAATTTATTGCTGACTTCGTAAACCTTAACCGGCGTTAGTTTTTTTGCCATCGTCTGACCGGCTTGCTCCTGAGGCCAGTTTAAAAAAGCCAGCAACCCAACCAGTAACACCAAACCCAACAACAGCGGCGACAGCTTTTTACCCAATGCCATAATCAATCCTGCTATACTGGTACCCAGATTAACGTCATCAGCGGGCACCGGAACTTAATAATAAATGTTAACCAACGGCTTAATTTTACCCGATAACCTCAGCAAGGGAGCGCGTTTAACAGCAATAATCAGTGTTTTAACGTTTTTCGGTTGCCAACCCCTGCCCCCGTCTGCACCGAGCTGCAGAATTTCTGAAAATGCCAGTCCATTATCTCCCTCACCAGAAGTCACTGCTGCAGCATGTCTTATTCGCATAGACAATAGCGTGTTGATGGTCAGGCACCGATTGTCCGGCAAACTGGATTTCCCGGCTGGCGGTACTCAGGGCGACGAGAGTCTGCGCTGTGCTGCACATCGGGAAACCTGGGAAGAAACCGGGTTTAACCTCGAGGTGGGCAAGCTGCTTACCTATTCCTCCTCAGGAATGCCAGTGTTCCATTGCACAGGCGAGGCCTCCATGGCGGCACTGGCCGAGCAGGTGCCAGCTCCAGGCTGGGCTAAAATAGAAGTAATCGAGCTGATTCGGGTAAACCCATTTGAAATAACCAACGAAGCATTGAGATTTAATGATGATCTGATCCCACTCCGTGATGCGTTTGTACAGGCAGGAGGGGCAGATTAGCCAGCCGGTTGTTGCTTTATTGCGCTGGCTCAAGTTAATGACACACTGTGATTTTGCATTTCATACAGGCGTTGTATGGTAACACCACCAAACAATCAGACCTGATTGAACAAAGGAGAATGTTATGCCGGCATACACCCCGCCACTCGCTGATTTTACTTTTCTGGTGAAAGACTGGCTGAAAATTGATGCACTATATCAGTCGTTGGGACTGGAAGAATTCGATGCGGAACTGGCACTGGAGGTTATCGAGCAAGGCGGCAAATTTGCCACTGACGTGGTCGCGCCGCTCAACCGTGAGGGCGACGAACAAGGTTGTAAGCTAAACAACGGCCAGGTAGTCACCCCCGATGGCTTTGCTGCAGCCTATCAAAGTTATGTGGATAACGGCTGGAATGCCATGCTCGGCGATATTGAGTATGGCGGACAAGGTCTTCCCTATTCCATGGCCGTGCCCGTGCATGAAATGCTGAATTCGGCCAATCTAAGCTGGCGGCTAACCACCATGCTTACCGAAAGTGCCGTGCTTGCAGTTACCAAGCATGCCTCTGATGAACTGAAAGCACAGTTTTTGGAAAAGCTGGTCAGCGGCCAGTGGACCGGTACCATGAACCTTACCGAACCGCAGGCAGGCAGTGACTTGAGTCTGCTATCGACCAAGGCAGAGCCAAATGGTGATGGCAGTTACAAGATAACCGGTAGTAAAATTTTCATCACCGCTGGCGATCATGACTGGACTGAAAATATCGTGCACATGGTGCTGGCACGCTTACCGGATGCACCAGCTGGTGTGAAAGGCATTAGCCTGTTTCTGGTGCCTAAATTCCTGCTCGACGCCAACGGCAATCCGGGCGAGCGGAACGCCCTGGCGCCCAGTGCGCTGGAAAAGAAAATGGGAATAAAAGCCAGTCCCACCTGCGTAATGAATTTCGACGGCGCTAAAGGCTGGCTGGTTGGCGAGCCACACTGTGGTCTGGCCTGCATGTTTACCATGATGAATGATGCCCGTTTTCAGGTGGGTCTTGAGGGACTGGGCGCTTCAGAGGCCTCTTTTCAGGGCGCATTGACTTATGCACGAGAACGTCTTCAATCCCGCGCACCACAAGGCGTACAACAACCGGATGACAAAGCAGATGCAATCGTTTACCAACCCGACATTGCGCGGATGCTGCTCACCCAAAAAGCATTGACAGAAGGTAACCGGGCACTGGCTATGTTGTATGCCAAATATATGGACATAGCGCATAATTCAGGCGGCGAAGCTCATAACAATGCTGAGGCCATCCTGCAGTTTCTAACGCCAATCTGTAAAGCCTTTATGACCGATACCGGCTTAGAGTCCGCCAGCCTGGGAATTCAGGTTTTTGGCGGTCATGGTTATATTCGTGAATGGGGCATGGAACAACTTATGCGCGATGTACGTATCGCCATGCTTTACGAGGGCACCAACGGAATCCAGTCACTCGACCTGATTGGCCGCAAACTGACCCGCGACCGCGGCGACATGCTGGGGGCTACGCGTAACGCTTTTGCAGAGTTAGTCGCCGGCATGGCCAACGGCGAAGCCCGGCAGCACGCATCGGCCTTACTGGACGAATGGTATCAGACCTCGTTACAGGTAAAAGCCTTTTCGGTGGTGGATGCTGCGGGTAGCGCCTGTGATTACCTGGCCTACAGCGGTTACTGCCTGCTTGGCGTATTATGGTATTCCATGGCAGATTGTGCAGCACAGGGCGATAATCCGGTGCTGGCCGCAGGTAAACAAAAAACCTGTAACTTTTATATGCAGCGGCTGCTGCCACGCACTGCCGCTCATAAAGCTGCGCTGTTGGAGTCTGCAGACACCCTACTGGCCGTTGAGGGCAGTGAATTCGATTATCTGTAAGCCTGTTAAGACCAATAAAAAGGCCGCTTAAGCGGCCTTTCTAACAATCAGTTTTTCGCGATAGTATCTTCAAATTCATCATCAAACCAACGTTTGATCATGTCTTTTTCATAGCGGAAAGGATCGTTGCTGCGGGCACGGCTTATACGATTCATAAAAGCCATTTCCTTAATCTTCACGTCGGCAGACTTCACCACTTTGTCGCCTTCTTTGAGCTGGTAACTAAACTCCATACGCGGAATATACACCGTATCGATAATACGGATATCGAAAGCGCCCGCGCGCATGGTTGGCCAGACTTGCCCAGCTAAATCCAAGTCCGTAACGGTTACTTCCAGTGTCTGGCCTTCGGGCAGGGCCTCAGCCAGTTTATTGAAGTATTTATCCAGCGACTTAAATACGCGGTTACGAAAACTTTTGCGCGACTCGTTACTTGGTCTGACATCGGTATACGACTTGGGGTCTTGCCAGGTAATTTCGACTTTCGCCTCTGCTGTTTCAGCAGTGCTTTTTTGGGCCAGCGTAGCGCCAGAAAACACCATAAGCGCAGGTACAAGTAACCACGACGCTGTTACATTTCGCATTGTAGGATCCCCCCCAAAGGTTTGCTTCGAAGTCAGAGTATATACGTACTCAGTTAACTATTAGAACAATAAACCGTCAAAAAGTTTAACGGTTTATCGTATCTTTGAGCCTATCAGTCTTCACCTGAACCGGGGATGAACAGGAGCAATCAGCTATTTTGTGTGTCGGTATTCAACACCGGTGAACGGCGAATCTCAGAGCAAAACGTGTGGAGTGTCACGCCATGGATGTACGGATTTCTATCTGTATTTTCACAATAAGCATCGTAGAATTGCAGCGTTCTGACCCGTGAGGACAGCACCGTATCGAGATAATCTTTCTGGTAAGGACGCATGGCCGAGTACTGCACTGCCAGGCTGTCTTTAATTTCAGCCAGCTGCTGGCGCTCTTCACGCGTAGCGATCTCTTCCATCCAGTCACTCAGCGTAGCCTGAACGTCAGAAAATAAATACTGAACAAACGGTAGCTGTAATACCACTACCAAAATAGCGATTTCAATGATGACAGCGATTGAACGAAACATGCTTTATACTTCTCCCAAACTAATGAGCCAAGTTTATCCCACGTCTAACCATTTAATAAGGTACGTGATTTATACGTAGTTATTAAGAGTTATAGCTGATCAGGATAGTTCATTTTTTCGCCAAACCTTTTTGTCGCAGGACTGGCACCAAGTGTGTACACCTAAAAAATGCGTTACACTGTCGCCGCGGCGAATCAGACTGCGATTGATCTATATTAAGTAAAATTAATATATGACAGGTATACTGCTGCCGTAATCATGTTTAGCTTCAATGAAGGTAGTCCCATGAACGATCAGATCCCGGTGAAAAATGTTACTCCGGTAAAAGTTCACAAACCCAAAAAACTCGACGAGTCGAAACGCTATACAGCGCGCGACCGAATCTACGTACGGTCGGTTAAAGGTCCGTTAGAAAACTTTCGTCGATTCTTCGGCTTCTTTTTTATTGCCTTATTCGTCGCCATCCCCTGGATCCAGTATGACGGCCATCAGGCTGTGCTGCTGAATATTATGGATCAGCGCTTTACGATTTTCTCATTGACCCTGTGGCCACAGGATCTGACGCTGTTGGCTTATATCTTTATTGTGTCTGCCTTCGCGCTGTTTTTTATCACTACCTTTGCCGGCCGGGTTTGGTGTGGCTTTATGTGCCCGCAAACCACCTGGACATACATATATGTGTGGTTTGAAGAGTTTTTCGAAGGTAACCGTAATAAGCGCATTAAGCTCGACGAACGTCCAATGGACTTCGATAAGTTCTGGCGCAAAGCGGCTAAGCATACTGCCTGGGTTCTGGTTGCACTGCTCACGGCCATGACCTTTGTTGGCTACTTCACTCCGGTGGCTCAGCTGTACGTTGACTTCTTTACCTTCAACACCAGTTTCTGGGCCGGCTTCTCTATTATATTCTTTACCGTGTGTACTTATGGTAACGCGGGCTGGATGCGTGAAATTATGTGTACCCACATGTGCCCCTATGCCCGCTTCCAGTCAGCGATGTTTGATAAAGATACCTTTACCGTATCTTACGACGCCAGCCGCGGTGAACAGCGTGGCCCACGCTCTCGTAAACTGGCCCATGAAGACTTGGCTGAAAAAGGCCTCGGCGAATGTATCGACTGTAACCTTTGTGTGCAGGTGTGCCCTACCGGCATCGATATTCGTAACGGCTTACAATACGAGTGCGTTAACTGTGGTGCCTGTGTGGATGCCTGTAACGGCGTAATGGAAAAAATGGACTATCCCAAAGGGCTTATCAGCTTTACCTCAGAGCACGAGCTGGCTGGCGGTACCACCCATATCGTTCGTCCTAAACTGGTAGGCTACCTGGTGGTACTGCTGGTAATGTGCGGTCTGCTGGTTGCAGATATCGTGACCCGGGTGCCCCTGGAAGTGGATATTATTCGCGACCGTAACTCCCTGTACCGCGAAAATATGAACGGCGACATCGAGAATGTGTACACCCTGAAGGTCCTTAATAAATCACAAACCGAGCACACTTATACAATTAAGGTAGAAGGTTTGGCGGAATACGAGTACATTGGCGAACAAGTTGTTACCGTGGGTGGCGGCGAGGTATACAGCCTGCCTGTATCTGTCGCAACTGATCCCTACAACCTGTCTGACCGGGTTACCGAAATATACTTTAATGTTTCCACCACCGAAGCAGACGGCACTGTTGTAGAGGTTAGCGAGCCATCGAAATTCCTTTATCGATAAACAGGCCTTAATGTGAGTGACTTTACCTTTGCCGAACTGTCACCCGATATGATCCTTGCCGCACTGGAACAGTGCGGCATTTTTCCTCAATCAGGACTCCTTGCGCTAAACAGTTACGAAAACCGGGTCTACCAGTTTTTAAGCGATGAACAAAAGCGCTATGTAGTGAAGTTTTATCGCCCGCAGCGATGGACTAACGAACAGATTCTTGAAGAACATGCCTTCAGCCAGGCGCTTGCCGATGCTGAAATCCCGGTGGTAGCCCCGCTTGCCCATCAGGGCGAAACACTGCATTTTGCTGAGCAGTATCGCTTTGCCTTATTTAATTCCGTGGGCGGCCGTCAGTTTGAACTGGATAATCTCGATCACCTGGAATGGATGGGCCGGTTTATTGGCCGCATGCATAAGGTCGCCAGCAGTGCGCCTTTTACGCACCGTCCGACCATGGATATTGAAAGCTTCCTGACCAAACCAAGGCAAACCCTTGCCAGCAGTACGCTATTACCGGAGTCACTACATACCGCGTTTTTCACCATACTCGATCAGGTAATTGAACTCACCAAAGCGTTGTATCAGCCAGGTAAACTTATTCGTCTGCACGGCGATTGCCATGCCGGTAATATTCTGTGGCGTGACGGCCCGATGTTTGTCGACCTTGATGACAGCCGCATGGGTCCGGCGGTTCAGGACTTATGGATGATGCTCAACGGCGACCGCACGCAGCAGCAGATGCAGCTTGAAACACTAATAGAATCTTACGAGGAGTTCTGTGAGTTCGACAGTAAGGAACTGGCATTGATGGAGCCATTGCGGGCCATGCGAATGGTGCATTACATGGCGTGGCTGTCTGACCGGTGGGAAGACCCAGCGTTCCCACGAGCCTTTCCCTGGTTTGCCGAACAGCGCTACTGGGAGCAGCAAATCCTGGCACTGAAAGAGCAGTTTGCCACGTTGCAGGAGCCGCCACTCTCTCTTGTGCCGTATTGACTGATTTAAAGCCAACAGCGTATTGTTACGGTAACCTTCATAAAGATCTGCGCGTAACAGCCCTGATGATTGGCCATACCGAGGCGTCTTACTGACTTACCGTTCTGAACAGGTTAGATTGCAACTCACTGCTTTGAATATAAAGTAACTTGTCTTCGCGGATATCGAAATGCCCCACTCTGGCCTCGGCAATGACTTCAAGCTCAGCAGTTTGTTGATTGTAGCGGTAAATCTGGCCTGGCAGATCAGGGTTGTACCAATACCAATGATGTGCCTGCTTGCGAAGATTCCACTGACGTCCGTCGAGTAGTTTCTGCACAGGAATATCCTGATCACTCAGCGCAACCTGCTCGTCAGAGAAATAGAGCTTTTGCTCGTGGGAATACCATAAGGTATCGGCGCCATTCGCTCTGAACTGAATAAAAGACCATTGTGGCGATTCTGCCGACACAGTCTGATTACTCAGATTGTAAGTGTACACGCGCCAGCGCTCGCCTTCTTTGGCACTAAAGCTTAATTCAGACGCCGATTTAAATGACACCCCTCGAATTTCAGTTTGCGGAAAATCCACAATAGTTGCTTCGCCGGTTTTCACATTGATTAGATGCAGCTCGTTGAAAGTAAGGCCAACGATGTAGCGATCATCTAATGACCATTGTAGATCCAGATAATGACGGTTATCGGTAAACGCCGTAACCTGTTGTCGCGCTTTAGAACGAGTATCATAAATCCACACCTGTTCTTTGCCTGAAACCATACTGATATAGGCTACGGCGTGCTGTGCGGTGGAGAACCTGGCCAGTCTTTCATCAACCGTATCATTCGCAACAATACTGATTTGGTGCGTGGTCAGCTCAAGCATTACTATATCGCTGTGCTTGTCGCCGGACGCGAACACATAATCCACACCATTATTAAATCGGTTTGGTTGATTTATCCGGCGGCTGCCAGAATAAACGACCTGCCGATTACCGCCGGACAAGTTGTAACTCAGCAACTGATAAGCCGGGTGTTCGCCCATCAGAATAACGTTCTCTCCGCTGTGATCCCAAATTCCACAGCAGATATAGGCGTCTTGTTTAAACAATAAGTTCAGTTCATTAGTTTGCAAATCAAGCGTATAAAAACCCTCCCACTGCTGCTTATCCGGCGACGAAATAAGCAATTGATTGGCTTCGGGATGCATATCAAACTGACTGTTACCAGAGAGGTAAATGTCCGGCTGGTTGACCCGCCGTTTCGTTTGAGTAGTCAAATCCAGTTCATAAATCGAATAAGGCGTACCTGGCCCGCTATTCTCGCTAAAGACCACTCGCTCGTCGTTATGGGTAAACAGGATTTTGCCGTAGCTGCCAGCCGGGCAACGGTGGATAAGCCGGGCCTCTTTTGGAGTTAAACCGTTAAACTCACGAATGTAATATTCACAGCGTTCATCTGACGCCGCCAGGTAAACCAGGTTATCTGAATACTGACTCCAGTCGCCAGGACCGGTATTCAGCCCATCCGGGGGGGTGACTTCCAGAGCCTGCCCGTTAGTGAGATCTTTAACCACCAGCCGCAAGCGACGTTCTTTCACCGACATAAACGCCATGCGGGTACCATCGGCACTGAAAGAAGGAAAAAATTCATTACCATCACGGGAAGTCAGTGCCCGGGCGAAGCTGGCTGATGGTTGCGGCGTTTGCCAGGCAAGCCAGAATATCAACAACGAGGCTACAACAAGAAAGCCCACTCCCCCCCACAGTTGAAGCCGCGATGTATCGGCCTTCGGGGAAGCTGATCCAGCCTGAGGTAAAGTATCTGTAGCACTGGCAGGCTCTTCTGCGCGTGAAAAAGCACCTTCGTTTATCACCACTACGCGGGCCACAAACTTGTACCCCTTCTTAGGAAATGTCGCAATAAACCGGGGCTGTCTGGCATCGTCAGCAAAGGCGCGGCGCAATTTGGTGATCAGTCGGCTAACCGCATTGTCGGTGACAACCCGGCCCTGCCAGACCTGGTCAATCAGTTGATCAACACTAATGATTTCATTGGGGTGCCGACAAAAATAAGCCAACAACTCGACCATCATGGGCTCCAGCTGCAACGTCTCAGAAGGCGAGGATAACGTCTGCTGTTGTTCACAAAATTGATAATTGGCTATTTGCCAGCGCATGAGAGTGCCCTGCTTCGCTGTTTGGCTAAAAATACCACGTTGGTTTGCGTGGGATCACCATAAATCATCAAAAATCATCGTCCGGTCATTTCTTTTTTCTCTTTTTATTTAGGCTGTTAGTCATTATTTAACGAACCTTACATTCAAGGAGAAAAACGTGTTGACGTTAGCTTGTTGTATCATAAACCACATAAAAACCTGGCTTATTATGGCGCCTTTTTATCTATTGTTGGTTGCCAGTGTCACCCAGGCTAGTTGGGCAGCAGTTGATAAAATACCTACCCCTGCTGCCTTAACAAAGAGTGAACTCTCCAGTCAGGGCGCAGCAGTTAGCCTGTTGAATAACAACACTTTTAACCAACAACTTGTGGCGCTTGCCACGGATTTATCTGCTGACGTCATCAACAGCCAAACATTATTTAACCGGGTCGCGCTACTTTCAGTACGAAACCAGCATCAGGCGTTGCTCACCTTACTGGCGAATGAGAAAAATGGCTTGTCATATAGCCACTATCGTTTATTCCATGAAGTCCTGTTTCAAGCCCCTGAAGTGCCCGGGCCTGTCTTGGCTGACAAGCTCAAAAAGCATATTAAACAAAAGGTCGGTGAACTCAACAACGAGAGCTTATATCAGTTACAGGACGCGCTTGGCTGGTCAGTGCAGAGAGCCCTGGATTATGTCATTAACCTGTTAAAGCAGTATCAGGCTCTGCCTATGCTGGACGAAGAACAGGTAATATCCTTAATTAACCCGAGATCGGCTTAAGCCACGACCATTGAATTACGCTCAACATCAGTAATATCAAGTGATGGCTTGTTTTCCTTGAGGCAGTAAGCAACCA
>NZIK01000081.1 GCA_002691625.1 Alteromonadaceae bacterium
CCCGGGGGTGGGGGGCCCCCCCGCCCGTACCTACCCCCCCCGCAGCCGCTATTCCCGCCACCCTGGTGAATGATGCAGCCGGCGGTGTCGACCGTTCTAACGTAGTGTTTGGCCACCCTTCCGGTACCCTGGGTGTTGGCGCGGAAGCGGCGTTAGTTAACGGCAAATGGACTGCCACCAAAGCGGTGATGAGCCGTTCAGCGCGAATTCTGATGGAAGGACGCGTGCATATCCCCGAACCTCAGGTATAGCTTTTACTAAGCTGTTTCTCTGGGTGGCCAGCTACTATTGGGCATGGGCTGGTCACCCCTTTTCTTTTGCAACACTGGCAATCTGCTTTTTTAAAGCGCACAATAACCATTCATCAGCGTAGTGGAGATGGACATACCTGGAGATGGAATATGGCAGGTAAATTTAATAAACACGGCTCTCTGAGTGTTGCCATTGACGGCAGACTGATTGTGTTAAATGGTGAAGGCCCGTGGAATGCAGAGTCACTGCACTTATCTGACGATAAGATCATGCAGAATTTACGCGCCATGTATGGCTCTCCCTGGGGCGTGCTGGCCATTTTTCGTGGCGAGGCCGTATACGTTCCCGAAGCCTTCGCGTTACTTCGCAAGCAAATTAAAAAAGAAATCACTCTCGGCCGTGTCGCCACGGCAGTCGTATTTGAAGACGTAAACTCGCCGTTGCTGTCAAAGCACCAGTTTGAATCGATTTATGAGCTGCCAGGCCATGAGGTGGCGTTTTTTGATTCAGCCGACGACGCCAAAACCTGGTTGAATTCACTGATTAATCAGCAGCAACAAGCCTAAAAACGATACGCCAGGCTGACAAAACCGAAACTGTCATCACTGCAGGCGCTATAGGTCGCCCCAATTACCCAACCGGGTTTATCCTGCCCGCTTACATAAAGTTTAACGCCAATCGAACCACCATATTGACGTTCATACTCATATTCGGTTAATTCTAAATCACCACCAAACCATTCATCACTGCGATAACGATCAACGTCGATAATGCCGCCAAAAGTGGTGAGTGATATATGTTTGGTCACAAAGAAATTGGCACCAATCCCCCCTCTTATGCCTCTCTCATTCTCACGAATATCCTCCGTGATACCAAGTGCGCCATATAATTCCAGAGATTTAAATGGCATCTGCGCGATAGCCTGAAAACCCAGGCCGCCATATTCTATGCCAAGGCCACTTTCGGTTTTAAACAGGCTATTGCCATTGGCTGAAGCTGCTGTTAGCAGCAACATCATCAGTAACATCCGTTTCATAATTATTTCTTTGCTATTCCTGGAACGGGAAGAGGCAGTCTGCCTCAGCCCGTGCTTACTTTGACACCCTGTAATCCGGTTTAATCGTCGATGGTTTGCTCTTTTAACCAGTCGTGCAGTTTTTCCATGTCGTGAGGTACCGCCATTTGCAGCTCCTCTACCCAGTCATGCACGTTTTGCCACCAGGCCGGGTGGTCGCCTTGCTGGATTTGATTGGCGATTCGTTGCACCCTTGCAAGACCAACAGAACTGGCTGCTCCCTTGATTTTATGAGCCTGCGCGCAGACTTCAGATTTTTCATCGGCACTTAAGCTGAGTTGCAGGATTTCCATATATTCCGGCATCTTTTCGTGGAACACTTTCACACTGGCGCGAACCATATCTTCACCAATGGTATCCACCAGCATCTGTAGCAACTCCATATCGAGGATATTGGTCAGCAGTTTGCTGCTGTCGAGTGTCTTACGCTGCGGCGCTTCCGGAGCCGGTTGTTCCACTTCAGACTCCGCAAACAGCATGTTGAGGACTTCGACTACCCGGCTCTTCTTAACCGGTTTGGCTATCACGTCATCCATACCGTTTTGTAGATATTCTTCACGCTTTCTAATCACATTGGCGGTCAGCGCAACAATCGGCGTTTGCATAACCAGATCTTCTTCATGGAGTGTGGCTGCCACATCAAAGCCGGTCATATCCGGCAACTGGATATCGAGGAAAATAAGGTCGTAGGTTGTTTCCCGCGCTTTGTCTATGGCTTCCTGGCCGGTCATCGCCACATCCACATGCTGACCCAGCTTCTCCAATAATGCTTTGGCTACCATTACATTGAGCTCAATGTCTTCAACCAGCAGAATATTGAGTCCGGTTACCTGTAACTGTGCCACTTGCATCGGACGACTGGAAACCTGTAACGGCAGCTCAACGATAAAGCGGGTGCCTTTGCCCTGCTCGCTCTCAACGCGGATATCACCGTGCATTAAATCAACCATTTGCTTACATATCGCCAGGCCGATTCCGGTACCGGTGGCCGATTGATGGTCGGGGTGATCCACCTGGTAGTACATGGCAAAGATCTTATCGATTTCACTGTCCGGAATACCTACACCAGTGTCTTCAATCACATAGGTGACCAGTGAGATATCATTATCCGGACGAGTTGCCGAGACGGTGAGCGACACGTGTCCTTTCTGAGTGAATTTCACGGCGTTGAACAGGATGTTCCACAGGATCTGACGTAACCGCGTACCGTCTACCTCCACCTGCTTAGGTAACGGTTCAACTATATTGGTGATCAGCTCCAACGATTTGTCTTTTGCCAACAAGCGGATTATCGAGCTCAGCTCTTCAGTGAAATCGCGCAATGATACCGTTTTCAGTGAGAGCTCCAGCTTATCGCGGTCGAGTTTATCCAAATCGATAATGTCGTTAAATATGTTGCCAAGGGTAATAGCACTGGCATANATGGTGCTCACCCANCTCCACTGTTCTTCGTTAAGCTCNGTATCACGCAGCATACGNCTTANCCCTACAATACCNTTAAGCGGCGTACGCAATTCATGGCTGATGGTGGCAATAAAGCGGGTTTTGTCGGTACTGGCTTTGGCTGCCGCACTTTCGGCCTGCTTGCGCTCGGTCATATCACGACCAAAAGCAAGTAACCCCAACCGGTTACCTTCGTGGTCAAAAAAAGGCACCCGACGCATTTCAAAGAAACGCCGACGGCCGTCGGCAAAACGTAACCATAGCTCATCAGTGATGCTGGCATTGGTTTCAAGTACNTCATGATCNCTGGCCACTACCTGGCGGGCGAGTTCTTCTTCATAAACATCGTGTGGAGTAAGGCCAAGCAATTCTCTCTCAGACATACCAGTCAATTGCTCCGCCACCCGGTTACANCCGGCAAAGCGCCCTTCTTCGTTGCGGTAATAAATCAGATCCGGCGAGGCATCAATAATAGAACGTAGCAACGTAGATAAGCGTCGGGCCTGGGCCTCTTTCTCCGACTTATCCTGAATTTCTTTTTCCAGTTCCTTAAACACCGTTTCCCGTTCTTCCTGGGCGTGTTTACGCTGCTCTATTTCGTGGTTGAGCTGGCGAATATTGTTTTGCAGCTCGCGGTTGAGAAACACATCTTCTTCACGAAGGTGTTCCAATTGGCTGACCACTTCTTTTAAATTCGTTCGCGAATGTTCCAGTTGCTTTACCANTTCACTGAAAAAGTACAACACCCAGGGCGCCGACAGCATGGTAAGGATAACGGCNCTNATAAAGTCATCAGGCTGCACGNCACTACCAAGGCTCACGCGGATGACGTACGAGCCGCCCACGGTAAATGCCAGCGTTAGTACGACAAACAATACACTTAGCTTAATAGTGCCAAAGCGCTCTACAAACTGCGCAAAACGTATCGCCCAGGAATCATTCGGAGTTTCTTGTTGCATAACTGAAATACTTCGTTGTTTAGTGCCGCTATCCTAGCAGGTCTTAGCGACATTCGCATAGGTTACTNCGCNGCGAAAANCCGATAAAATGGCCCGGTGTTAANTGTTTACTTTTATTCTCTTGCAATAATTGTCTACGCAACACTGGGCTTTTGCGGTAATTATTGGTTTAATGGAATCCTAGCCTGCCTTTATAATTGGTTCAATCTAACCGTACAGCGGACACCACCTGGTAAGACTGATACGGTAGCCTTGTTCACTGCTGTCTATGAAGCAGCCAGATTAATTTAAAATAAACATTCAGTGTTGCTTACGAAAANTGGGTAAATACCCAAATATTACGACTTTTTATGCAACTTAAGTTGTAGACATAAAACCCTGACAATGGTTTTCCAGCTACGATTGAGTATTTTTTTTCGATTTTTTTTGCGTCCAAGAATACAGCTAAGNCATTGATATTTATACACAANAAAGATTGTATACGATTTCATAAAACCCGGCCTACACATTCCGATTGATTTTAGGAATCAATATCGGTATTTTGTACGGCCCGCTTGGCAATAGTGCATAAAAATGCGGTACATGACTGGTATCCACTAATAATAATTAACGACAAACCGGCGCANACTGATTTTTCTATATNTTTCAGTTNATTACGCGTTGTTACGACGTTGCAAAGCCACTTCTGGCNAAAAATGCAGCGCATACCTTGCCCAGTCTAAGGTTTAAGGAGTTAAGAGAATGAGTTTATATAATCCCAACGATTCACGGGATAACTGTGGATTTGGTTTGATTGCCCACATAGAAGGTGANGCCAGCCATAAGCTGGTNACTACNGCTATTGAAGGGCTTGACCGCATGCAACATCGTGGCGGNATTGCCGCAGACGGCAAAACCGGTGACGGTTGTGGTCTGCTATTACAAAAGCCCGATGCCTTCTTCCGCATGATCGCAGAGCAGCATGGCTGGAAGCTCAGCAAGAAATATGCTGTGGGAATGATTTTCCTTAATCAGGACGANACACTGGCNCAAGCTGCGCGGGAAGTCGTTAATGAAGAGCTGCAAAAAGAAACCCTGGATGTTGTGGGCTGGCGTGAAGTGCCGGTTAATCACGACGTGCTGGGTGAACTGGCGTTAACCGGTGTACCACAAATCGAACAGGTATTTGTTAACGCGCCGGCGGGTTGGCGTAAACGCGATCTTGAACGCCGTTTATTTATGGTGCGTCGCCGGGTAGAGAAACGCCTCGAAAACGACCCTGACTTTTATGTTGCCTGCCTGTCTGGCCTGGTAACTATTTATAAAGGCCTGGTAATGCCCAAAGACTTACCTGCCTTTTATAAAGATCTCGCCGATGAAGATCTGAAAAGCAGCATCTGTGTATTCCATCAGCGCTTTTCTACCAACACGTTGCCCAAATGGCCGCTGGCCCAGCCTTTCCGCTATCTGGCGCACAACGGCGAAATTAATACCATTAAAGGTAACCGCGACTGGGCAATGGCCCGTACCGGTAAATTCGCCACGCCACTGATCCCGGATCTGAAAGACGCTGCCCCTTTTGTTAACACTGAAGGCTCTGACTCATCGTCGCTGGATAACATGCTGGAACTGTTCCTGGCCGGTGGTATGGACCTGTTCCGTGCCATGCGCTTACTGGTGCCACCAGCATATCAGAACAATGACACCATGGATCCCAAGCTGCGTGCATTNTACGAGTTTAACTCAATGCACATGGAACCCTGGGATGGTCCTGCCGGTATCGTAATGACCAACGGTCGTCACGTTGCCTGTAACCTNGACCGNAACGGTCTTGCGCCCGGCGCGGTATGTGCTGACCAAAAACGGCTTCATTACGCTGGCCTCAGAAATTGGTATCTGGGATTACGAACCTGAAGACGTAGTAGAAAAAGGCCGCGTTGGTCCGGGCGAAATGCTTGCAGTTGATACCTACAACGGCAAAATCTGGCGTTCTACCGAAATTGATGACGAACTGAAAGACCGTCACCCCTATCATGAGTGGATTGAGAAAAACATCCGTTCATTAACGCCGATTGAAAATATGGATGCCTCTCTCATTGGTCAGCGGGTATTCAACGACGACACCATGGCGGTGTATCACAAGCTGTTTAACTACAGCTATGAAGAAATTCATCAGGTGATTAAAGTACTGGGTAAAGACGGTCAGGAAGCCGTAGGCTCAATGGGTGATGACACGCCAATGGCAGTGTTATCTTCCAAACACCGTACCCTGTACGATTATTTCCGCCAGCAGTTTGCGCAGGTGACAAACCCGCCTATCGATCCGCTGCGGGAAAACCACGTAATGTCACTGGCGACCTGTATTGGTCGTGAGCAAAACGTGTTTAGCGAAACCAGTGGTTATGCTGATCGCGTGTTATTTAAATCGCCCATCCTGATGTACACCGATTTAAAACAGTTACGTGAATTCAACCCTGAACACTATTATTCAGAAGTTATTGATCTGCAGTATTCACAGGATGAAGGCCTGAAGAAAGCCATTGAGCGTGTGTGCCACGAGGTAGAGTACCTTGTGAAACAAAAACGCGCCGCTTTTGTAGTGCTGTCAGACCGTAACATCAAGCCGAACAAGCTGCCTATCCCTGCCGCGATGGCCGTTGGTGCAGTTCACCGCCGCTTGGTGGATCAGCAGTTACGTTGTGACGCAAATATCGTGGTAGAAACCGCATCTGCCCGTGACCCGCATCACTTCGCCGTACTGATTGGTTTAGGTGCTACCGCGGTTTATCCGTTTCTGGCTTATGAAACCATCGAGCAACTGTGCGAAAAAGGTGAGCTCGACGTAACCGCGATGCAGGCCGTATTGAACTACCGTAAAGGTATCAATAAAGGCCTGTATAAAATCATGTCGAAGATGGGTATCAGTACCGTTGCGAGCTACCGTAGCTCTAAACTGTTTGAAGCCATCGGTATCAGCCGCGACGTAGTGCAAATGTGCTTTAAAGGGGTGACCTCCAGAATTGAAGGCGCGTCTTTCGACGACTTCCAGCAGGACGCCATCAACCTGTCGCGCGTTGCCTGGCTGAAACGTAAGAAAATGTCCCATGGTGGCTTACTTAAGTATGTTCATGATGGCGAATACCATGCGTACAACCCGGATGTCGTCAAAACCCTGCAAAAAGCTGTGGTTAGCGGCGAATATGCCGACTATCAGCAGTACGCAGCACTGGTTAACGACCGCTCCCCTTCTCACCTGCGCGACTTAATGAAAGTGCTGCCAGCGGGTGAAGCAGTGGATATCAGCGAAGTTGAACCGGCGGAAAACCTATTCCCACGTTTTGACACCGCGGCCATGTCTATCGGCGCACTAAGTCCGGAAGCACACGAGGCGCTGGCGATTGCCATGAACCGTTTGGGCGGTCAGTCAAACTCCGGTGAGGGTGGTGAAGATCCGAAACGCTTCAACACCGAAAAGAACTCTAAAATCAAGCAGGTCGCCTCTGGCCGTTTTGGTGTTACGCCACATTATCTGGTTAATGCCAATGTCATCCAAATCAAGGTTGCACAGGGTGCAAAACCGGGTGAAGGTGGTCAGTTACCTGGTGATAAAGTCAATAAGTATATCGCGCAGCTGCGTTTCTCGGTGCCGGGCGTAACCCTGATTTCACCACCACCGCACCACGATATTTACTCTATTGAAGATTTAGCTCAGTTAATCTTCGATCTGAAGCAAGTGAACCCAACCGCACTTATTTCAGTGAAACTGGTTTCTGAGCCAGGTGTAGGCACCATCGCAACCGGTGTTGCTAAAGCCTATGCCGACCTCATCACAATTTCTGGCTACGACGGCGGCACCGGTGCCAGCCCGTTAACCTCAGTAAAATATGCGGGTAGTCCGTTCGAGCTGGGTCTGTCTGAAACACAGCAGGCACTGGTTGAGAATGGCCTGCGCCATAAAGTACGGGTACAAACCGATGGTGGTCTGAAAACCGGTCTGGACGTAATCAAAGCCGCTATTCTTGGCGCGGAAAGCTTTGGTTTTGGTACCGGCCCGATGGTTGCCTTAGGGTGTAAATACCTGCGGATTTGTCACCTCAACAACTGTGCAACCGGTGTAGCAACTCAGGATGATAAACTGCGCAGCGACCACTTTATTGGCCTGCCGGAAATGGTCATGAACTACTTTAAGTTTGTGGCACAGGAAGTCCGTGAAATCATGGCTTCCATGGGCGTTCGTAAGTTCGACGAGCTGATCGGCCGCACTGAATTACTGGAATTGCTGGACGGTCATACCGCTAAGCAAAACAAACTGGATCTGTCACCCATTCTGGCCAAGCCGGTTGCTGGTGAGCACACTCGTTTGTTCTGCTCTGAAACCACCAACGCGCCGCTCGACAAAGGGGTACTTAACGCGAAGATGCTTAAGGATGCTAAAGAGGCCGTTGTTAAAGGTTGTGGTATTAACTTAAGTTATCCAATCCGTAATACCGACCGTTCGGTTGGTGCCTTACTGTCTGGTGAAATCGCCAAGCATTACGGCAACCACGATATGGAAGAAATGCCAATCACCGTTACCTTTAAAGGTACCGCGGGTCAGAGCTTCGGTGTGTGGAATGCCGGTGGTCTGAACATGTACATCGAAGGCGACGCCAACGATTATGTGGGTAAAGGCATGACCGGCGGTAAGCTGGTTATCTATCCGCCGCGCAAAGGCGAATTTAATGCCCACGAAAGTGCCATTATGGGTAACACCTGCCTGTACGGTGCAACCGGCGGTAAACTGTTTGCTGCTGGCCGTGCCGGTGAACGTTTTGGTGTTCGTAACTCTGGTGCGATTGCGGTAGTAGAAGGTGTTGGCGACAACGGTTGTGAATACATGACAGGTGGTATTGTGGCGGTACTGGGTCCGGTAGGTATTAACTTTGGTGCCGGTATGACAGGTGGTTTTGCTTATCTTTATGATGAGCAGGGCGATCTGAACAGCCGGGTTAACCAGGAGTTGGTTGAAGTACTGGATATCGACGATAAAGTCATTCTGGCCGAGCACTTACGCGGCCTGATCAACCAGCACTACGAAGAAACCGGCAGCCAGTTCTCTCTGAGCCTGCTGCACGATTTCGCCAATACACTGAATCGCTTTAAGCTGGTTAAGCCAAAAACCAGTGATGTAAAAAATCTGTTGGGCCATATTAGTCGTTCCAGCGCGGAACTGCGCATTCAGGCGCAATAGAGGGGTTAGAAGATAATGGCTAAGAATGTATATCAATTTATTGACGTAGAAAGGATTGATCCGCCGAAGAAGCCGATAATGGATCGTAAAAATGGCTTTGCTGAGATCTATCATCCTCTGACCAACTCACAGGCAGAAGGCCAGGCAGATCGTTGCCTGGACTGTGGTAACCCATACTGTGAATGGAAATGCCCGGTACATAATTACATTCCTCAGTGGCTGGCACTGGCCAACGAAGGTAAATTTATCGAGGCAGCCGAGCTGTCTCACCAAACTAACAGTTTGCCGGAAGTCTGTGGCCGGGTTTGTCCTCAGGACCGTCTGTGTGAGGGTGACTGTACCTTAAACGATGAGTTTGGTGCGGTAACCATTGGTTCTATCGAAAAGCACATTACCGACACGGCCTTTAAAATGGGCTGGCGTCCGGACATGAGCGGCGTTACCTGGACCGACAAGAAAGTCGCTATCGTGGGTGCCGGCCCGGCTGGCCTCGCCTGTGCAGACATTCTGGTACGTAACGGCGTGAAGCCGGTGGTATTTGATAAATACGAAGAAATTGGTGGTCTGCTAACGTTTGGTATTCCCTCTTTCAAACTGGAAAAAGACGTTATTAAACTGCGTCGCGAAATCTTTACCGAGATGGGTGTCGAGTTTGTAATGAATACCGAAATTGGTAAAGACGTGCCGTTTCAGGATCTGATTGACCAGTACGACGCCGTGTTCCTGGGTATGGGGACTTACAAGTCAATGAAAGGTGGCTTCGATAACGAAGGTGCCAACGGTGTTTACGAAGCTCTGCCGTTCTTGATTTCAAATACCAATCGAGTCATGGGTCTGGAAAAAGACGCCGCAGACTTTATTGATATGAAAGGCAAAAAAGTAGTCGTACTGGGTGGTGGTGATACCACTATGGACTGCGTACGAACCTCAATTCGTCAGGGTGCTGAGAAGGTAACCTGTGCTTACCGTCGTGATGAGGCAAGCATGCCGGGCTCACGCCGTGAAGTGGTGAATGCCCGGGAAGAAGGCGTTGAATTTGAATTTAACGTCCAGCCGCTCGATATTGCTGTGGATGAAACCGGTAAAGCCATTGGCGTTAAGCTGGTGCATACCGAAATGGGTGAACCCGATGCAGCAGGGCGTCGTCGCCCGGTTGTAGTGGAAGGCTCAGAGTTTATCCAGGAAGCCGACGCGGTCATTATCGCTTTTGGTTTCCAGCCAAGCCCGGCACCATGGTTTGCAGACTACGGTATTATTCTGGACGAAAAAGGCCGCGTGCGTGCGCCGGCAAAAGGCCAGTACGCTTATCAGACATCCAATCCGAAAATCTTCGCCGGTGGCGATATGGTTCGCGGCAGTGATCTGGTGGTGACAGCTATTGATGAAGGCCGTAAAGCCGCTGATGGTATCCTCGATTACATCGGTGCCTGATATAGCCTGACAACACGCTAAACCAAAAATGGAGCCGCAAGGCTCCATTTTTTTGTCTGGTGTTTGTGTTTGACTGATATTCGATAATTCACGAAGAACAGCTGTAATGCGAAACACCTCCGGCATCAAAATACTCCGAAGGACGTAAGCGATAATAACTTGCCTCAATGTTGTCAGACTGCTCCTCATAAGGGGCAGATAACACCTTCTGCAGTTCCCTTATTAAGGTGAAATCGCCCTTTTCAGCCTGTTTATAGGCCGGCACGACCAACCATTCGCGCCAGGTATATTTGGGGTTCACCCTTTTCATTCTGGCTGTGATTTCGGCATTACTAAAACGGTCGTCGAGCTGTTGATGCCAACTCTGCAACCAGTCATTCCACTGCTGTTGTAATGTCGCATCCGCCGGCTGATAGAAACATTTTGTTATCGCTGTCACCGTATCAGGAAGCTGGCACAGCTCGCGAAACAACATAGTGTAATCTGCTGACGTGCGAACCATCAGTTGAAGCAACGACGTTACCAGCTCAGGATCATAAACCTTAAGGCCCAGCTTAGATGCCCACATACCGGCTAATTTACTTTCCATCATGTCGGCAAAGCCAGTGCCAATTGCCTCCAGTTCGTTGAGCCGGTCAGGTTCGTCCTGAAGCAGCGGTGCCAGTGCCCCACAGAACATCATAAAGTTCTTGTCGGCAGCCGCAGTTTGATTAAAAAAAGAAAAATGCCGGCCACCACCCGTCCAGGGCTGATAAACGGGATCAAACAGTTCGCAGAACCCGAATGGGCCATAGTCCAGCGTAAAACCGCCGGCTGCGCAATTATCACTGTTAAAATTACCCTGGCAATAGCCGACCCGTATCCAGTTGGCCACCAGTGAGGTCAGACGTTCCTGAAAGATTTCGGCCAGCTGAATGATCTGTTCAGGCAATGCCAGACTGCTGTCTATTTCGAGGGAGTATTCGCGCTCAATCAAATGGCTTACCAGCGCGTGTAATTCAGCAACAGCCTCGGAGTGCTGTTGACTG
Organism: Alteromonadaceae bacterium; assembly: GCA_002691625.1. Lineage (GTDB taxonomy): Bacteria > Pseudomonadota > Gammaproteobacteria > Enterobacterales > Alteromonadaceae > Alteromonas. The sequence continues at coordinate 11,398 of NZIK01000081.1, forward strand.
CGCGCCCGCCGGGCGAACAACTCCAGTTGACCCACTCGAATAAACGACGGTGCTACGCGCGTGGTAATCGCCACCGGATTGGCCACCATCACCTCAGGCTCAAAAGACGACGATCCTTCGTAATACCACGGCCGGTTAACAGTTTCAGCATGCGACATGACTAAACTGAGGGAGCGCGAGGTGGGTACCCCGAGACTATGCATGTGTTCCTGGGCCAGAAACTCCCTGACGCTGGAACGTAACACCGCACGTCCGTCTGCGCCCCGACAATAAGGCGTTCGCCCGCCGCCCTTAAGTTGCATCTCCCACCGCTTGCCGTTAAACATGCCCTCAAACACCGACATCGCCCTGCCATCCCCATAGCCATTGCCAGTACCAAACGGGCATTGCTGGGTATACTCAGTCCCGTAAATAGACAGTGCATAGCCTGTTGCCCAGCCCGTTTTGCGCATCGGCAGAGGAGCCTGAGTGAGATCGCCGGAGAAGAAACGGACAAACGCTTCGGTTACTGCCAACTCGTCATCCAGACCCAGCTCGCGAAACAGTGAGTTGCTGTGCGCAACATAACCTGGCGCTTTTAATGGCGTTGGTGAGACCGGCACATAGTGACCGCAAAACACCTGCCGTGGCTGATGATCAACGCCATCAGATGTGGCCTGAGGGTCTGCCTTGAGAGAAGATATAAAAGAGTAATCGGCGCAGGCCGCCATGTCACTCAGGGTGGTAATGGAGGAAGTCTTGTCTGGCATTATGTCATACCTCTTATTCACCCACGGCAGCGATCACTGCCGTAGGCTGAAGAGCACGCTCCTGGTTGAGGGTGCTGAAGTGAATTGCACTGGGGTATTGTGCATTATGGTACATAGTATGGAAAGCCTTCCCAAACTATTGCTCCGTCGCAATGGTATTCCCCACTGCATTTTGTGTTGCCATACCGTCGCTATGGCAGCATAAACCTGTCCTCAGGAAATATACTTATGATTGCTACGCAATACTTTAATCGAGGCCATTGCAATTGCTTAGCGTGCAGAGCTCTCCTATAGTAACAGTATGTATAAAAGTAAACGTCAGACTATGAAATTCACGCCGCGTAAACTCATTCTGGTAACCAGCCTGATGGTGATGGCTTCGTCGCTGGTGGCAACCGACTCAATGGCCACCACGGCTCCGGAGTCACAGCCGCAAATCAGTAGCTGTCCGACGGAGTTTTTTGCCGTCAAAATTCACGGGGATGCCAGGCAGTGTCAGCCTTTTGACACCGAAATGCCGGCCTCCATGGTTTACTTTATTGGTGATACACCCGACGCCATTGTGGCTTACTATCTGGCGTTGATGCCAGACTTGTCGCTGAAAGGCGAACACAACGAACGTGTGTTGCTGGTCAATGACGCGCAGAATATACGCGTAGTGGTGTCACCCGATGGCGATGGCGCTCAGGTAGATATCCTGGTGCTGGGCGCAGAAACCCCCGCTCCCCTGGCCAGTTTAACCAACGACTAACTTTTATTTCTCTCGCCTGCCAGTGTTTCGAATAACTGGCACCGCCTTTGCTATTTCTCTAACAAGTTTGTCCTGCCGCCCGGGCATGTCATTTTATTGACACTCGTGCGCATTGAATTGTTGAGGAAGCGTATGGAACTTGCCATTATTTTGTTTATGCTGCTGATAGTAGTAACTGTTGGTGCACTTAAACTCTCTGATCACGGTATGAGTTTTCCCTTTCGTAAAAAACAACAGCTTTTTACCCAGGTAGAGCATACCTTTATCAATTTGCTGGAACAGGCCGTTGGCCGTGAATTCAGAATTGTCTCACGGGTTCGCCTTAACGACCTGCTTGCCGTTCGCGACAGCACCAATAAACGTCAGGCTCGCCAGGCACTGCTGCGCGCTGGCAGTAAGCAACTCGACTTCGTTCTGTGCCGTCGCGACGACATGACACCGGTGCTGGCCATTGATTTGGTTCACAAACAAGGCAAGGAAGGTTATAAAACCCAGCGCGACTGGTTTGTGTCTGGCGCCCTGGATGCCGCCGGCATTCCCCACGCCCGCTTCAAAGTGAAATCCGGCTACTCAGTGGAAGAAGTAAGAGAGTGCGTAGAGACTAAGCTGATCCCCCTGCGTAAACAACAGGCCAAACTGGCTGCCAGCAAAATGAATCCACCGCAGCCAACGCGCCCTACCCGGCCGCTACGCTCCAGTCGTCAGCCTGGCGGTGAACAGGTTGCTGCGTAATAACCAAAGCAATTAAAAAAGGGCCCCTCGGGCCCTTTTGGTATTTTATCAGCAAGTGCTTATTACATCTTTGCCGTTGAATATACTACGGTAAGATGGGCGGGGATTTCAGCACTGGCCGGAACAAACGCCACCGTATCCTTATGGCTGGATACATAGCTGATCAACTCATCCACCGTTGATATTTCTTTAGGCGGACGAGAGCGCCCGCTAAAGCGCATCTGCGACCAGTATGATTGGATCCGGGATTCGGTTAAACCGATTATCTTGGTGTTAAATACCGCTCTGGCCAGAGTTTGCGGCGGCAGCGACACCGGTTCAAGCACCACATCGCTGGCATTACCCATAAACAGATTGCGGATATCGACTTTGTCCAGTTTCACTGTCTGGTTGTCGATGTTGGCCACCACCATAATGTCGTGTTCCTGTGCCAGGGCGTTTATAGCATAAACCCCGAACAAGGACGCCATTACAAGCTTTCTGAGAGAGTTTGTTATTTGCATCAGAACACAAACTCCATACCCAGTTGATAAAGGTTTACTCGTTCATCGAATGCGTCTCTGTCACCAACGGCTTCGAAGGTGGAGATGCCAAGCGCTCCGCGATAATGGGTAACCTCAGCCTTAAAGGCTACACGTACACCGGCATCCCAGCGCACACCTAGGGTTATACTTTCCAGATCAGCAGCCTGGGTTCTGGCAAAGACGGTCTGATAGGCGTAATACAACTGGTCGAGATCCGGTGCTAAACCCAGCGGAATGTCGGTTGCTGCTCCCTGAGGATTAGTGGCCATATCGGCGTAAGTCAAATGCACGGTAAATGGCTGGAAGACCAGCCCGCCCTGCACATAATAACTTTCGATATTCGGCGCCAATACGGTGTCAGACTCAATTCTCATCCATTCCCAGGCAAGATTATAGTCGAGCTCATCCAATGCCAGCCCCACCTGGTAAATATCAAACTCGCCTTCCATAGTCAGAGAATCGGCACTTTCGACAAAGCCAAAGCTGCGGAGCTGATCGGCAAACGCGGAGATTTCGGCCAGATTCACGCTAAAATCGGCGGTGCTATAAGAAGCCCTTAAACGCAGATTTGCGTTGTAAACGCCGCTGAAAACTAGCCCGGTCAGGCCATCAATATTCGTGGCATAACGGCGATCCTGAAACTGGGTATCACCATTAAATGAACCGTAATAGCCTTCAACCGAACCACTGAAATTTCCCAGTGCAAAGTTGTGGATTACGCTGGCGCCATCGTACTGATTAAACAAGAACGCACTGTAAAGTTGCTGCGGCGGCGAAATCCACGGATAAGCGAAGCCTACATCAATCACGTCACTGTAATGATAAAAAGGGGTTCTCATCCGGCCGCCTTTTACCAGCCAGTTACTGTGCGGTACATAGCTGGCATACAACCACTCAACGCCAGAGTCACGCTCGCTGTTGGTGTGTGCCAGCAGCTGTGAGGTTATCGTCAGATTGTCCAGTAAATGATAATCCACCTGCAAAGCCAGCAGGGTCTGTTCCTGAAACGAGAGCTCATTCTCGTAGCCTTCAAAAGACACATCGCGATCATCAGTAAACCCGGCCACCACCCGACCAAAACCGGATATTTCCAGTTTTTCACTGCTTGCCAGTACCGCGGGGGAGGCCAGCAGACAACTACAGAGCATGGCTGCAGACAATTTTACGTTAAACTTTGCGTTCATAGGTTCTAAAAACAACCAAGTCAAAATGCCATAACAGGTCAATGCCTGGCTATGGGGCCGATTGACCTTCCTTTTACGAATCCTTGTGTACCCGATAACACATTCATATTACACTTCGTCCTTAGTGTGTATAGTAGTGCAACAGTCAATCTTACGCACTCATTTCCCAGTTAAATAAGCAATTTAAAGGCAGATTATGAAAATTGGTATCCTTGGCGCCATGGACCAGGAAGTCGCCCTGTTAAAAGAGTCTCTGGACCAGTTACAAACACAGGAAATCGCTCACCTGACTTTCTACACCGGCACCCTGCACGGCGTTGATGTGGTGCTGGTAAAATGTGGTATCGGCAAGGTAGCGGCCGCAGTCGCCACTACCATTCTTATCCAGTCGTTTGCACCGAACTTTGTCGTCAATACCGGCTCTGCGGGTGGCTTCGATACCAGTCTTGATATTGGTGACATTGTTATTGGTAATGGCGTTCAACACCATGATGTGGACATCACTCATTTCGGCTATGAACCCGGTCAGTGTGTAGGCATGCCAACCGTCTTTGAGTGTGATGAGCAACTCATTACCGCCGCAGAACAAGCGGCGGCCAGTGCGCTGCACGTTAAAACCATCCGCGGCCTGATTTGCACTGGTGACTCATTTATTGGTACGGATGAAGCTGCCGCCCGGCTGCGCGAAGACTTTGAGGCCATCAGCGCATCCGAAATGGAAGGCGCCGCCATTGCTCAGACCAGCCACATGTTAGGTACGCCGTTTCTGGTGATCCGTTCACTTTCGGATATCGCCGGCAAGACCTCTACGGTTTCCTTCAACGCTTATCTGGAGACCGCAGCAAAAAACTCCGCTGAGCTGGTGATGGGCATGATTAAAGTTATGACTGACCATACAACTGGCGACTGATTCAGCCTGATGATTGTGTTGCCGCCAGCCATCACACTGTCGTTGATCATCGCGCTTTGCGTGATCCTGTTTGACCGGGTTTGGCGGATACCGTCTCAAACCCATCCAATGACACTTTACCGGATGCTGGTAACTAATCTGGCAGTAAGGGTTTGCCCGGCTCCTTCCGCACCGCTTTCGCAGCATTACATTAGCGGTACGCTGGGGATTGTGGTGTTAACCCTGCCTTTTCTGGTGGTGCTGGCTTTTGTGCTGAGCCTGGCCGAGTACACCTGGTTTTTTGATGCGCTGGTGCTGTTCTGCTGCGTCAATTTTTACCCGGTACGTCGCCAGTACAAGTTGATCACGCAAGCCCTCAGCGGCAACAAGAAACTGCTTGCCCGCGAACGCCTTGGCGTGCTGGTGGCCCGTCAGACAGATTCGTTATCTGATATTGGCATCGCCAAAGCAGCTATCGAAAGCTATTTACTGCGCTTTATGCAGCAGTTTGTAGGTGTGCTGTTCTGGTTTTTACTGGCCGGTCCGCTAGCCGCCCTGACTTACCGGTTATTGCTTGAGTTTCGCTGGCAATGGCACCGCAAGAAACGCCAGTTCAGCGCATTTGGTCTGCCGGCCTACTGGTTGAGTCAGACTATGATTATTGTTCCCTACTGTCTTGGTCTGTTGTTTATTGTTTTAAGCACCTCACCGCTTGGTGCCATTAAGGGGCTACGGTACGCTACCGAAAGGGATTTAACCTCTTTACTGCTGGCAGCATTTGGTGGCGGCATGGGGATCCAGCTTGGTGGCCCGGCTTTTTACGACGGTATCAAATTACGTCATCCACGAGTGGGCGGCTCCCGTCAGGTGCGCTTTTCTGATCTAACCTATGTGTTGCGTGCCATCAACCGCCAGACCTGGCTGGTTACCGTGTTACTCACTCTGCTCTTAATACTTTGCTGGCAATTAAAATTATGAAAAAACAGCTCCTCTGGCTATTGCTACCAGTACTCTTTTCCCCCTTAAAAGCGCTTGCTGCAGAACGCATTGTGACCCTGTCGCCGCACCTTACCGAATGGGTTTACAGTTTAGCGGCACAAGACCGTCTGGTAGGGGTAAGCGCATATAGTGATTACCCTGCTCAAGCGGCTGAACTGCCGGTTGTCGCCGACTATCAGGGCGTGGACTTCACTGCGCTGATGGCTCTCGAGCCTGATCTGGTACTGGCCTGGGGCGGCGGCAATAAACCCCAGGACATTGCCCGCCTGAAAAGTCTCGGACTTGAAGTATACATTTCCCAGCCACAGACGTTAGATGATATTGGCATCGAGTTACTCGAAGTCGCAGCACTGACCGGTCAAACCGATTTAGGTAAAACACTGGTCACCGGTTACCGCCATGAACTTGAACAAATTAAGCAGCAATATCAGCATCTCACGCCGGTTAAAGTATTTTACTACATGTGGTCACAGCCACTGATGACCATTGGTGAGGGCGCATGGGCCAATAAGATTCTCGCCAGTTGCAGCGCTGAGTCAGTTTTTATAGACTCCCCCGTCGACTACCCTGAGGTGTCGGTGAAACAGGTTTTATTGCGTCAACCGGCGCTACTCATTGCCGCAAGCGATCAGTCGGTGGAGACACTTGAATCTTTCTGGACACCTCACCGGTCTGTTATTAAGGCACCGCTTGTCACTGCTGATGCTAACGCCCTGCATCGGTTTACACTGCGAATTACCCAGGCAATAGACACCCTGTGCCAACAAATCGACAGTTACCGACAATAGGAGCAAGCATGCGATTAATTACCTTTACCCTGACTCTGTTAGGTTTACTGCTTTCTGCTGCCGCCTGGGGGCACGACACTATCCCGGACATAAGCCCTGAAAGCCTGCACAGCAATGGCTTTGATGGCCTGATTCTGGATGTGCGTAGCGCCGAAGAGTTTGCCGAAGGCCATGTTCCCGGTGCGCTCAACGTTCCTCATTCCAGGATTACTTCTCACCTGGCCACACTTGGTTCTATCCAACAACCGGTGCTGGTTTACTGTCGTTCCGGGCGTCGTGCTGGCATTGCTCTGGAGACACTGACCGACCTTGGTTTTAAGCAGCTATATCATCTCGATGGCGATATGCAGGCGTGGCAGAGTGATTCATTGCCCATCGAACAATAACCCTTAGCGACACTGTCCGACTCACATCCTGGCATAGACATATTGCGGCTTTAGCGGCATCATAGCGGTCTTGTTGCTCCACGCGTTTTATTATGACTATTGATATTTCAACGCCGGCCATGTTGTTCCCGGCGATTTCCCTTTTGCTACTGGCTTACACCAACCGTTTCCTCACCCTGGCGTCGTTAATTCGCCACTTTGATAAGGGCGAAGACAATGAGAGTACCCAGGCGCAAATCAAAAACCTGCGCAAGCGTATTCATTACATTAAACGCATGCAGGAGACCGGCGTGTTCAGCTTCTTTCTGTGCGTATTATCGATGCTGGCCATCTACCTGTCGTATCAGTTAGCCGGTAACTGGCTGTTTGCCGCCAGTCTGGTTTTTCTTCTTTATAGTCTTTGGCAGTCGGTTCTGGAGATCCGGATATCGCTGGATGCCCTCGACGTACACTTACAGGGAATGGATCTTGGCAAAACTAAAAAATAGCGCTGATATTACCTATACAGCGCTCACCCCGGACCATTTTGCCGCAGTCCTGGAACTGGGCAACCGGGTGCAGGGCGAAGGCTATCTGAATCTGGACAATTTAACCGATTATTACCAGCGCGGGGTAAAAGACGGTATTAATGCTGGCATCGTTGCTTTTTATCGCGAGAAGTTAGTCGGCTTTCGCCTCACCTTTGCCCAGGGCCAGTGGGATATAGATCAGTGGGCAACCCCTGCGGAATGGGACGTGGATCCCGCAACGGTCTGCTACTTTAAATGCAATACGGTAGATCCGGCGATGCAGGGTTACGGGATTGGCTCCACTTTACTAAGCAAAGCAGTCGACGCCGCTCAGCGTCAGGGCAGTAACGCGGGCCTGGCCCATATCTGGCTGGCCAGCCCTGGCAACAGCGCGTTTAAATACTTCAGTAAGAATGGCGGCCGACTCATTAAAGAGCACCCTAATAAATGGCAATATGCGGCCATGTATGAGGGCTACGACTGCCCGGTGTGTGATTCACTTTGTGCCTGTGTGGCAGCGGAAATGCTGCTGACGTTTAACCAACAATAATAATGTATAAAAGTGCGCTGCAGAACGCAGCGCAACAGAAGCTTACGCCAAGGTGACGCGGGCAAACTTACGCTTACCTACCTGATACACCTTTTCACCCTGTTCAGTGAGTACTAAACGGGTATCAGTGACTTTTTCACCATCAATTTTTACAGCGCCCTGCTTAATCATGCGCATGGCATCAGACGTTGAGCCAACCAGACCTGCTTCTTTCAACAGGTAACCAATCGCGACTTCACCGTCGGTTAATNCNACAGTNACTTCCGGCATGTCATCAGGAATGGCATTTTTCTGAAAACGCTGNATGAAGTCCTGATGCGCNGNTTCNGCGGCCTCTTCNGAATGGAAGCGGGCAATGATTTCTTTCGCCAGNGTNATTTTAATGTCNCGAGGGTTCGCGCCATCCGCCATTTGNTGCTTAAGCTCAGCAATTNCGTCCAGCGGCTTGAAGCTCAGCAGNTCGTAATAGCGCCACATCAGCTCATCCGAAATGGACATGATTTTGCCAAACATCTCATTCGGCGCGTCAGTAATGCCGATGTAGTTGTTTAACGACTTGGACATCTTTTGCACGCCATCAAGGCCTTCCAGCAGCGGCATCATCAGTACCACCTGTTGAGACTGGCCCTGCTCTTTTTGCAGTTCACGTCCCATCAGCAGATTAAAACGCTGATCGGTACCACCCAACTCAACATCGGCTTTTAGTGCTACAGAATCCCACCCCTGAACCAGCGGATATAAGAATTCATGAATGGCAATAGGCTGCTCGTTGGCATAACGCTTTTTAAAGTCATCACGCTCAAGCATTCTGGCCACGGTCTGACTGGCTGCCAGCTTGATCATGCCTGCCGCGCCCAGTTGATCCATCCACTCAGAGTTAAAACGAATTTGCGTTTTCTCNGGNTCNAGGATTTTNAANACCTGGTCCTGATAGGTTTTAGCGTTAGTAAGCACTTGCTCTTTTGTAAGNGGCTTACGAGTCACGTTCTTACCNGTNGGATCACCGATTAANCCGGTAAAATCACCAATCAGGAACACNACGTTGTGNCCTAATTGNTGGAAAGCGCGCANTTTGTTGATCAGGACCGTGTGGCCTAAATGCAAATCCGGTGCGGTCGGATCGAATCCCGCTTTAATGGTTAGCGGCTTGCCTGACTTTAANTTTTCNATCAGGGCATCTTCGGGCAATATTTCGTCAGTACCCCGTTTAATTTCGGCCAGGGCTGCTTGCCAGTCACTCATTTTTCTGCTTCCATCTAACTTCATTCTGGGCGGGCATTTTACGCGCGCCGACCGTCTATTAAAACCCTTTANGCACTTTNTGCGCCCTACAACGCNANTATTTGCCGTTTTGNGCCTCNGATCCNTTGAATTTTGCNTGATCCCTCTAGCATCTNAGGGCCGAAACCGCTATTCTCAGGCTGTTATGAGAAAGATATTTAGACCTCAATTACTCACTGATTTANTTAANCAAATGCCGCGGCCGCACCGTATTGGTCTGGTGNCAGCCAGTGCATTTGTTGGATTACTCATTTTACTGCCNTCNGAAAAGGTGGAAGCGTCGCGCCATACNGAGTCGNTGATNCTGGAAACCGGCAAGCGTTATCCNCTNTCGATGACGTTAACGCAATCCGATGTGCTCATTGAGCAGGATGACGAACCTCAGTGGCAAACCTACACGGTGAAAAGCGGCGATACGCTGGCCAAAATATTCAAACGCGCCGGTCTCAGCCCTAAAGATACCTACGCAGTCAGCCATGCAGGTGAACAGGCAAAAACCCTGGTAACCCTGCTCCCCGGNGACANGCTGGANCTNAACGTGATNGATAATCAGTTTGCCGGNTTACGTTATGCNCTGTCGCCTACCGATACCCTGTATATCGAACCTCAGGAAGACAGNGACGAACTGCTATCNCANATCGACAGNAAACCGGTNGAAGTGCGTCACAATTTTGCNCAGGGNGAAATTACNTCAAGNTTCTGGAACGCCGGNGTGGCNGCNGGCCTNACNGATAACCANATNATGCACCTGGCCGGNATNTTTGGCTGGGATATCGACTTTGCNATGGAAATNCGNGNNGGCGANACNTTNAANGTNGTNTNTGAAGANCGCTATATTGANGGNGAGTTTGTTGGNTNTGGCGATATTGTTGCAGCCGAATTTGTTAACCAGGGTGAAAAATTTGCCGCCATTCAGCACGAAGACGGCAACTACTATACCCCTGAAGGCCGCAGTATGCGCAAGAGCTTTCTGCGCGCGCCGATAAACTTTAAGTACGTGAGTTCCAATTTTACTAAAGCACGTTTTCATCCGGTACAAAAACGCTGGAAAGCGCACCGTGGAACCGATTACGTTGCGGCAGTAGGCACTCCGGTAATGGCAGCCGGTGATGGTAAAGTCATCGAGGCCAGCTACAACAAATACAACGGTAATTACGTGTTCATCCAGCACGGTGAGAAGTACANCACCAAATACCTGCACTTTAAGAAGAAAGCAGTAAAGAAAGGTGACATGGTAAAACAGGGTCAAACCATTGGTTATCTCGGTAGTACCGGGCTGGCGTCAGGCCCACATGTACATTATGAGTTCCTGGTAGACGGCGTGCATCGTAACCCGCGAACCGTGGATTTACCCAAGGCGCTGCCTATCGACCCGAAACAGCGCGATGCCTTTATGCAAATCGCCGAGCAACGTCTCGCTCAACTCGGCACTTCACGCCGTATAATGCTGGCCATGCAATAAACTCATGGCCTATTATATTGGCGTGATGTCGGGAACCAGTATGGATGGTGTGGATGCCATCCTGACTGATATTACCGATACCTCCATAGCGCCAATATCGGCAGTTTCGATACCTTACCCAGCCAAACTTCTCGAGCAACTGCATCAGCTTTGCACTGTTAGTCCTAACGAGATTAATCACCTTGGTCAGGCCGATCGCGCCGTAGGCCGGGTATTCGCCGAGGCGGTAAACAAACTGCTGGCAGAACAGCACTTATCACCGGCGGACATCCGCGCTATTGGCTCTCATGGTCAAACCGTGCGTCACTATCCCAACGGCCCCCCTGGCCACCAGGATGACAACGGCTTTACCCTGCAAATCGGCGATCCTAATACGATTACCACGCTTACAGGTATTGATGTGGTCGCCGATTTTCGCCGTAAAGACATTGCCTATGGTGGCCAGGGCGCGCCATTAGTACCTGCCTTTCATGCCGCCAGGTTTGCCGAAGCCGGCGAACACCGTGCCATCGTAAATATCGGCGGCTTTGCCAATATTACTGTGCTCGAGGGCGTAGATCCCGGTTCGACCCGAGGCTTTGATACCGGGCCAGGTAATACGCTGATGGACGCCTGGTGCTTACAGCACCTGAACCAACCCTTCGACCGCGACGGAAATTGGGCTGCCAGCGGCACGGTTAACCAGCCATTATTGACTAGCCTGCTCACCGACCCCTATTTCTCGGGTACCGGGCCAAAAAGTACCGGCCGGGAATATTTTAATCTGGTCTGGCTCCGCCATCATCTGCGCGACCTTGGTACCAGTATCGCCCCCGAAGATGTTCAGGCCACCCTGCTGGCCCTCACGGCTACAACTATTGCTAATGCAATACGAGCACTGAAACAGGTGCAGCAATGCTATGTATGCGGTGGCGGTGCGTTTAACGGCCAGTTAATGGCACAGCTTAAAAAACGACTCCCGGACTGCACGGTAAAAGCCACGGATAGCCTGGCATTGCACCCGCAGTGGGTTGAGGGCGTTGCCTTTGCCTGGCTGGCGTGGGCCTATTTACACCGGGTGCCGGGTAATGTGCCGAATGTCACCGGCGCATCGCGCCCTGTGGTGCTCGGTAGCCTGACACTGGCTGATTAATTAACCTACCAGAATCGTAAGGGAAAACGGATAATGCGTAAACTTGATGAAACCGACATCGCCATACTGGCCTTTATCTTCAAAGACCCCTGCATTACCAACAAAGCCATAGCCAGCCATGTGGTTCTGGCGCCGTCTTCCTGTCTTGAACGCATTAAACGCTTACAAAATGAGGGGATAATTTTAGGCGCCCGCAGCCAGTTCAATTACACCTTACTCGGCGGCCATATTCAGGCCATGGTGGCAGTACGGCTAGCTTCACATAACCGTGATACCGTTGCTCAGTTTCAACACCAGCTGGTCGAGCAGAAAGAAGTGCTCAGTGTGTTTCATATGGGCGGTGAAAATGACTTTTTACTCCATGTGTGTGTGCCCGATGCCTTGCATCTGCGCGACTTTATTTTTACTCAGGTTACCGGTCGGGATGAGGTGGTCCACGTGGAAACCACCCTCATTTATGATCACGTTACCAGCAACTCCCTGCCCTACTTCGGATAAACTAAAAACCACATTGCTGCGTAGTAACTGGGTTAGCGCATGAGCGCAGCTTTTCACTACAGAGCAAGGAGACTTGATGACAGCACCGCATTTATTATCCCCGGTCGCATTTGCCGGCCAGACGCTGAAAAACCGTATGGTACTTGCCCCTCTCACCCGCGGCCGTGCGGGCCCGAACAGAGTACCCAACAAGATCATGGGCGATTACTATGTGCAGCGGGCTTCAGGCGGCCTGCTGATCAGCGAGGCAACCAGTATTTCTCCAGAGGGCAATGGCTGGGTGGATGCGCCAGGTATTTATACCAGTGACATGACGGCCGGCTGGAAAAGTATCACCGACAGAGTGCATAACGCAGGCGGCCGTATGGTATTGCAGTTGTGGCACACCGGCCGCGCCTCACACAGCGATTTCCACAACGGCGAACTGCCTTTTTCGGCATCGGCAGTGGCCATTAACGACGGGGATGGGATTTACACTCCTGAAGGCAAAAAGCCTTTTGAGGTGCCCCGCCCTATGGCCGTTGAAGATATTAAGCGCACCGTTGAAGATTATCGTCAGGCCGCTATTAATGCCAAAGACGCAGGCTTTGACGGCGTTGAAGTGCACGCTGCCAATGGCTATCTGATTAATCAGTTTCTGGATAGCCGCAGTAACCAGCGTGACGACGACTATGGCGGCAGTCTGGAAAATCGTTACCGCTTTTTAGCTGAAGTCATGCAGGTGGTTCTTGACGTCTGGCCTGCTGAGCAGGTTGGCGTGCGCTTATCCCCTAACGGCGTATTTAATGATATGGGCGCCGATGACTACAAAGAAACCTATCTGTTTGTAGCGGATAAGCTCAATCAGTTGGGGATCGGCTATCTGCATGTCATGGATGGCCTGGCGTTTGGTTTTCACGAGCGCGGCGAAGCCATGACTCTGCAGGACTTCCGCCATATATATAAAGGCTTACTGATAGGTAATTGTGGCTACGATAAAGACACGGCTGAGCAACGCATCAGCAGCGGTGACGCCGATATGATTGCCTTTGGCCGCCCCTGGATCACTAACCCGGATTTACCTGAACGGTTCGCCAATGATTATCCGCTTGAGTCATTCGATGATCCAAGTCACTGGTACGGTGGTGGTAGCGAGGGTTACAGCGATTATTCAGACTACCAGGCAGCCGCTGGCATCGACCAGGCTAAAAAGCTCGTATAACCTGGCAATTGAGTATCAATGGGGTATCTTTCGATACCCCGTTTTGTTTGCCCTATTGTTACTTCAACATGTCTACCAGTGTCGGTTGAGAATCATAGTATTGAGCGTGGACGTCTGCCGCCACGCGCTGGTGCAACTCGTCCAGTCTCGCCGGCGCCATAAAGCCATCACTGAATCCGGGATGAATCGGATCGATAGCCTGCTTTAGCGCTAGCACGAAATGCGCGATGAGTGATTTAACACAGTCACAGCCCATGGCAATACGCATGGTGGTTAGCGCAATACCGGCCTTTTGCTGCTCAGCGCGACTCATTTCAGAATGTGAGGTTAGCGCCGGGCACAGGATCAACGTGTTGGTCTGACCGATGCTTATCTGGTGGCCGAAAGCCGGTTCCAGCGAATCAAAGAAACGCGCAAATTGCACCCGGTCCAGTTCCGGCAGGTCGAGCTCAGCGGTAAACAGCGCACAAGGCCAGCCATGACTATGTAGTTGTTCGCGCAGGCCGGCATTTTCGTGATGACTCAAGGCGTGGCTGTTTACTTTAATGTGCGGATGGGAGTCGAGGAAATGGGTAAATATCTGGGTGTTAATCACCTTGGTTAGCATTCGCTGAGTCAGCGTCTTCATACCGGTCAGTACGTCAAAGGCCTTTTCTGAATCAAGGAATGCGCCCTTAATATAATATACGTCCCAGAACAGGGTTTGCGACCAGTCGACGCCCTCACAATGGGTGCCTTTGGGTTGGAACATACGATGGTTTTCACCAATCACCACGCCTGCTGTAGTGGTGCCGGTACCGCAGATATCCTTAGTATAGCTGTGCACCACATAGTCCGGCCGGCAATGTTTATCGGCATGTTGCAGGGGCTTATGCAACACCGGCGTAGCCAGCGTGGAATCGAGCATTACCAGCAGTTGCTGTGCATGGGCCAGTTTGCAGATCCCCGGCACATCCAACACCAGACCATGCGGATTACAGGGCGATTCAATGTACACATGCAAACGGCTACCGCCGGCCAGCTTATCCGCATACTGGTGTTGTACGTCGACAAGATGGTCGGCAAATTCGTCCGCCGAATAGCCGTCAAACCAGGCCAGTGTCACGTTTAAGCGGTTCTCGCGGGCAAAGTAATCGTGCAGTAACTGATACACGCCGCCATACACATTGCGTGACACAATCAGGATGTCACCGTGGCTGAGTACGTTTGATAACAGCGCATCGATAGCTGCCATACCGGAGTTGAAGTTCCAGGCCAGATAAGCCCCTGCCTGATCGCCGGCTTCCAGATCCACAATAGCATTGGCCAGTGAGATATTGGTCGGATTCATCAAACGGCTATAGATCTGATGCGTTGACTCCTTGCCTTCAAAGGCGTCTTCTATCCACTCCGTACAGGCATATACGTAGGTTGCGGTTTTTACCACCGCCGGTGTCGCCGAGAACAGCGCCGGCACGTTGTCAAAAATCGGATAGTGTTGCGGTGCGGATTTATTCAGACTCTGCCAGGTTTGCCTAAATGGGTTTTGCAGGGTATCGAGTACTTTGGCTATCTGAAACGATAAGAACTTTTTAGCATTGAAATAGCTCAGCTTGTCGGTTTGATCTAACCTTTCCAGAGTATCTCGTGTAACCTGCCAGAGTTGCTGGACACCTTGCTGTGCGCCATACAGATGACGCGCCGTGTCGGCCAGCGCCTGACCGTAAGCGGTATCAGGACGAATATTAAAATGCGCCAGTTGCTCTTCTACCAGTTGCTCTACCGAGTTAGCGTCGCTGGTATGGCGGCGTGGCGACAGTGGGCGACAGGTCTCCACCGATAACGATGAGTTTGATTTCATATGAGTTCCTTTTTGCTTTAAGCTGAATATAATTCGGATTTAAAACGAAATTAAGGAATATAATTCACATAAAAATCACAAAAAGGAAACTTTTCTTTACTTATGGCCACTTCTACGTCTGCAGCCACCTGGCTATTCAGCATCTTAAGCCGCGACTACCAGGTCTACTCAGCGCTTCTTGCGCCGCTGTTGCCAGACAACGTCTGCTTGTCGATTGCTACCGATGACCCTGAACAGTTTGATTGCCAGCACGTTCAACTGGCGCTGGGCGATCCCGATTTGCTGGCACAGGTCGTTAACCAATGCCCGAAATTATGCTGGCTGCAATCCACCTTCGCAGGTAATGCGCCTTTATTACGCGCGGGCAAACGGGATTATCAACTTACCGGAGTAAAGGGGATATTCGATCAGCAAATGCGCGAGTACGTGTTTTCCTATCTGCTGTATTTTGCACGCAATATCGAAGGCTTTACCGGCGCGGGACAAGCACCAGCCAATAAATGGCAGCCGCCGAAGTTTGACGTTCTGGCAGGAAAGACACTGGGCATCGCGGGAGCCGGTGACATTGCAGCCAGCCTGGTAGATGTGGCAACGGTATTTGATATGAATGTGGTGGGGCTTAATCGCCGAGGCAGCGCCACAGCCGACTACACCAAAGTGTATACCCCAGATAACAAACTGCAATTTGCTGCCGCCTGTGATTTCGTGCTGAGCCTGCTGCCCGACACACCCGCTACCCGCCATTTCATCGATGCGGAATTTTTAGCAGCCATGGCGCCGCACAGTATTCTGATCAACGCCGGAAGAGGTGTTGTGGTCGATGATACCGCCCTGATCCAGGCGCTTTCGACGCAGCAACTGCGCGCGGCGGTACTCGATGTATTTGTAGACGAACCCTTAGCCGACGATCATCCTTACTGGACTTTGCCCAATGCTTACGTCACTCAGCATACAGCGGCTATTTCAAAAGAGCAGGACGTGGCGGTGATATTTAAAGGCAACCTTATAAGGTTTCTTGAAAACGCCCCGCTCATCTACCTTTTTGACTTCGACAGGGGGTATTAAACCCGCGGGTCGGTTTCGGCAATATCGTCCTGTGTCTGCTGCTGTAGCCAAAAGGCCTGTAGCGCAGGATAAGCATCGAAGCTGGCTAATTCTCTGAAAGCTACCCAGTCCAGTAAACAGAACAGGCAGATTGCCGGATAATCCCACTGTGAAAAATGCCCTGCCTCTACTTCACCGTTAAGCGTGGTCAGCAAGGTATCAACGCGTTCATTATTGAACTTGAAAAACAGCTTGTCCGGTTGGTTGGCAATGTCTGAACGCTTAAGCATCATCAGCTGAACAAACGTATCGTTGGCCGCATCAATCAGGGTCAGACGATTTTCTTCCGGCCAGCTAAGGGGCGCCAGCGCGAACTTTTCGCTCAGATAACGAAACACCACTCTGGAGTCATAAATGATTAACTCGCCGTCTTCCAGCATCGGCACTTTCAGGGCCGGATTCTTAGCCCTCAGCAGTTCGCGTCCCGTAGCGGCAAAAATATCCATATTGATAAACTCATGGTCTTTACCGGATAAAAACAAGCGAATACGACGAACATAGGGTGACGTGGTAGAGCCATAAAGTTTCATAGTATTAATCCCTGTACGCAAATTTAAAAGAGGCCCGAAAGTAAAAAGCAGCCCTTAGGCTGCTTTATGATAATCATTAAACACTAAAGCTGGCCCCGCAGCCGCAGGTGGTTGTAGCATTCGGATTATTCACCAGAAACCGTGAACCCTCCAGCCCATCCACGTAATCAACCGTGCCGCCCACCAGATACTGCAGACTCATTGGGTCTACCACCAGAGTCACCTCGTTCTTTTCAATGGCCATGTCGCCTTCGTTCACTTTCTCGTCGAAAGTAAAGCCGTACTGAAACCCCGAACAACCGCCGCCGGTAACATAGACCCGCAGTTTCAGGTTCGGATTTTCTTCTTCTTCCACCAATTCACGGACTTTCAATGCCGCCGCGTCTGAAAAATCAATGGGTAACGCCATCTCTACTGACATATTCACCTCAATCCTGGGCCGATCACACTCGGCAATTAATAGCGGTATTATCTAATACCTGAGTAAATACATCAACTATTGTCAGCCCTGATCTGAGCGCTGCTGACCAGTAAATATAACTCGCTTTCTATACGCATTCTGCCCATGGCAGGTTTACTGTCGCCGGGTTTATGACTAAATTTGACAGACAGGCTGAAGAAGGTGATTGCCGTGCGTCGTATTTTACTCCTTGTTATCGCAGTATTTGTTACCGGGTGTACCTCCAATGTTACCCGCTCAACCTTAAGCGGGGATTATAAAACCCTGGCCGATGAGGGACAGCAAACGCCGCAACTGTTGTCACTGCCCACCAATGAGCTGTGGGCTTATTGTCAGAGCTTTGTGAAGAGCCGGGTATTTACCCCCATTGATGGCTGCTTAAACGAACTCGATAAACGCTTTGAAGACGCCGATAACACCTTACTGTATATGGTACAGGGCTGGTTTGATACACAGTTTATTGCCCCCGGCGCCTTCGGTGAGGGTATGCTCACCGAACTGAAACTCGAAGCGGCAATGGCCAGAGGCAATATCAAGAACACCGAACGGCTTGCCAACTCACTTTATGATCTGACCACAACCTACGCCTATCCACTGGCGGTCACCGATACCGACTATGCTGAGAGATACCCGCAAATTGCCGGCTACGATGAAAGTGGCTACAGCAATATTTACCGCTTAAAACATCAGGTGCTGGCACTTGGCACACTGGGGTTAATGGCTGCCCGCAATAACCAGCCTGAACTCGCCAGCGGTTATGCCAGAAAAATCGCTGTCATAGACGCGTCATCGACTAACGCCGCACAGTGGCGACTGCCCCAGGCCAAAGCGCTGTGGCTGGGACGTATCTATTTAACCCTTGGCGACTTTGAGGAGGCCTACCAGGCTTCCGTTATCGAAAAAAACGCCATGTATGAAATTCTCGATGGACTGACGACCGCGCTCGATGTGATTGGCCCGATAATGTATGCCGCCATGGTAGATGCCTATGGCGACACCGATTATAAAACCGCACTGAATTTTACCGCTGAGTTTGAACCGCGCTTTGTGCGCCATCAGGCAGAACTTGAAACCGGCCGCCTGGCCGCGGCACAAGAAGGTTATCAGGCCATTATTGATGAGCCAAAGGTAAAAGGCTTCGGCACCGTATACTGGCAGGCACTTTATGGCCTGGGCCGAATTGCCGACTTACAGAGCAAAAAAAGTCAGGCTATCGACTATTACCAGCAGGCAATTGCGGTTATTGAACGACAACGCAAGAGCATGGATACCGAAGCCGGGCGCATTGGTTTTGTTAACGACAAGCAGGCGGTATACGGTGATCTGGTGTCGCTATTGGTAAAAGAACAGCGCTTTAGCGATGCCTATGATTATGTGGAACGTGCCAAGGCCCGCGCACTGGTAGATTTACTCGCCACCAAACAACGCTTTGGCAGCCAGCTACCGCCCGCCACCGAACAAGCCCTTACGTCTTTACAATCTATCGAACGACAAGCGCTCGAGAACGATGGCGGTATCACCAACGAAGCCACTCGCGGTATTGCAGTGCAATTAAAAGCCATAAAACAAACTACGCCGCAGCTTGCTTCCCTACTGACCGTAGCGCCGCCCTCATTACCTTCTATTCAGCGTCGGTTGGGCAAACAGGAAACCCTGCTGCTGTATTTTTTCAGTCAGGGGCGGCAGCCGGAGTTGTTCACTTTTGTGGTGACGGCCTCATCCCTTGCCGTGCATTCTCAGCCGATGCCGGCCCTGAAAGAAACCATTACTGCCCTGCGGGATGCCATTAATCAGGGTACAAGCACCGCCTGGCAACAAGAGGCGGTGCAGCTTTACAACCATTTAATTGCGCCAGTAAATGATAAACTCAGCACTGCCAGAACGCTTACCATAGTGCCCCACGGCGTGCTGCACTATCTACCGTTTAACATTCTTACCGCTTACGACAATCGCCTGCTGAGTGAACAGTTTAGTTTGCGCCTGCTGCCCGCGGCCTCGGTACTGCAGTTTGTGGATGAAAAGGTGGCTGGCGAGCAGTTGCTGGCCCTGGCCAACCCTAATTTAAACGCGCCGGAGCTGGATTTGCCCGGCGCTCAGCGCGAAGCCCGGCAAATCAGTGCACTGTGGCCGCAAAGTCAGGTTTTCAGTCGCGCACAGGCGTCTGAAAGTTTATTAAAACAACAGTCGGCGAATTTTCAGATTATCCATCTGGCCTCGCACGGCGTGTTCAATCCTGATGCGCCTTTGCAATCTCGGCTGTTTCTGGCTGCCGATGCTGCCAACGATGGCCTGCTAACAGTGCCTGAAATTTACGATTTAAACCTCAAGGCCAACCTGGTGGTACTGTCGGCCTGCGAAACGGGTCTGGGTGATATCTCTGCCGGTGATGATGTGGTGGGCTTAAACCGGGGCTTTCTGTTTGCCGGAGCCAACGGTATTGTCAGTAGCCTGTGGCAGGTGCCAGACGAAGCTACCACCTACCTGATGAGCCGCTTTTATACTTATTTGCAGTCTGAGGCACCGAGTTCAGCCCTGGCAGCTGCGCAGCAGGATACCCGCGCGCTTTACCCGCATCCCTTTTACTGGGCCGCGTTTCAACTAACCGGCGGACAATAAGCCGCCGCTAAAAAGGAGGTTTTGGTGTTGGCCAGTACAGATATCTCCATGGAGTACGAACAATCGGGTTACGTTTACAAACATGCTTTTCTTGACCAACACGAGCTTGAGCAGTTGCGCCGGATCACCGCGCACTTTCACCAGCACTGGCTGCAGGAAAATCAAAACTTTTATCGGCAGCGGGCGATTAACTCAGCCTACCTTACCCATACCGAGCGGATGTCAGATGATGATCGCCACGCAATGTTCGCTATTATTGGCTCGGCCAAAATGGCATTGGTGGTTAAGCCGTTATTGCCCGATGGTGCGGCATTTATGAATACCCAGTTATTTTTTGACCCGCACAACCCGCAGCAGAAAAACTACTGGCATCGCGATACTCAGTACCTCTATTCGCCTGAGGAGGAGCAGGCCCAGCTTGGCTTAACGCGTATACTGCATTACCGTTTAGCGCTGTATGATGAACCGGGTATCGAGCTAGTTCCCGGTTCGCACCGCCACTGGGACAGCCCGGAAGAACTCGACGTCCGGCTGGCTCGTAATGGCCATGAGTCATATTACGACTTACCCCGTGGTCAGCAAATACCATTAAACGCCGGTGACTTACTGATTTTCGATGCGTCTATGCTGCATCGCGGTTTATACGGCAATAACCGTTTTGCGCTGGATGTGCTGTTTTGCGAAGTGCGCCAGGATCTCCTGCAACATGCGGACGCAAACTGTCTTCCCGGCGAGGCTATCCTCAGCGAAATCGACTACCCGGCGCCTTTTGAGGCCAGCCGCAACGCCCTACGACAAACTCCGTAACAATTTAACCCGGCACGGATATTTCACCGCTTTTCGGCGGTGGTATAGTAGAGCTACGTCAATCCCGGTTAAGTAACGTTACTACTATGGAACATCCTTCAGTCACTAATCATCCGCTATATTCACAGGAGCTGCCCTGTCTGGGTGAACTGCCAAGCGAACCGGTTTCACCCGGTTACCGCAAACTGAACCTGATGGTGACGTTGGTTTTTTCATTGTTGGTGTTTACGGTATTGCTGATTGTAGCTTACCAGCCCTGGTTTACTCTGCCGGTAAAACTGGAATTTTCTCTTGGCGTTGCTGCTGCGATCACTGCCCTGCTTGGTAGCCTGATATTTACTTACCACTATTTTGCCGACCGACTGATTTATTACACCCTGCGAGAGCAGGACATAGTCCTGTTTAAAGGACTGATTTTTAAAAAGGTCATCTGCCAGCCTATGTTACGGATCCAGCATATTGATATTCAACGGGGCCCTCTGGAGCGTCTGGCCGGATTGGCAACACTGAAAGTCTATTCTGCCGGTGGCAGCGACCATACGCTGGCTATTCCGGGACTGTCCGAAGAGACGGCCGAGAAGATGCGCCAGTTTGTATTAAACCATTCAGACCTCACTCGGGATTAGTCGTGACAACCTCAACAGAGTCTGTACAGACAACAGCAACTGAGTGGCAACGGTTATCGCCCTGGTCGATTTTACATTTCTTGTTCATGCAGCTTAGGCAGTCGGTCAGTTTCGCCATTTATATTGTGCCTGCCTACGTGGTGGGCGGTCATAAACTGATTGACTCTGAGTACTTCCCTCTATTGCTACTGGCGATGGGTGGGGGCTGGGCCATTTCGTCGGTACTCAAATATTACTTCTTTCAGTTTACGGTGACGGATAAAGGTATTGCCATCCGTTCTGGTGTGCTGGACCGCACTTTTACCGATCTGCCCTATGAGCGGATCCAGAATGTGAAGTTCGATCAGCCCTTTTATTTTCGCTTTAATGATTTACGTATCGTCACCCTGGACACGGCTGGCTCGGCTAAACAGGAAGCCCACTTTGCCGGGGTGACCTCAGCCTACGCGCAGTTTGTTAAAGAAACAGTAATGCGCGCACATCGCCAGCAATCGGCAACCACTACAGAAGAATCACCATCCTCAACTGCCACCG
Organism: Alteromonadaceae bacterium; assembly: GCA_002691625.1. GTDB lineage: Bacteria > Pseudomonadota > Gammaproteobacteria > Enterobacterales > Alteromonadaceae > Alteromonas. The sequence continues at coordinate 33,550 of NZIK01000081.1, forward strand.
ACGAAAAGCTACTTAATGAACGCTCCATTCGCGACCTTATTTTGCATGGCATTACCAATAACCGGGTATGGATTGTGCTCGGCACCCTGGCGCCTTTCTATGAACAAATCTCCGGGTTTATTTTTCGCCAGATGAATGTCCTGCGCCCTCAGGCAGAAGCCTGGCTTGGCGAGCAGGTGGTGGCATTATGGTACGTGGGGGTAATGAGCGTATTGATTGCCATTGTACTGCTGATCCTGATGGCGCTTTTTTCAATCGGAGGCAGTGTGCTGATGTTTTATGGCTACCGCCTCACCCGACAAGGGGATAAATACATTCGCAACAGTGGTTTGCTGAACCGTCAGGAAGTCAGTATGAAACGCTCGCGGGTGCAGATTGCCCGTCAGCAACAAGACTGGCTCGACCGACTACTCGGCCGGGTAAACCTTTACTTTGAACAAAATGTCACCGGCCGAACCAACCCCAACGAACTCAAGGCAACCCACAAACTGCTGGTGCCCTCAGTGACCGTTGCCGAATCAGATGAGCTTACCAGCAATGTCTTTTCAGCGCAGCAGGCCCGCCATATGAATTTCGAGCCGATTCACCAACGCTACTTCTGGCGCCAGTTGATGCTGTGGATTCTGCCCCTTACCGCCCTGACGGGACTCGTCAGTTTTAAGGTACTGGACGCAGCAGGCGCATGGCCGACGCTGCTGATTTTAAGTGCTTTGGTAACGCTGACATACCTTCGCTGGCAGCGCTGGGGAATTGCCTGTGACGCAAACTATATTTATGTTCGCAAAGGCATTATCGGCATCGATTACTGGTGCTTCCCGCTGGCTAAGGTGCAACAGGTAGAGGTCAGACAAAGCCTGTTTATGCGCCGTCGCCGGCTCAGCACCTTAGGTTTTGTGCTGGCCAGTGGCAGAGTTAAAGTCCCCTTCGTGGCTACCGACTTTGCCGCACCGCTGATTGAAAGGGTATTGTATGAAGTCGAGGTGAAAAAACCCGGCTGGATGTAACTTTACTAACCGAAGAGATTGGTTTGTCTTACTGGTCGGCTACCAGTATTTCCTGCCAGTTGTAGCTGCGCTGATAGTCACCCCGGCGCCGCTTATACTGATAAACCGTTGTGGTAAACTCGATGCTTTCAGGTTCGAAGTTTTCCGGCAGTTGCAGGTATAAGGTGACTGGCTGGAAATATTTAAACCCGTAACTCACATTGCCTTCAGGCAAAATCTCATTGTCATCAGAGGTAAGAATGCGATGTTTACCATTCTGAATGCCGGTAACCGCAACTTTAAGATCGCCACGAACAATAGCGCTGACTGCGCGTTGCTGCAGTAACACCATGGTCGCTTTAAAATAGCCGTCCGCTGTGGTCTCAAAGAGTTCCAAACCATCAATAAAAAAGCCGTCCTGAGTGGTTTCAGGCGCTACCACATGCTGATAAAACGCCTTATCTTTTTGCAGATTAAACACCACTTCTTCCAAACGCACCACTTCCTGTTTTAGTTGCTCGGCACGCATTTCAGCCAGTTCCAGCTTTACATCCAGTTGATTAGCCTGGGTCTGGAGCTGTTCATTCTCTGTTTGCAGGTTGCGGATGGAGTGTTGCAGTTGCCGGGTTTCATCAGCTAACTGGCTACGGTCCGCGTTGGCAAGAAACATCCCGAATACCAGCATGGCCAGCAGACTGGCGCCTAACAGCAGGACGGTGCGGGTCTGACCCAGCTTCTGAGGTATTTCAGATAAGTGCATGGCAATCACTGTGGAGCTAAAAACCGAACTTTGCCCGTTTTACCGCAATTATTCAAATATTCCTCGGTTTATGCCCGCCATTGGCAGACCATTACTTTGCAAACCAACTACTTGTGATACTATTTAGTTATTCCTTACCGGCTTTCCTAATTTATGCAATTGCGCGCACTGCGACAAGAACTGGCTCACCCCCGCACCTCCGTTCAGGTATGCTTGCTGGGGATCATCGCCGGTGTTACGTCAGCGCTGCTTATTGTATTGTTTCGTTTAGGCATAGACTGGTTACAAACCTCCGGCGTTAGTCTGTTACAGCAGTGGGGGTTGAGCGCTAAATGGGTGTGGGTAGTCATGCCTATTTCAGCCGTAGTGGTTATTCTGCTAATTGCTTTTCTGACCGGCTTTAAGCACTACCGGCTCGGCATTCCTTTTGTCATTCACCGCGTAAAGCAACATTACGGCCATATCCCCTGGCGCACTACGGTGAATCAGTTTTTTGGCGGGATGCTGGCCCTGGCGGGTGGTTTTGTGGTTGGCCGGGAAGGGCCATCCGTTCATCTCGGTGCGGCTGGCAGCAGTTTGTTTGGTCAGGCGCTTAAATTGCCTCAGAACAGCATTCGTACCCTGGCTGGTTGCGGCATTGCAGCAGGCATATCAGCCTCGTTTAATACGCCCTTTGCAGCAGTGATTTTCGTGATGGAAGTGGTATTAAGAGAATATAAAATCCACGTTTTTGTGCCAGTAATGCTGGCGGCCGCCTGTGGCTCGGTGATCACCCGGATCGTGTTTGGTGAAGGCAACGAGCTGGCCTACTTTTCTTTTTCATCATTCAGTCAGTGGCTGTATCTTTACCTGATTGTATTTGGCTGTTTGCTTGGCGTGCTGGCTACTCTGTTTAATCAGTTGTTGATGTCAGTGATGAGAGCCTTTCGAAAGGTTTCCATGGTGTGGCGGTTGTTACTCGCCGGGCTCCTAACGGCTATTGGCGGTGCCTTACTACCCGAAGCTCTCGGCGCCAGTTTCGAAGACGTCAACGCGCTGTTCTCTACCCACCCAACGGCGCTGATCCTGCTTGAAATTCTGTTAATGAAATTCCTGCTGGCCACCTTTGCCATTGGCCTTGGTATCCCGGGCGGTATTATTGGTCCGGTAATGGTACTGGGTATGTTGTCTGGTGCTGTTTTGTTGCTGCCTGTGGCACACTGGTTACCGCTTGAAGACTTTACCTCCAGCTTTGCCCTGCTTGGCATAGCCGGTATGCTTACTGCGGTACTACACGCGCCGCTGGCCGCGCTGTCGGCGGTAATGGAGTTATCTTACCGACCGGAGATCATCTTACCCGCTATATTAGTGATTGTGCCGGCTTACGTTACTGCCACGCAGTTTTTAGGTAACCGCTCTATTTTTATTCAGCAGCTGGATTTCCAGAAGCTGCCCTATGCCATTACCTCGATTCGCGAGGCACTGGAGAAAACCGGCGTACTGGCGGCCATGGAGAGGGACTTTAAGCTCTTTTATGATGCACCGGAAACGGCACTGGAAAAAGTGCTGTCGAATAATCCGACCCAAACGGTTATACAGCAAAAACGCTTTGAACAGGATATTAACTACTCCTGGGTACATTATGATGTCAGTTTGGATCGCCACGCTCACCCCATTAGCTATCAGGCTATGCAGGGGGTATCAGCCCAGGCGACCCTGGCGGAAGTCTATGAACTGCTGAAAAGTACCCGCTCCGGGGCGGTGTATATTTTTGAGGATGATCCGGCCAAACTCACCGGTGTAATTACCTGGAACCGGTTGCAGAGTTTTCTGCAACGCGCCCAGTTTTAATAAGAGAAAAAACAATGACAATACTGTGGTTAAAAGCCCTGCACATTTTTTTTATGGTGGCCTGGTTTGCCGGTATCTTTTACTTACCCCGCTTGTTTGTTTACCATGCTGAAACCAATGAACAGGCAGTTAAAGACCAGTTTAAAGTGATGGAACGCCGCCTGTGGCTGTTTGTTACCCCTTTCGCGCTGTTAACCTTGGTATTTGGCCTGGCTCTCATCTACACTTATGGCTATGCATGGTTTGCCGCATCGACCTGGTTGCATATAAAGATAGTGCTGGTGGCTCTGCTGTACGTTTATCACTTTTATCTGTGGTCGCTGGTTAAACGATTTGCAGCCGATAAAATCACGCATTCGTCGCGCTATTTCCGTATTTTAAATGAAGCACCTGTACTGATTTTGCTCGCCGTGGTATTACTGGCAGTGGTAAAATTTATCTAGGGCAAAACGGTATTAAGCCCTGCTAGCCCACACACCCAAATGGAAGTCGTGGTGTTTTAAAGGACCAATTTAAATGGATGTAAACAATCAGCTGCTAAAGGAACTTCTGCATAAGACCGACATTGCCTTTCGCGCCCTGATGGATGAGCCTGCGTCTTCTGAACGCCAATCAGCTTACGACGAGGCAAAGATGGAACTTGATCGATACGTGGTTAAGTTTCGCGAACAACTCCAGTACCGTAATAATCAGAAAGTCCGCTAAGCGCTAATCTCAGGTTGTCTTCGGGACCACCTCAAACTGATTAGGCAGAACCTGCACTAATTCACCGCTGATCGCTACGTATTCCCTTAACATTGGCGGCAAACTGGCTGCCAGACGAGGCAGGCCGTCGGCCAGCTCCTGCCGCTTCTCAGGCGGTGTTTGTTGTAATCTCGATTGCGGATCGGCCAGCGTAGGAAAAAGCTTTAAACAGCGGTTGAGCCGGCCGGACAGCGCTGGCAAATCCAAAGTTTGCTCACTGAGTTGCCAGGCTTGTTGCCATTGTTTCTCCAACTGCTGATGGGCCGTTAGCAGGCCTTTCAGCCACTGTTGCAACTCGTCATGCTGCAACCCGTTGCCGCGCCATTGATACGCTTCAGGCAGTAAACGCTCCTCTTTACGCATGCTGTCCAGCGTATCCCGTAACTGGCCCATCAGATAATCGGCCAGCTCATCGGCCTGTTGCTTGCTGATAGCAGTATTCGCATCGGCCCGGATCACCCAGGGCATCCACTGCTCTGGCATGGGGATTTCCGGGCAGGCGGCAACGCCAAAAATGAGCCCTTGCAGGTAAGATTGCTCCGGCAGTACGGCCGCCATTGCCAGCTTTTGGTATTCGCTTCTGTCGCTCACCGTGAGATTCCTCTATGATGCCTGATAACCACCGGTTGTAATGGTTAACCATCCATACCATTACGTTTGGTGTACATACCACCTGATTTATTACTAACTATAATACAGAGTGTAACATGTCAAAGGGTCGAACAAAGTCAGGATTTATTGTCGCAGCCGCTTTTATTGGCCCCGGCACAGTATCCACTGCAAGTCTCGCTGGCGCTAATTTTGGCTTTCATCTGGTCTGGGCCCTGGTATTTTCTGTACTGGCCACGATTATTCTGCAGGACATGGCGGTAAGACTAGGCTATGCCACACGCTCAGGTATGAGCGAAGCGTTAAGAACTCAGATTGCTAATCCGTATATCCGTGTGCTGTTGTCATTGCTGGTTGTCGGCGCTATTGGCATTGGTAATGCGGCCTATGAATCAGGAAACCTGACTGGTGCCGCCATCGGCCTGAATAGTATTGCCGGCATTGGCATCCCGGCCTGGAGCTGTGTGCTCGGCGGTATAGCCATCGTGCTACTGTGGAGCGGCCACTACAAGCTAATCGAAACCGTACTGGTGATGCTCGTTGCGATTATGGCCATGGTATTTGTTGTTACCTTTGCGGTGAGTGAACCAGACTGGGCAGCAATGGCCGGCCAGTTGTTCGCGCCGGTGGCCTCCATGGACAGCATAACCACCATTCTGGCCCTCATCGGCACCACCATTGTGCCCTATAACCTGTTTCTGCATGCCAGTCTGGTGGCGCAAAACGAACAGGAAGGCTCTCAGCCTGCCGGCTACTATCGTCGCCAGTCGGCGCTGGCCATTGGCGTCGGCGGTCTGATAACGCTGTTTATTATGGCCACCGCCATGCAGGCATTTTACGGACAGGCTGAGGTGCTGAATGCCGGTAATCTGGCCAAACAATTAGCGCCGCTGCTGGGTGACTTCGCCGAACTGTTTTTTGCCCTGGGGATGTTTGCCGCGGGCTTAACCAGTGCGATTACCGCGCCCCTTGCGGCCGCGTATGCCGTAACCGGGGCATTAAACAAACCATCAGACATGCGTGGTATATGGTTCAGGGCGGTCTGGCTGAGCATTATTCTTATCGGTGTCGGGTTTACTTTAAGCGGTACGAAGCCTCTGATGGCAATTATGTTTGCCCAGGCGGCGAATGGCTTGTTGTTACCTGTTATTGCACTGCTGCTGTTATTTATGATGAATCGCCACTCGCAGTTAGGGTTGTTAAAAAACCACTGGAGTGCCAATGTAGCAGGACTGGCTGTGGTGGGCTTAATTGGCTGGCTAAGCTGGCAAAAATTTATGTAAGGAATGGGGCCCAGATAGCTATCAGGCCCCGGTAACATATTCCCGCTAAGCTAAACTAGCTGCTCAGTCGGTCGAGAATATCTTTCAGCATGGCGCGGCTGCAGCCAAAGTTGATCCGGAAGAATCCTGGCTCACCAAAGTCACGGCCCGGAGATGGCCCGACACCTTTGCTCTCACACCATTTAAGCACATCTTCAACACCCAGACTGGTTGCATCTATCCAGGCCAGGAAGGTGGCCTCTGATAACACTACCTCGAGTCCGTCAATGGCGTTGATACGCTCTACCAGGTAATCGCGGTTACCACGCAGATAAGCAATCTGTTCTGCCAGCCAGTCGTCACACTGCGTAAAGGCAGCCTCGGTGGCTACCAGCCCCATCACATTTGCCCACGGCACTATACCCGCTGCACTCTGAGTAAATTTACGCCGTAAAGAAGCATCCGGAATAATCGCAAAAGAGGTACCGAGGCCGGCCANATTAAAGGTTTTACTGGCCGCCATCAGGGTCACACTGCGGTTAGCCAGTTGCTCAACACGTCCGGCAGGAATATGACGTACGCCCTCTTCCAGGATCAGATCGCAATGGATCTCATCAGAACACAATGCCACGTTATGACGAGCACAAATTCCTGCAATGGCATCTATCTCTGCCTGAGTCATTACTGAGCCCACCGGATTCATCGGGTTACACAGAATGATCAGCTTACACAGCGGATCGGCGGCATGTTCTTCCAGCGCAGCCAGATCAATGGTCCAGCGTCCGGCTTCCAGTTTGGTGGGAATNTCTANCCGCTGNGTGTTATTCANGCCCGGCGCTGCCAGNAANGGCGGGTAATTAGGCGTTTGGATAAGCACCTTATCACCCGGCTNNCAATAGGCCTTAATGGCCACATTNAANGCTGGTACCACGCCNGGAGTCCAGACNATCCAGTCGGCNTCGATGGCCCAGTCGTGCTTNTCTTTAAGCCAGCGNACCACGGCCTGATTAGCCGGCTGATGCTGAGCNGGCAGTGAGTAGCCTAAATTGCCGTACTCGGTTTGTTTCTGAANCGCCTCAAGAATNGGCTNNGCACAGCGAAATTCGGTATCGGCNACCCAACANGGGATCACGTCCTGCCCCGCGTATTTTTGCCATTTGAAAGACCAGAAGTNACGACGATCGGGGGTATTATCAAATTGACTCAATGTTGCTACCTTTTAATTCGGAGTAAGCGGCATACNCCACTATTTTGCATATGACGACATAGTTTGCTTGATCAGACTCACCAGCTTTTTGCGCACAATGGGCTTTACCAGATAGGCAACCGCACCTAATTGACGGGCAAGCAATTTGGTTTGTCTGGATTCGTAAGCGGTCATAAAGATAAAGGGAAACATTAAATCTGCCGATCGAACGTCCCGCAGTAAGGCCAGCCCATCNAATCCGGGCATCACCATATCACTAATTACCATGTCGAGTGAATCGGATGTTTGTTTAAGCAGGAATTCACGCGCCAATGCACTGTTNGAAAAGCTAACAACATTTACCGGCAACTCAGACTCCANTACATCCACNATGAGNTCGAGNGTGATTTCGTCNTCGTCAATNACAGCGATATTAAGTGGTTGCATGANCCGTCTGTGAATAAATAGTCAGACTATNATTNTAATAGAAAAAGGCCGNTTGTGTTAACAACCGGCCTTTTTACTTGAACCATTCAACGTTTCACTTGCAAGCAGTGAATTANTTCGGCGCGCGTGATGCCCGCTTACGATCGTTTTCGGTCAGCAGCTTCTTACGAATACGAATGCTTTCTGGCGTNACNTCTACCAGTTCGTCTTCGTCGATNAACTCAAGCGCCTGNTCCAGNGACATNTTCACCGGTGGNACCAGGGTTTGAGCTTCGTCGGTACCNGANGCACGAACGTTAGTCAGCTGNTTGCCTTTTAACGCGTTTACNGTCAGGTCGTTGTCACGGCTGTGAATACCNATAACCATCCCTTCGTANACTTCAACACCGTGTCCGATAAACAGACGNCCACGTTCCTGCAGNTTAAACAGGGCGTTNGTCAGNGCTTTACCGTTAGCGTTAGCAATCAGTACACCATTCTTACGCTTACCAATTACGCCGCCTTTGTGCGGGCCGTAGTGGTCGAATGNATGGTACAGTAANCCTGAACCTGANGTCAGNGTCATAAAGTCAGTCTGGAAACCAATNAAGCCACGGCTGGGGATCATAAAGTCGATACGTACACGACCTTTACCATCNGGTGACATGTCGGTCATTTCNGCNTTACGCAGACCCAGTTGCTCCATGATNGAGCCCTGNTGCTGCTCTTCACAGTCGATNGTCAGCGTTTCAAACGGNTCCANNANCTGGCCGTCTTCTTCTTTCAGAATTACTTCCGGGCGAGATACAGCCAGCTCGTAACCTTCACGGCGCATATTTTCGATCAGGATACCTAAGTGCAATTCACCACGCCCGGAGACGCGGAATTTATCCGGATCACTGGTTTCTTCAACGCGCAGTGCAACGTTATGAACCAGTTCGTCTTGTAAACGCTCAAGAATATTACGCGACGTAACATATTTACCCTCTTTACCAGCGAATGGCGAGGTGTTTACCTGGAACGTCATGGTAACCGTTGGCTCATCTACGCTCAGTGCCGGCAACGCTTCAACAGTGTTCACGTCACAAATGGTGTCTGAAATTTTCAGTTCACCCAGACCACTGATAGCGATGATGTCGCCAGCGGTAGCGTATTCTACTTCGTGGCGTTGCAGACCCAGATAACCATAAACCAGACCAACCTTACCGTTGCGTTTCTTGCCATCCGCGCCAACGATGGTGACTTGCTGGTTAATCTTAACGCTACCACGCTTGATACGGCCAACACCGATTACACCCACGTAAGAGTTGTAATCCAGCTGCGAAATTTGCATTTGGAACGCACCGTTAATGTCTGCATCCGGTGGTGATACCTGATCCACGATCATCTGGAACAATGGCGTCATATCTTCACCACTTTGATCAGCATCCATTGACGCCCAACCATTCAGAGCAGAAGCATAAACTACCTGGAAGTCCAGTTGGTCATCCGTAGCTCCAAGGTTATCAAACAGATCAAATACCTGGTCCATTACCCAGTCAGGACGTGCACCGGGTTTGTCGATTTTGTTGATTACCACAATCGGCTTTAAGCCCTGAGCAAATGCTTTTTGCGTTACGAAACGCGTTTGCGGCATAGGGCCTTCCTGCGCATCAACAAGCAGCAGTACCGAGTCCGCCATCGACATAACGCGCTCAACCTCACCACCGAAATCGGCATGTCCGGGAGTGTCTACGATATTGATGCGGTAATCGTTCCAGTTGATGGCGGTATTTTTCGCCAGGATGGTAATACCACGTTCTTTTTCAATATCGTTAGAATCCATCACGCGTTCCTGTGCCTCGCCTCTGGTTTCTAAAGTACCAGACTGCTGCAGCAGTTTATCTACCAGAGTAGTTTTACCATGGTCAACGTGCGCGATGATCGCGATATTTCTTAGCTTATTGATGTCAGTTACATTCATTGAATTTCAACCCGCAAAAAACTCCCACGCGGCATCATTGCCGATGCACCAAAGAGATTTTGCAATTTTCTCGTACAGATAAAAGGAAATGAGCGCGGATTGTACAGAAATTCTCGCTGCATTGCGCATGTTTTTTTAGGTTTAAAGAAAAATTAATCTGTTGATTAAGCCTGCGGGCAGTGAAAGAATGCTAGAAGGAAACAAAGCTTTGCTGACACTTCCTTCTGCACCAAAATAAAACATAAAATCACCATAATGGTGCATGATAAGTTATATTAATTGACGACAGCCCGGAATACTGCGTTGTTCAGCCTTTACAAGTAGCTGGCATGAATATCGCTTACGATTTTTCCACCTGATGATTCGGCTCCCCGAACATCAAATTTACGAAACAACCTGGAGGACACGATGTCAATTGAGAAGGCATTAGAATTAATTAAATCAAGCGAAGCCAAGTTTGTTGACCTTCGCTTTACCGACACAAAAGGTAAAGAGCAACACGTCTCTATCCCTGTATCATGCGTAGATGACGATTTCTTCGAAGAAGGTAAGATGTTCGATGGCTCTTCAATCGCTGGTTGGAAAGGAATCAACGAATCAGACATGATCCTAATGCCTGACGCGGCAACTGCCGTTGTTGACCCGTTTGCTGAGGAAACTCAGGTTAACATCCGTTGTGACATCGTTGAGCCTTCAACTATGGAAGGTTACGACCGTGACCCACGCTCTATCGCACGCCGTGCTGAAGAGTTCCTGAAGTCTACGGGTATTGGTGACACTGTTTTATTCGGCCCTGAGCCAGAATTCTTCCTGTTTGACGACATCAAGTTCCACACTGATATGTCAGGCTCAATGTACAAAATCGACTCTTCTGAAGCAGCCTGGAACTCAGGTTCAGAATTCGCTGACGGTAACATGGGTCACCGCCCAGGCGTTAAAGGCGGTTACTTCCCGGTTCCACCAGTAGATTCTGCGCACGATCTGCGTGCTGCAATGTGTCTGGTAATGGAAGAAATGGGTCTGGTTGTTGAAGCACACCACCACGAAGTAGCGACTGCTGGTCAGAACGAAATTGCTTGTCAGTTCAACACTATGGTTGCTAAAGCTGACGAAATCCAGATCTACAAGTATGTTGTTCATAACGTTGCTCACGCTTACGGTCAGACAGCGACTTTCATGCCTAAGCCACTGGTTGGTGATAACGGTTCTGGTATGCACTGTCACCAGTCTATCGGTAAAGATGGCAAAAACATCTTCGCTGGCGACAAGTATGCAGGTCTTTCTGAAGAAGCACTTTATTACATTGGCGGTATCATCAAGCACGCTCGCGCGATCAACGCTTTTGCTAATGCTTCGACTAACTCATACAAGCGTCTGGTACCTGGCTTCGAAGCGCCGGTAATGCTGGCATACTCTGCACGTAACCGTTCAGCTTCAATCCGTATTCCTTACGTAACCAGCGATAAAGCGCGTCGTATCGAAGTACGCTTCCCTGACCCAACAGCTAACCCATATCTGGCATTTACTGCCATGCTGATGGCGGGTATCGACGGTATTAAGAACAAGATCCACCCTGGTGATGCAGCGGATAAAGACTTATACGATCTGCCGGCTGAAGAAGCACTGGCAATCCCAACTGTTGCAAGCTCGCTGGAAATGGCGCTTGAAGCACTGGATAGTGACCGTGAATTCTTAACTGCTGGCGGCGTAATGTCTGACGACATGATCGACGCTTACATCGAACTGAAGATGGAAGAAGTCACTAAACTGAACATGACCACTCACCCTGTTGAGTTCGACATGTACTACAGCGTATAAAACGTTGTATTAAGATATATACCAAAAGCCCGCATCTGCGGGCTTTTTTTTTGCCCGTAAATCACTACAATCAAAGACATGCTGAGATTATTTTTAATGCTTAGCTTGTGCAGTACGCCAGGCTACGCTCAGGAAATCTATAAAGTTGTCAATAAAGACGGCTCGGTCACCTATACCGATAAACCGGTGGTCAACGCAGAACCGGTTGAGCTTGGTCCGGATAACCGCGTGAGTATGCCAGTACCTCCACCACAGCCGGTCCAGCCAGCCACAAAATCGGCTACGGCCGATAAACCCAAGCCGGTTATCGAGGTGGTTAACCCTAAACCCGAGGCCACCGTGCGTAATAACGCCGGTAATATGACCATAGCAGCCAATGTGCGTAATGCAGACAAGCAGGGCAAATTTAAACTCTACATCAATGATAGTCTGGTAAAAGAACAATCCAGCGCGGTGTTTCAGCTACAGGGAATCAACCGCGGGGCCCACACATTTTATATTACCCACACAGACAATACGGGCAAGACTCTTGCATCTACCTCACCACAAACTTTTTATCTGCATCAGGCATCACGTTTAATCAACAATTAGTAAAGTGGTTATAACAGTGCACGCTAGGGATCCCGCGCACCATGGGGGGTCAATCAGACTTTTAATCGGAAAGTCATTGCACGCCTGATAGCAGCCTGAAATAATAAGGCACCATATTGGTGCAACTGGAGAAAGCCCGGCATGCACGCCACGCCGTTTGATACCAATAATTTGCTCGAAAACCTCAACACAGTGCTGGTTGTAATCGATAACTCACTGCGTATTGTTTATGCCAACCATGCCGGACAGGCATTGTTTGCAACGGGCACCAAGCAACTTTACGGTCAGCCGCTGGCTGATTTCTTTATCCCAAACACCATCAATAAGGCCAGACTCCGCGCCGCTTTTCGTCGCGGTGAAGATTTCACCGAAAATGAAATTAAATTGTACTTTCGCGATAACCGCGTGGTGCTTGCCGACCTGACGGTGACTAACCTGAGCACCGAAGATGGCCCCACGCTGCTGTTCGAAGTGAAGAAAATCGATCAGCAAAAACGTATTTCGCGGGAAAATCAGCAACACGCTCAGCACTATGCCGCCCGCGAGTTGATCCGAGGCCTGGCGCATGAAATTAAAAACCCTTTAGGGGGCATTCGCGGGGCAGCTCAATTGCTTGAAAAGGCCCTGGAATCTGCCGAGCAAAAAGAGTTTACCCAGCTAATCATTGAGCAGTCTGATCGCTTACGTAATCTTGTAGACCGTTTACTTGGGCCTAACTCACTGCCCCGTCTGGAGTGGTGTAACCTGCACCGTCCGCTGGAAAAAGTGCGTAGCTTAATGAAAGCCGATACCACTCAGGCGATTGCGATTACCCGTGATTATGATCCCAGTATCCCGGAGGTACGAGTCGACCCGGATATGCTCCAACAAGCGGTCCTTAATATCGTGCGCAATGCGATTCAGGCTTTGCGGGATTCAAAAACGCCAAACCCACAAATTCGGTTGGTTACCCGCATCGAAAGACAGCTGACCATTCACGGCCACCGACATCCGTTGGCTGCGCAAATTAAAATTATCGACAATGGCCCGGGTATTCCCAGCGAAATTCGGGACACGTTATTTTACCCCCTGGTAACCAGCAAAGATTCTGGTTCAGGACTGGGCTTATCCATAGCCCAAACACTGGTGAATCACCATGATGGAAAAATTGAAGTTGATAGCCGTCCCGGCCATACAGAGTTTATCTTATCCCTGCCAATCGACCGTAAGGAGTCACAATAATGAATACTGAGTCTGTATGGATTGTTGATGACGACAGCTCTATCCGGTGGGTGCTGCAAAAAGCCCTGCAAACTGCCAATATCGAGTGCTGTAGTTTTGAAAACCCTCAGGACTTGCTGTTGCAGCTAGAGTCAGGTCATTACCCGGAAGTGGTGGTGTCAGACATTCGCATGCCGCAGATGGACGGCATGACGCTGCTAAATGAAGTGCATCAGATCGCTCCCATGATCCCGGTGATCATTATGACCGCTCACTCCGACTTAGACAGCGCAGTAAACGCTTACCAAAGTGGCGCATTTGAGTACCTGCCCAAGCCGTTTGATATTGACGAAGCGGTGACACTGGTAGAGCGCGCGTTGGTGCATGCCAGGGAACAATCACGGACCATTCAGGTCCCGCAGCAGGAGTCGGCCACTGAGATCATAGGCGAAGCACCGGCCATGCAGGAAGTATTCAGAGCCATTGGTCGCTTGTCCCGCTCATCAATTAGCGTATTGATCAACGGTCAGTCCGGTACGGGTAAAGAACTGGTAGCGCACGCTTTGCACCGCCACAGCCCGCGGGCCGCAAATCCGTTTATTGCGCTGAACATGGCGGCGATTCCAGCCGACCTGGTTGAGTCCGAGTTGTTCGGTCACGAAAAAGGCGCTTTTACCGGCGCGCAAACCGCCCGGCAAGGCCGCTTCGAACAGGCTAATGGCGGCACGCTGTTTCTGGATGAAATAGGTGATATGCCACTGGATGTGCAAACCCGGCTACTGCGGGTACTGGCAGATGGCCAGTTTTATCGCGTAGGCGGCCATCAGTCCGTCACCGTTGATGTCAGGATCATCGCTGCTACCCACCAAAATCTTGAACAACGGGTGGCCGAAGGCAAGTTTCGTGAAGATTTATTTCACCGGTTAAACGTTATTCGAATCCATATCCCATCGCTATCAGAACGTCGTGAAGACATCCCGCTGCTCGCCCACCACTTCTTGCGTCGGGCGTCCAAAGAGCTGGATGTGGAAACCAAGGTACTGAGTAAGGAAGCCGAGAAGGTGATGGCGCAACTGCCCTGGCCCGGTAACGTGCGACAGTTGGAGAACGTTTGCCGCTGGTTAACCGTTATGGCGTCTGGTCAGGAAGTCTTACCGTCAGATTTACCGCCGGAAATTCATGCCGATAACAGCGCAGAAAAGAATGCCCCACAAAGTGGAGACTGGACAGAGTTACTGTCAGTCTGGGTCGATAAACAGCTTAAGGATGGTCAGCATAATATCCTCGATGATGCGCTGATGACCTTTGAAAAAATCATGCTCGAAAGAGCATTGCATTATACCCACGGCCACAAGCAGGAAGCCGCTAAGCGCCTTGGCTGGGGCCGTAATACGCTCACCCGTAAACTCAAGGAACTGGATATCGAAGGGTAGTTCAGGCCCTGAGGCGGCGGGCTAAGTGCCTCCTCCGACTCAGGGTTTATCGGGCTAGCGCGTTAATACACGGGCCATTGCCTGATTAAAGTAATTCAGCCAGGTGGAATTAAACTTGTTCTGGTTATAACGGTTTAACGCCACCACTGCCTGTTTTTTGGAGTACTGCGGTTTATCCTGGCGTGACTGACAGTGCGTCATGGAATCAAAGGTATCCAGAATGGCCAGCAACTTTGCTCCATCACAGATATCATCATCTTTTAGGCCCAGCGGGTAGCCACTGCCATCGGCACGCTCGTGGTGCTGCATCACAATTTTACGAGCCATATCCCACTGATCAAGATGTTCCAGCAAGCGGGAGCTTTTATACACATGGGAACGCATCAGGTTAAATTCATTATCGGTGTAAGCCTGTTGCTTATGCAGCAGCTTTAATGGCATGAATGCCATGCCAAAGTCGTGCACGTAACAGGCAACGGCGAGCTGATCTTCTTCAATCGGATTACCCGCAATATCGTTTACATATAACGCTAGTTTGGCTATGCGGTCACCCTTACCTACCCACTCCTCAGAGCGCTTTTCGATGGTTTGCATCAGATCGCGGAAGAGCAGAATATCCTGGCGCTTCTCTGCACTGATATCTTTAGGTACACCAGTTTTAGACAGCTTGGGCTCACTCGGCGGTGCCGCTTTTTCTGATTCTACAGGACTGTCTGACTCGGCCTGAGCACGTGGCTGATCCAGCTCCGGATTAAGCAGTAGTACGGCCTCGCCAAGCAGCCTGTCGTGATCGCGCTGATTCTCCGGTGTGATGCGCGTAATGGCCATTATCAGCTGTTGATACAGTACGCCATCATATTCGGCTTTACCGGTGGCAATAACGCTTTCAACAAACTGTTTAACCCGATCCATAGTCAGCAATACCAGATCGCTCATGATGCTGGTGTAGTCCACCTGCCCTTTACGCAGGTAATCCAGTAAGTCCTCAACATGTTGCAATAGCGGAATAATGGGAGAAAAGTTTACCAGCCCAAGGTCGCCCTTAATGGTATGCACCGAACGAAACAATGCCCGCTGAAGTTCGTTATCCTCGGGCTTGAGTTCCAGTTCAATTAAGGTTTGTTCACTGGCCTCATATAGCTCATTAATCTCTTCAATCAGATCAGTGAGGATCTCGGGTTCAAGGTCTTCAGGGATAAATGTCTGCATTGTTTAGACAACTCAAATGATAAATGCCGCTTCATACTGCTAACCAGTCACCAGGCCTTCTCAACAGTTCCGGTGGCGAAAAACGACATTAAAACTATGTTTATATGACATTTAGCATAGCACGAGATTTTTGATCTTGGATACTTTTAGACCCTCCTGGTACCAACAAACAGCGCATTGCACTGATCTTAAAAAACAGACTGATCGGACATGCACTGCGCATGTAAACCGTTATAATCCCAAGCCAAATTTTGTAACAGGTAAATAAGTGTTAGCTCTCATCCGAATTCCAGTGGTACTGGTGGCTTTTTTAATCCTCAATGTACTGGTGCTCATCGTCTGCCTGGCCCGACCGTTTCATCGCGATAATGTCTATCTCGCCGGCCAGCTGTATAGCCAGATAGCCAAACTACTGGGCCTCAAAATCACTATCCGGCGCCCGCCCGGGCTCGATACCGATAAGTCTTATGTGGTGGTGGCCAACCATCAGAACAGCTACGATATTATCACCATCTGTAAAGCCGCTTTTCCGGGGGTGGTGACCATTGGTAAAAAGAGCCTGAAGTGGATCCCCATCTTCGGCCAGATGTACTGGCTGAGCGGTAACATCATGATCGATCGTAAAAACACCGCTAAAGCCCTGGACACGCTGCAGTTAACCGCTAAAAAAATCACCGAGAATAACCTGTCTGTGTGGTTCTTCCCTGAAGGAACAAGGTCTTATGGCCGCGGGATCCTGCCTTTTAAAGTCGGTGCTTTTCGTTTAGCCATTGCTACCGAAACACCGGTGATCATGGTTACCGCCAGCAACCTGCACGATAAAATAAAGTGGAACCGCTGGAATAACGGCGAACTGATCATCGACATGAGCCCCCCCCAACAGCTTGATACCAGCCGCTCGGCGAAGGGTTGGATGGCTTTTTATCATTCCGAAATGGAAAAAAAGTTTGCCGCTTTAAACGACGAAGTCGCCGAAAGCGATAAATCACGATAAAATAAGAAGAGACAACTCTTTTGCTAATCAGGCTTTTATTATGACTCAATATGACGAACGTACCGAATGGTACGAATTCAATCAGGAAACTATCGATGCGCTGCTGACCGACGGCAGTGAAGCCGACGCCACTTACACCATCGAGCATCACATGGCCTGTAAAGACTTTGATCGTCTGGAAAAAGCCGCGGTTGATGCCTTCAAGGCCGGCTTTGAAGTCACCGATGCCGAGGAAGTATACCTTGATGACGGTGGCACGGTATTTTGTTTCGACATTATTGCCGAACGCCAGTTAAATCGCGAGCTACTCGATACGGACATTGATGCCCTGCTGCAAATTGCCGACAAGCATCAGGTACACTACGACGGTTGGGGAACCTACTTTATCGGTGATGGGGCCACCGGCGAAGAAGAATAACCCTGAAACATTGCATCCCCCCCCGCAAGCGCAAAGCTGCGGGGAACATGTTTAGTCCACTTCCAACATTGCTTAGCGAAGCAGCCCTTCTTATATTCACTCTTGATTATTCTACCCGGCCAAATTTACCGGCGGCAAAATCTTTGCGGGCCTGGATAATTTGCTGCTCGGAAGCCATCGCGAAAGGCCCTTGCTGAATAAAGTGCTCTTTTATTGCCCGGCCGGAAAACAGCGCAAAGCGTGCTTTACCCGACTGCCGGTTATGCAAATTCAGCTGGGTGTCAATATTGCCGATGGCAACCGACTCGCCCTTGTTGAGCGTAATAGCACGATTAGCAAAGACGACCTCGAGTGATCCCTCTACCGCATACAGCCAGGTGTTGTGTGCCAGTTCGGGCTGAAAGGCAAACACAGAGGACGGATTAATGGTTCCTTCCAGAATAGTCATATCCGCCAGTGGCGCGGTGGTACCGACCACCCCATTACATTGCCCCATGGCTATTCGGACCCGGCAGGAGGCATTTTCTATTACGGGCATGTCGCCTCGCCTGACTAGTGTCGAACCTGGCACGCCCTGTTTCATCTTATCAGGCAGGTTAACAAAAACCTGTAAGCCGTGGGTTACTGAGCCCGGCCGAGGGGATTCGTCGTGAACGGCGCCACCAGCAGCCGTTAACCAGTACAAATCACCCGGCAGTAAAGCGAAGTCATTACCCATGGAATCACGGTTGCGAAACTGCCCCTCACTGTCTTCAAATAACAATGATACCGCTGCGAGCCCTGCGTGTGGGTGAGCACCAAAAGTAGGCTTACTCATGGTGTAATGATCCACCATTATCAGCGGATCCATGAGGCCCGCATAATCGGTATGGCGAAAGCTATGCGCCGAAAATCCTTTGCCCACTTCGAAATAATGCCCTTTACTGACATCTGATACTTGTAAGCCTGCTTCGCTCAGGGGCGACTGAATGGTATTTAACATTGTGTGAGACATGTGAGAACTCCTTATACTTGACGATACCATTCTAAACATGAAACATTTAAACGATATACAACCAATATTAGAAGCTACCATTGCATATTCAGAATGATTAACAATAACCTCGTTGGCGCGGAGCGCTCGTTATGATCGATCTTAATGATTATTACTACTTTGTGCATGTGGTGGAGAAAAAAGGTTTTTCCGCTGCGGGCCAGGCGCTGGGCGTACCAACTTCGCGGCTAAGCCGGCACATTGTGCAGTTGGAGCAACGGCTTCAGGTAACGCTGATTCAGCGCACCTCAAGGCAATTTCATATCACTGACGCAGGACAGCTTTTCTACCGCCATGCCAGAAGTATGATCTCAGAAATGGAAGAGGCGGAAGCGGCTATAAAAATGGCTACTGAATCGCTTTCTGGCAGTGCCAGTATCAGTTGCTCAGTTGGCGTGGCGCAATTTGCCCTACAAGGTTTGTTGAGCCGCTTCTTGCATGAAAATCTCAAAATAACTGTATCTCAGCATGTATCCAACACCCCGGTGAATTTGCTGGAAACCGGCGTTGATATGGTGATCCGCGGCCATATGGATACTTTGCCCGATTCCGACTTAATTCAGCGCCCATTAGCCCTGGTTGAATGGTGGCTATTCGCCAGTCCGGTCCATATTGAACAATGGGGTGCGCCGGCAACGCCTGCCGATCTGCTAAAAAGAAGGACGCTTAAAGTAGGTTGGCAATCTACTAACGCCGTGTGGACGCTGCGCCAGGCAGACGCCAGTGAAGTGGCATTGCCATTTACCCCGACATTGTGCAGCGATGATATGAGCACATTAAAGCAAGCAGCGAAAGATAACCTTGGGATCGTGGCCCTGCCCGCCTACGCCTGTAAAGAGGAGCTGACCGCTGGTCAGCTGGTTCGTATCCTGCCCGACTGGACGGCTGGCTCTGCTCAGCTTAGCCTGTTGACAGCGGGAAGAACGAGCCTGAGTGCACCGGCAAGGTTATTAAAAGATTATCTGATTTCACACTTGAGTGAATATGTAGCCGTGTAACCCTGTCGGAGGATTTTATCTATTCACCTGATGGCACACCGCGCAACCACCAGCAACCTTGCCGGCAAAATAGTAGCGGGGCTCAGTCAGTGATGCTGCACCACGGGCTTTGTCGACCTTAGCCACAAAATCACGCATAAAGTCCTGCATGTAAGGGTGATTTGATCCCGCATCCACACTTTGCAGTCCAGAAGCAATGTTTTCAATATTGTTCAACGCCGCCATCACAGCCTCGCGCTGCTTTTCCCGCGCAGCAGCATCGCTGCTGTCCACCGGCGCCAAAGCAATATCCAGCAGTCGAATTTGCGCTGCCATTCTGGCCATATCGGTTTTGATATCCTGAGGTTCGATATAATTAAAATCAGGTGGGTAAGTGACTTTTCTGACATCAGCTAAGTTATAGCTGCAGCCTGCCAGCAATGCTGAAATAACAACCGCTGCGCCAGCCAGCTTTCGGTGTGAAATAGATAACCGCATAACATCAACTCCTCTTTAGCCTATAGCAAAGCTAAGCCGGTAAGCGATGTTATGCAAACATCAGCGGCGATTCAGTTGACCTGTAACAATAAAAGCGTTGCTTTCTTTGTTACAGGTTCACTGTCATTTCATCTCTGCCATAATAGCAGCGAGCTGTTCTACTGCCTTTATCGACTCCTGAGGGTCAATATTTGCCAGCGGATTATTAAAATCGCCCTCAGCGCCGGCCTGCACCAGCAATCCATCGCGACGCGGATACACAGAAGTGTGCCGGTCGAAGTACTGAATGCCATACTTCACCTCCGGTTGCGGCATTAATTTACAGGTTTGGCCTCGCACCGGAATAATAGAGTCATCATTGAGTAAAGCCTTTGCGCCATAGCCGGTACAGTTAACTATGACAGATTCATCAAATTGCTGAAAATCGGCCATTGAAGTCAGGGTTCGGTCAATGATTTGGCCGCCGCTACGATAAAACAGGTCGAGTAAATACTGCGAGTAAGCGCTGATATTAAACATCAGTAAGGGAAACTGTCTGACATGCGGAGTAGCAAAAGGGTTGAGCGATGGCGATACGTCCCGGGCTTTGGGGTTTAAGTCGCTGAGCAATTCCTTACGGTAATTCGGATAAGCCGGTTCGCCCGGAATATTATGCCCGCCATGATCATCAAAGGGTTTGTCAGCCAGACGGAACATAGTGGTCCACTCCACCGGATTACCCGCCAGTCCCAACAGTGTTTGAAAACGCAGGTAAGAAATTCTGGCCATCCATTGCCAGCGTTCGGCAAACGGCTGAGCATTAGCCAGAGTGACAATGCGCGAGTCCGGCGACCAGATCCCGGTGGCATAAGAGGAACGTACGTATGGCGGTTGTTCTTTGGCATAAATCGTTACCTTATAGCCTGCCCGCTGACACTGAATGGCCGTGGTTAGCCCTACGGCTCCACAGCCTACAACGGCCACCGGCGTTTGTTTATCGGCATTGATCAGTGATTCTGCCAGCGCAGCAGTGCCCCAGGATAACGACCAGCCACTGCCGCCGTGGCCATAATTATGAATGAGTGTCTTATTGCCGACAGTTTCGGTTTCTATCCGTGGTCCGGTTGCCCGAAAAGGCCGGGTACAAACGTTGGTACTGATAATCCGATCCGGATAAGCATTGATTGGGGCCAGTTCCGGTAGCGATAATGATAAGCTTGCGGGCGATAAAGGTAACTGAGAAGAAGAGGGGTTGGCCGTGACACAACCACCAAGGGTTGCTGCAATACCTGAGCCTGCGGCTCCCTGAAGAAAACGACGACGATGCATAAGGGCTCCATTAACTTCCCGCCTGATACAGGCAGGATTCAATTAAGTCCTGATGTCAAAAGTTCAAACGCTAAGGGTATGGTCTTACTGCCATTTGTCCCAGATTACCCAGTCACCCGCTGGTAAACAAGGTTAATTGTCGTGGTATCCGGGGCTCTGCCTCTAATGAATCCATTTTCAGGCACGTGGGCAGAGCGCAAAAATGCTTGCAAAACCTCAACCCAAACGGCTGCAGCCAGCGTATGCCAGGTGTCAAAAAACCGTACTATTTTACTTAAATAAGCTTATTTTAAGCCGGTAAGCTTACCGTAAATAAGTAATTTAACCTTCTTACCTACCAGCCAGAGCGCATGGATACTGCACTAATAAAAGAGCTGCTCAACAATTCCACAGCTCCGTCAAAAACTTGTCATTTCTCTGTAGCAAAGCACTTATAGTGTTACCTGCACTTCAGGACAGTAATCCAAAAATATCAAGCAGGAGCAACACACAGATGAAAGCAAAAATCCTGTTGCCTCTTGTACTCGGTTTACCGGTTTCAGCACTCGCTGATGACTTGTTTATTTCCGAATACATAGAAGGCAGCTCAAACAATAAAGCGATAGAAATTCATAATCCCACAGACACTGCCATTGACCTGACAGGTTATCGTCTGGAAATCTATTCAAATGGCAGCACCACCGCAGGTACCACTATTGCCTTATCTGGCATGCTTGCGGGCGGCGATGTATACGTAGTAGCTGATGACGGCGCCGATGCCGCTATTCTGGCTGTAACCGACCTGACCAGCACCAGCTCTTTCTATAATGGTGATGATGCCATACTGCTGGTGAATGGCACCGCTGTGGTAGATAGTTTCGGTCAACTTGGTGTTGATCCGGGCAGTTACTGGGAATCCAACGGCGTCAGAACGCAAAACCAAACACTGGTGCGTAAAGCTTCAGTCACCTCTGGTGATATCAATCCTGATGACGCTTTCGACGTCTCACTGGAATGGGAACAGTTTGCTCAGGACGACACCAGTAATTTAGGTGCTCACAATGGTGGTGGCGACACAGGCGGTGGTGACGATGGTGGCGATCTGACCGGCGTTTGCACTAACTGCCCGGATTTGGACAAAGTGGCCGATGCCAGCACTTTCGATCCGGTTAGCTATTACGCACCGGTACAAACCGAAATCGACGCCAACTCGCCGGTCGAATTTATCAAAATGGCTCTCAACACGGTTATCAGTGCCGACCATACCATACTGAGCTACGGCGAAGTGTGGACTGCACTGACCGAAACCGACGAAGATCCGGCGAACCCCGACAACGTAGTATTGTTCTATTCTGGTATTTCACTACCGAAAACCAGCAATCAGTCTGGCGTCAATAATAACGATTTCTGGAATCGCGAACACGTATGGCCTAACAGCCATGGCTTTAGCAGTGATTCCTACGAAGGTTATACCGATATTCATCACCTGCGCCCTGAAGATGTGACGGTAAACGGCTCTCGGGGTAACCTGGATTTTGATTACAGCGACAGTCCGCTCTCTGAAGCGCCTGAAAACCGTATTGACGGCGATTCTTTTGAGCCCCGTGATGCAGTAAAAGGCGATGTAGCGCGCATGATGTTATACATGGATGTGCGCTATGAAGGCTCCGGCAGTGACAGCACTCCTGATTTGGTGCTGGTTAACCGCACTACCGGTCCTGGTGAAGCAGCTTTAGGTAAACTGTGCACTCTGATTGCCTGGCATAATGCCGACCCGGTTGATGCATCTGAAGCGCAACGTGCAGACACTATTTATGAGTATCAGGGTAACCGTAATCCATTCGTAGACCATCCGGAATGGGTTGACCTGTTGTACCCGGCTGCTAGCTGTGATGACGAACCTACCGACCCTGAAGAACCACCGGTGGATCCAGAAGACCCGCCAGTCGGCGGCGCTAGCCCGCTTATCCTGAGCGGTGTCATTGACGCCGATTTAAGTGGCGGATTACCGAAAGCCGTTGAAGTCTTCGCGACTCGTGATATCGCCGACCTTAGTGTTTGTGGTATCGGTTTCGCCAATAATGGTGGTGGTACGGATGGACAGGAATACACTTTCCCGGCTGACTCTGCCCTGGCAGGCGAGCGCATCATCGTAGCATCAGAAACTTCGCAATTTGGCGCCTTTTTTGATAGCACACCAGACTACAATAGCGGCAGCGTATCCATCAACGGTGATGATGCCATTGAATTGTTCTGTGACGGTGAAGTCGTCGATGTGTTCGGTGATCCGGATGTAAACGGTGACTATGAAGCATGGGATTACACCGATAGCTGGGCATACCGCAAATCTAATACTGCGGCCAGCACATCCTTTAATGTTAATGACTGGATCCTGCCTGGACGCTCTGCGTTAGACGGCGAGAGCACCAATGCTACAGCAACTACGCCTTATCCCTATAAAACCTTTACTGCTGTGCAGCCTGAACTGTTTATCTCTGAATATACTGAAGGCAGCGGCTATAATAAGGCCCTGGAAATCGTCAACCTTGGTTCGCAAAGCGTTGATCTGTCGGCGCACAGCTATGTGATCAGTGTTTACTCAAATGGCGGTAACAGCCCATCATTCAGTGTTACCCTAAGTGGTAGTATTGCACCAGGCGATGTATTTGTGGTTTCTCATCCTGACGCAGACGCGCCACTTCCTGCCGTTTCAGACCAGGAAGCCTCGTTAAACTTTAACGGCGACGACGCGGTTGTGTTCTTCAGAGACGGCGAAGTCATCGATGCTATTGGTCAGGTCGGCGTAGATCCGGGCTCCCAGTGGGGCACGGGTGATACCAGCACCAAAGACAATACCCTGCGTCGCCTGCTTTCGGTAACTACCGGCGACACTAACGCAGACGATACCTTTGACCCGTCTGTTGAATGGGAAGGCTTCCCGAATAACACCCTGGATCACTTCGGTATCTATGGTGATGGTGACCCGGGCGATCCTGGCGAACCGGGTGAAGAGTTTGGCGCCTGTTATGACTCAGCAACTTATATCAGTGCTGTCCAGGGCAGCACCGACACGTCACCTCTAAGCGGACAAACCGTGATAGTAGAAGGTGTTGTTACGGCGGGATTTCCCGATTTAGGCGGTTTCTTTATGCAGGAAGAAGACGCAGACCACGATGCCGACCCACTAACTTCTGAAGGTGTGTTTGTTGAATTGGCAGACCTGACTTCAGGCCTGCAGGCATCAGATGTGATTCGTGTTCAGGGCAATGTGGCAGAACAATATGGTCGTACCATTTTGTCCACGGTTACCGAGTCTGCAATCTGTGGTTCCGGCTCTGTGACAGCAACGGTAATCAGTCTGCCTCAGGACAGCAGCGACGGTTTTGAATCAGTAGAGAACATGCTGGTAGTGAACGACACCAGCTGGGATATTTCAGACACTTACAGCTTCATTCGTTATGGCGAAATTCTGGTCTCTAATGGCCGTCTCTACAACCCGACTCAACTGTTTGATGCAGGCAGTCAGGAAGCCATTGACTATGCCGACTTTAACGCTCGTAACCAGTTGATCATCGACGATAACCGCGATGGTTCTGACAATGCGGCGCCATTATTGTCTATTGGTGATGTTGGTCCATACAATCCGCTGCGCTCTGGCGACAGTGTTACCCGGGTTGAAGGGATTATGGATTATGGCTACAGCGCTTACCGTATTCGCCCGGTCACTGACGTTACCGTGGTAAATACTAATGTGCGTAACGACGCGCCGGTCATTGCCGACGGAAACCTGCGGGTTGCCAGCTTTAACGTTCTGAATCTGTTTAACGGCAATGGTGACGGCTCTGGCTTCCCAACCAGCCGTGGCGCCGACAGCTTATCTGAATACGAGCGTCAACTGGCTAAAATCGTTAATGCCATTGTCGCTATTGATGCTGACGTGCTCGGCTTAATGGAAATTGAGAACGACGGCTATGCCAGCACCAGTGCGATTGCACAACTGGTTGCTGAGATTAATGCACAAATGGGCGCTGGTACTTATGAGTACATCAGCGTGGGTAACGGTATTGGCACCGACGAAATTGCAGTAGGTATTATTTATAAACCTGCGGTAGTAACGCCGGAAGGTGCGCCTGAGCTACTAACTTCTGCGAACAGTATCGTTGATACCGATGGACCGCTGTTTGACGATTCACGTAACCGTCCTTCACTGGCCCAGGCGTTTGTTCACAGCGAAACCCGCCAGACCATTGTTGTGGATGTTAACCACCTTAAATCCAAAGGTTCCAGCTGTGGCAGTGGTGATGACGATACGTCTACCGGCCAGGGCAATTGTAACCTGACCCGTACCCGTGCCGCACAGGCTCTTGTTGTCTGGTTGAATGACACCTTCCCGGATATGCCATTTACCGTACTGGGTGATTTGAACAGCTATGGTATGGAAGATCCGATTCAGGTACTGACCGAAGCCGGATTAACCGATACGGCGCGCACCATTCTGGGGGATACCGCTTACAGCTATACCTATGACGGTTTAGTTGGCAGCCTCGACTACCAGTTGGTTAATGCCGCTATGGGTGAGTGGTTGGTCGATGCTACCGAGTGGCATATCAATGCTGACGAACTAAGTATTCTGGATTACAACGAAGAGTATAAAACTGCCGACTTCCTCAATGAGCTGGTGTTCCGTGCATCAGACCATGACCCGGTAGTCGCTACTTACCAGCTCGACATGGCGCCACTGCCAGGCGACATGGATGGTGACTTCGATGTGGATCTGCTTGATATCCGTGCCTTCCAGATGGCTATTGTACGCCGCCTGCCGCTGGGCAGTGAGTATGACTTTAACTATGATGGTCGCGTAAACATGCGTGATCTGGTTGCCATGCGCGCGCTGTGTACCCGCCGTGGTTGCCGTCCTTAATTGAAAATGGAGTAACAAATAATGAAGAAGTTTTTATTAACCCTGGCCAGTCTGGTTGCGTTTAGCAGCCAGGCAGCGGTCATCTCGGTAGACCTTGCCGATAGTGAAATTGCCGTGGGAGACACCACCACCGTAAATATTACCGGTGAGTTTGACAGCCAGACTGAAGCTTTTGATTTTGCTTTGCTGAGAGTGTTCTTCGACAATAGTTCACTACTAGTTGATTCACTGAGCCTGGCATCAGATTTGCCGTCAGATGATGTGAATTTTGACCCCTACGTTGAACTTTATGAAAATGCCGGTGATGTGACCATGGGCTGGACCAGCTTATTTGCCGGTACTTATACTAACCCAGCGCCATTTTCACTGTTCAGTTTTGACGTAACAGCTACGGCTGAGGGTGTGTTCGATTTTACTTTCGATACAACAGACCTGCTGAACTTTGATTTTTTTGACTCAGCTACCTTCGATCCTATCTCATACGAGATAAACCAGGGCAGTTTAACCGTAACAGATGGTGTAGCAGCTGACGTTGCAGCACCGCAAACTGCCCTGCTGCTAGCCTTGGCCTTAGGCGGTCTTGTGGTCGCTCGTCGTCGCAGCTAATCAGGCTTACCTAAACTATTTAAAACCCCGCCCTGGCGTAATGCCAGTCAGTTAAGCTGACTGGCATTTTTCTTTGAGGGGTATTTAGCCGGTCTATTCCTTACCACTCGTGGATAATACCTGTCAGGTCGTTTGTC
>NZIK01000082.1 GCA_002691625.1 Alteromonadaceae bacterium
CATGCTGTGCACAAAATTCACTGACCGACAGTTCGCTTGCTGCTTGCTTATCAACCAATACCTGCCATTGCTCGCGTGTACGTCTTTTTGTTGCCATCGATTAAGTCTCCGTGAGTAAAATCTACGGGGACTATTTTACGGGGTAGTTCAATGAGGAAAAGACGGTCTAAATTGATCGCTTACGTTATGGCGTTCATTGAGCATGGTTACCATGGTCTGTGTCAGAGTATCACCAAGCTCCTTGCGGTTTTCCCAGGTTTGGCTCAGCTCAATTTCTACCGGCTGGTTGTTTTGCAAACCAACCATAATGCCGGTTTTATTCTGCTCCACACAGCGTACCGCGTTTACTCCCAGCAAGGTTGCCAGCATTCGATCCTGACTCACTGGTGAGCCGCCTCGCTGAATATGGCCAAGGATCACCGGACGGACTTCACCGCCGGTAAGCTCTTCCAACTGTACGCCCAATTTGGCAATCCCCTCAGGCCACAGGTTTTCGGTAAGTACAATAATAAAACTCTCATGCCCATAGCGCTGNCGGTGAATAGAGAGTTGCTGATGAATATCNTTGAGCGTAGTTTCTNTGTCGGTGAACAATTCNGGTAATATCACGTAGTTTGCCGCNCCGGAAAGCGCNGCACTGGCACCCAGAAANCCGGCATGACGGCCCATTACCTCAACNAGNAAAATACGCTCAAAGGCATCGGCGGTATCCCTCACCTTATCAATCGAGTCCATTGCTGTTTCGATAGCGGTGTAATACCCGATGGTGGCATCGGTGCCGTAAATATCATTGTCGATGGTGCCGGGCAGGCCAATAACCTGACCGTCCCAGAAGTTACTCAGGTGCTTAGCGCCATGAAAAGAACCGTCACCACCAATCACCAGCAAGGCATCAATGGCAAGCTCATCCAGGTGTTTAGCGGCCAGTTTGGCGGAGACGTCCTGTTTGAACTCCTTGCAGCGGGCGCTGCGCAGAATAGTCCCGCCGCGCTGAATAATATTGTGTACTTTTTTACTATCCAGCTTACGCCAGTTAGCGGCCAGNAAGCCATTAAAGCCGTGTTCAAAGCCAATCACAGTATGGCCTGCGCCTTCACTGGCTACTACAACTGCCCGAATACAGGCGTTCATCCCCGGTGCATCGCCGCCGGAGGTCAGTACCGCAATTCTTTTATTGGTCATAAAGCGTTCCTTTACAATTTGATACAAACACACCAATAGCGCAGGGTGAATTTATCATCGCTTCTGCAGTCCAAGTATGAGTATTATGTTGTTATACCACGTAAAATCACAGTCAGCTTGGTGGCAGAGGGCTGAAATACAAAGCCCGGAGATCGGGAACAGCCATCAGCACGTAATGATAGATTGTCAGGTATAACCACGTGTGCCAAGTGTAAATTGACAGGAAGTGACAATGAAGAAAGGTTTGTTGATTGCGATCATCATTTTTCTAAGCGGATGTTCGACAAAGTTTACCTACAATAATCTGGATTGGTTAATTCATTGGTATATCGATGATTACGTATCGTTATCGGATAATCAGGAAGCACTGTTTGATGAATATTTTGCCGACTGGCAAAGCTGGCATCGCAGTGAAGAGCTTGGCAAGTACATCGAACACCTTAAAAGCCTGAAAGCGGACTTAAACAGCGAAGAACTCAATGCTGCGCAAATTGAGAGGCATCTGCTCGACAGCCGGCAACACTGGGAACGACTGCGCGATCGCGTTAGCCCGGANCTGGCAGACATGGCNGCTAAGTTAACCGACGAACAGGTGAGTTCGCTATTTGAAGAATTGCGCGAAGAGAATGACGACATCCGTGAGTCGCTGGAAGAGTTTAAGGAGTTGTCACCTGAAGAGCAGGCCGAAGAGCGACTGGACGATATGGAAGAGGGCGTAAGCGAGTTCATCGGTCGCCTTAATGCNNGTCAGAAAGCCATCGTNAAAGGTTATGCGTCACAGTTTACCAGTACCCGGGCACTGTGGCTGACCTATCGTCAGGAATTCCAGCAGGCGGCCCGGGAAGTCATCGACAATCGCGCGGCTAATCCAACGTTTAAACAAGACTTTGTTGCGCTGATGACCCATCCAGACAAATTTCGTAGTGAAGCCTATCTGAAACTGCGGGATGACAATACCCGAACCTATGCCAAAATGGCTGAAGAATTGTTCTATACCCTGGATAACAAGCAAAAAAGAAAGCTAATCAGTAAGATTGACGATATGATTGAGGACNTTGAATACCTCATGAGTAATGATTAGTTGGAAAGTAGTTACCGGCCGCTCTATGGCTTTTGTTTGTCTTTGGTTACCGCAGTGCTGTGGGGAGTTTTACCCCTGTTTCTTAAGATCTGCCTGCAGGTTATGGACAGTCAGACCATCACCCTTTATCGGTTTGTAGCAGCTGCCATCCTGGTGGGCGGCTGGTTGTTTTATCGTCGCAACATTCCTAACTTTTTACGTTACCCCAAAGCCGTTATTATTCTGGCTGTCGCCTGTACTCTGATGCTGGTGGTCAACTATGTCTTTAACGTGCACAGCCTTAAATATCTCAGTCCCGGCAGTGTGCAGGTATTTATGCAGGTGGCGCCATTCGCCTTGATGATTGGCGGTATCGTGTTGTACAAAGAAAAATTCAGTCGCTTGCAGTTATGGGGCGCGTCGTCGTTGCTGCTTGGGCTTGGTTTGTTTTTCAATCAACGCTTACCGCAGATTATTGCTTCAGAAACCGAAGATACCCTGGGTGTGGTGTTTGTTATTATCGCCGCAGTGACCTGGGCCGGCTACGCGTTGTGTCAGAAGTCTCTGATGAAAACCATGTCGGCCATGCAGCTTACGCTGATCATTTATATTATTGGTAGCATGATGTTGCTGCCGTTTACACATTTGCAAGCCATTACCGAGATGAACGCAGCACAAGGCTGGGCGCTGTTGTTTTGTTGTTTAAATACCTTTGTGGCTTATGGGGCTTTCACTGAAGCCATGCGGGTATGGTATGCCTCGCGGGTAAGTGCAGTGATTGCCACCGCGCCAGTGTTTACCTTTATCTCGGTTGCCGTGGCTGAGTATTTTTATCCCAGCAGTTTTACACAGCCACCGTTAGGTGCGCTGGCTGTATTGGGGGCGGTGATGGTAATCGGTGGCTCAGTTATGGCTGCACTGGGCCGCGGAGCCCGTTAGTTATCCTTGTTTACCGGTTTTGGCGCAGGCTGACCAATAGGTTGTTCGCCGCCTTTACAAATAGTGTCGTAATCATCCCGGTAATAACGAAAGTTCACACACTCGTTTTCATATCTTTGTCGGGCAGTAAGCGCCATCTGCGGATTTTTAGGATTCCTGATGGCTTTCTGTAGTACTTCGCATTGCTGAGCCTGAGCTTTAACCTCAAGAATATCCTCACACAGGTTAGACTGACTCGCACAACCCGATAACCAGCCTGAGCCAACCAGAACTGCAGTAACCAATAAACTGTGTTTTTGCATGATATCTTATCCTTTGTGAGGAGCGGTAAATACAGTGGCTACAGGGTAGCAATGCCCAAGCGCAGCAATTCGTCCCGTAAACCATCAAACTTGCTTTGGTGTTGCTCCCGCATGGGCGCATGGTTCAGTATCTTATACACCTGGCGAGCCTCTTTGATCATCGTGCCGTCGTCTTTTCCATTATTAGTCATCAGCTTAATCAGGCACTGTAACAAGTTTAGCGCAATTCCGGCATTAACCGGTGAAAGTTCCAGCGCGCTATTAAACGCGGCTTTCGCCTCGGCATATTTCTCCTGCTGATACAACTGGATACCGCGGCGGTTAATGTGGCTGTATTGCTGCTCAGTTTCTTTCACCTGTTTGGACATGGACCGCACCAGCAAGCGGCTGCTATCGTCGAGTTCAGTATTTTGACTGTCAAGGGTTTGCAGAAGTTGGTTTACTTCTTCAAATTCGCCAAGGTCAACCATTAACTGCATGCTTGAGGGCGCCAGCGAGGCCGGATATAACTCAAACTGTTTTTCGATTGCTATCTGACTGTCCATAAGCGACCGTTTGGCATTAATGAGTTTGCCGTCAATGGCATCGACCCGAGCATGCATTATCATATCGAAAATATCCAGGCTGAATGGCTCTTCCAGCCGGGTCAGCGCCTCGTCATGGCCGGCACGCTGCAACTGCAATAGCGCTTCTTGCTGAAACCGGTGGCGCTGGGCTTTACTTTCTGCCGCTTCTGCCGCATCCAACAGACTGGATATATGATTACACCAGTAATTAACCTGCTTAAAAATGGTGTTTTTGGATAATTGCCAGGTTGCTTTTGTG
This sequence comes from Alteromonadaceae bacterium, assembly GCA_002691625.1. GTDB lineage: Bacteria > Pseudomonadota > Gammaproteobacteria > Enterobacterales > Alteromonadaceae > Alteromonas. Next base: position 4,309 of record NZIK01000082.1, read on the forward strand.
GCTTCGGTGAGTAACTCATAATCATTATTTTCTCTGGCGATACGACTGGCTAGGATCTGACGTTGCAGTGAATACGGTGAGTTTTTAATCGCCCGGCGAATATCTTCCAGCGCTTCTTCCGGGTGTTGGGAGGCTGATTTTGCCTGTGCCAAGATATCCAGCGCTTCGGGATCAAACTGGTTAAGTGCCAGTACCTTATTGGCGCACTGAATAGCATCACTAAATTTGCGCATGGCCAGATAGGTTTTACCCAGGGCCAGTTGTGCCCACTGTGTGGGTAGCTGGTCTGAATGACTGTTTAACAGCGACAGCGCTTTCGCGTACTGGCTTTCATGCCACAGGATCTCCAACCGGATTTCCAAAGCCAGGCGCTTATAAGGAGCAGGCATATCCTTGAGTTTATCGAGCGCCTCAATCGCTGCCGCGTATTCCTGTTTGCTCATTGCCTGCAGTACGTTTAAAAAATACTGTTTACGTTGCCAGGATTTATTCAGCCGGCTTTTTAACTGTGCCTGAGAGAAGGGTTTCAGCAGGTAATCATCAGGTTTATGCTCCAGTGAACCAAGTACGATAGGGCGCGTGGCATCGGCGCTGATAAGCAAAAATACCGCGCCGGCAGATACCATTTTGCGATATTGCAGCTCCTGGTATAGCTCAAAGCCGTTTTTCTTATTCGTGCCGAGATGCAGGTCACAAACAATAATATCGACTCTGTGGTTGCGGCAAAAGCGAATCGCCTGGTCGGCACTGGTTGCCGTCATGACATCCTTGGCGCCGAGGTTGGTTAATAATCCTTTTAGCAAAATAAGGAAGGGACGCTGATCTTCTACAATCAGAATATTAACGTCCCGATAGGGCACTCCCAAAGGCCGCTCCCATTAAATGCGAAACTGTTCGATAATATACTAAAGGATAATGGGTATATGCCGATTAAGCTAGTAAGTCGTTAATACCTATGAATGATTTTGCAACCAGATACCATTACTCAGACATCTTTTGATGTGCAGAATGTCATTTCCTCACTACCGCTCAACAAAGCGGTGGGGGGCAGTGCTGCGTTGTTCTCATTATATCTGGCAATCAGTGAGGCCAGGGGAGATGAGCCTGTCAGGTGGTCGTCACCCCCGGAACAGGTTGATGATCCGGATTTTCCCGCCAGATTAAATCACTACCGTCGCAGCCCTCTGGCATCAACATCCGAACACGTAGACAGCTATTTAAAATGGCAGTCTGGTCTGAGCCGGTCATTCAGCAATGAGCACATTCGCCTGTGGCAGGCCATCAGCCCGGATCCGTTAAGTTTTCATAACAACAGTAAGCGGCTGGAACCTGAAGTAAAACAAAATTGCCCTTATCGCACTCAACTCGCCTGGGTAAGTGAAAAAGCGTCGCAAATCAGAGAGCCTGACGCTACCTTGCTGGCTGATACCATTCCAGCCTCCCTGGCTATCGCCGTTTAAACGCCGGTTAATCCTCCTTTCGGGTTTTCGCCTGGCGATTTTTTTGCTATATTCCGCGCGCATTTTTGCTCTGGTTTTACGTTCCAACTCGCAAAGGTTTAAAAATATGAGTCAGTATGTTGTATGCGCGCTATACAAGTTTGTTGCGCTTGAAGATTATAAAGCTATCCGCCAGCCGCTTACCGATGTAATGGAAGCGAATCAAATTAAAGGCACTCTGTTACTTGCTGCAGAGGGCATTAACGGCACCGTTTCCGGAACGCAGCAAGGTGTAGATAACCTGCTGGCCTGGTTAAATAGCGATGAACGCTTTAACCCGATTTCCTACAAAATATCCTTCCACGACACCCAGCCGTTTTACCGTACAAAAGTAAAACTGAAAAAAGAAATTGTCACCATGGGTGTGGAAGGCATTGATCCGCGTCGTACCGTTGGGACTTATGTGAAACCCGCAGAGTGGAACGCCCTTATCAGCGATCCTGATGTGGTATTAATTGATACCCGTAACGATTATGAAATAGAAATCGGTACCTTTAAAAATGCGGTGAATCCCAATACCAAAACCTTTCGTGAATTTCCGGAATACGTGAAAGAAAACCTCGACCCGGCGAAAAATAAAAAGGTCGCCATGTTCTGTACCGGTGGGATCCGCTGCGAAAAGTCCACTGCGTATTTAAAAGAGCAGGGCTTTGAGGAAGTTTATCACCTTGAGGGCGGAATTCTGCAGTACCTCGAGGATGTGCCGAAAGAAGAGACCATGTGGGAAGGTGACTGCTTTGTCTTTGATAATCGCGTAGCGGTTAATCACGATCTGGAAAAGAGTGCTTATGATCAGTGCTATGCTTGTCGATTACCTATTACTGAAGCCGATAAGCAAAGCGATAAATATGAAAGCGGCGTAAGCTGCCCGCATTGTTTTGGTACGCATAGCGAAGAACAGATTGAACGCTTCCGTGAACGGGAGAAGCAAATTAATCTGGCCCGCGAGCGCAACGAAGAACACGTTGGTACTGAAGCTCGTGATGCGATGGAAGCCCGTCGCAAGGCCAAGGCAGAAGAGCAGCGTTTACGTGCTTTGCAGGCGCAAAAACAAGTTAAGTCGTAGACATTCGGTAGAGCTGGGGTTACACTCCATTTCACCGGAAACCGACAGGGAATCAGACAGTGTCTACTGAATTAACACCCGAAAAAGTAGAAGCGATTCAAAAAGATTTTAGCTTCTTTGACCGTGATGGTAACGGTCAGATCGACCTGCAGGAATTTATTGAGTTATTAACGGTAATTTCACCTAAAACCAAAGTCAGCCACGTTGAAGAAGGTTTTAAACTTATCGATGAAAACCACGATGGGTATATCGACTTCGAAGAATTTCTTGCCTGGTGGCAGGAGTGCTGGTGGGAATACTAAGCCCGATTCAGAAAAAGCCGCTACCCAGCGGCTTTTTTATGTCATCTTAAACCTCTTAAAATACTACTATATTACCTCAGAAGTCCTTTTGAGTTGCTCATCTCATCACACCAGCCATTAAACCGATAATCTGCTGTCAATAATTTTCATGGATTTAACAAAAATAAATTAATTTTTACTGTATAACCAGGTTGACACCTTTATGTGTTGTATATATTTTAATCTTTAATCGTTGTATCTGATTGTTATACATGTTGGTTGTGAAGTACAAAAAGCAAGGATGTTTTGATTTTCGCACAGGGAAAACCCAAGGTGTTTGGCAGAAATTTCGTGGTTTGGTTATCGGCGTTTTTCAAGGTAGTTGTCGCCTGAGCTGTTAAGCTGCTTCTTTTTTATTCTCCGGATTTAGCTCTACGCTTCCGATCTTATCCCAGTTTCTGG